>NZ_JBSFWB010000005.1:0-484683 GCF_053592635.1 Streptomyces sp. NPDC002623 | reverse complement strand
TTGATGAGCATGAAGATCTCGTCCTCGCGGGTGTGCATGTGGAACGGCGGCGCCTCGCCCTTGGCGACGTCGAACCTTCCCACGGTGAGCCGGCCTTCCGTGGCCTTGCTGTCGAGGAGGACGGAGAACGTGCCGCCGTCCAGCCATTCGAGGGTCTGCTGCTGTTCGCGCTGGGCCAGGAAAGCCATGGACATGACGCGGATCCTTACGTAAGTGGGTGCCCTGGAAGAGCAATTCCGGTACGTGGGGGCATGACGAAGCGGCAGTGGAAGAGCCCGCTGACGCCGAGGCTGCTCGGGGCGGAGGCGGGCATGAAGGAAGGGGACAATGCCGCCGATGTCGTGCCCGACCAGGCGGACCGGGCCCGTCAGCCCCAGGACCTGGAGCAGCTCGTGCGCGTCGCGCGCCTGGTTGTCCTTGTCGTAGCCGGTCTCCGTGATCGCCGAACCACCTTTACCACGCAGGTGGTTCGCCGGTGTACACGCGGTCGGCGAGGGGGCGCGACGTGTACCGCTCCTGCTGGTGCCGGGTGACATGGGCACTGGGCAGTCCAGGGCGCCGGGCGGGGCGCAGGCCAGCCTCCAGCTCCACTCCCCGCCCGGCCGTCATGTCGGGTGGTGGCGGCGACTGGTTCAGCTCTGGGGGAGTAGTTCCATGACGATGCCGATCATCTTGCCGCCCTTGTCGGTGGTCCAGTTCTCGGCGAGTTCGGCGAGGAGCTGGTTGGTGGAGGTGATGGTGGCGCCGGCCTTGTCCATGCGGCGGACGGCGATGTCATCGGCGATCTTGGACGGGGAGCCTCCGGCGTCGGCGACGACCTGGACGGGGTGTCCCGCCTCAAGGGCGGTGAGGGTGGGGAACACGGTGCAGACGTCGTTGGTGACGCCGGCGATGATCAGGTTCGTGCGGCCGGTGGCCTTGACGGCGGCGGCGAAGTTCTTGTCGTCGAAGGCGTTGACGACGCCCTGGCGCTGGACGCGGGCGGCGAACTCCTTGGGTGCTATCTCGGCGAGCTCGGCCAGCAGGGGGCCCTGGGCGTACTCCTCCATGGACGAGGTCAGCACCAGCGGCATGTCGAGGGCCTTGGCGGCCTTGGCCAGCGCGAGGGCGTTGGCCTTCATCTCCTCGAAGGCGATGGAGCCGACCCAGCTCATGGTGCCGACCTGGTGGTCGATGAGCAGCATGGCGGTGTTCTCGGTGGTGAACGCCTCACCGGTCTCTACGGACATGACAGGCCTCTTTCGGGAGTGTGGTGCTGTGCTGGATGTGGGAGTGGTGGGAGCGGATCAGTCGATGGCCCCACAGGTGATTCCGGCGATCGGCGGGATTGCCCGGCCGATCGGTCTCCATTCGCTGGCGTACGCCCTTGGAGCTGTTTTCCACCGGTTTCACAACCCGGCTCCGGCCTGGCCGGGTGCCCTTCCGCCAGCCATCGTGCTCTTCGCACTCGCTCCTCGCACCTCGGGAAGGGACTGTCGCGGGAGGCGGGGTTGGAACGCGCAGGCTCCGTCCGGTGTCTCAAGGGGGCGCTGGATGTAGGCGTGTTGGCCGGTTAGCCACGCTCCGTTCGGCTGTTGCGACGAGGAGGCGAGGCTTGGTCTTCTGGTACTGGGTCCGGTTGCCGGGCTGGGCATGCGACCGCCTCCTGTCGAGGCGACCACTCCTGTCGTATTCATGATCGTATGAGTCCGCTGTTGGCGATGAGTGTCTGGCCGGTGATGAATGCGGCGTCGTCGGAGACGCGGAAGGAGAGCATTGCCGGTGAGGTCCTCGGAGACCTGCGGTCGCCGGATGGCCTGCATCTGGGGGGACGGCCTTGAACAGGTCGGCCGGTCCGGCTTCGGTCGTGGCTGGTTGTGTGGACCATGCCGGGGGTGATGACGATCCGGTCCCAGCCCTGCTCGCGCATGCCCGGGGTGAGGTCGGTCTGCACGGCGACGGCCCGGCCGCCCATGTCGTGGATCTCCTTGACGGCCGGGGTGGCGTTGGCCCGGTCCGGTACCGCGACGGCTGCGATCTGGCGGCCAGTCCGAGGACGTAGGCGCGACCGATCCCGCCGACGGCTCCGGTGATCACGGTGGTCCGCCTCTCATGCCGCCCAGTCACCGGTCGCCTCCGGCAGCAGTACGGCCGGCTCCGCGACGAACGCGACAGACCACGGCGCCGCACAGGTAGTTTCGATGCTCGCGGGGCAGACCTTGATCGAATCGGACATGGTGACTCCTTGGGGGATCAAGCCCGCGTCGCCCTCCACGGCGCGGGATGCGGCGGCCACTCGGTCGGCACTCGCGTCCTCGGGGCGGGCGCGCCCCCGTCGGAACCGTGCCGGGAGGCGACCGGTGTCGCGGCAACCGCGGTGCCAGGGAAAGCAGCATCTGCAAGCACGGCCGGGAGCTGTGCCCGGTCCGCATCCATGGCATCGCCTCGTTCCATCGGGCCTGCGGACAACTGCGCATGTCGGCTTCGCATGACCCTTACTGTGAATACACACTACGCTCATGCGTGTGCTTCTGGCCATCTATCCGAGTGGCATGAGGAGCGCAGTACGGCACCCCCGAAGTGCTATCTCACCAGGTGCCACCTGCGAGATTGGCCAATATTGACACCCGCATGGCGAGCGAGCGAAAAGGCGTCTAGCTTAGCAAAGTGTGTGCATTCTGAGCTGAGCTTCCAAGGCTTCAGCTCCGTGACGCTTCGGAAGCCCCCAGGGCCTCTACAAGAAGCACCACTGACTTATGCGCGGAGCCACCCTCTACTCGCTCCACCTGCTGCTGGACAAGCACGCCGGAGACGTCCTTGAGCTGGTCGACGAAGTCGCCGAGCGCGTCCAGCTCTAGGCGGGGTGGCGGTCGGCGACCCTCGGCACATCGAGGAGATCACGGTGATTCCGCGAGCTCCCGGCGGTGTCCAGGAAGTGCCCGCCATGCTGTCGCGCCTGCTGGAAGCCGACACGGTGATCGTGTCCGATGCGCACGATGCGGTGTGCTGGGCGCTGTCCGAGCAGACCGACCTTCCCGCCTGCGCCCGCGGTCGCGCCACCTGTCCGTGTGAGACCTTGCCAACCGATGCGGCGGATCCACCGCACGCCCTCGCGGTGCCTCCGCGCTTGGCGACGAACGAAACGACCCCCTCCGGTCCGGGGATGCCGCGGCCCGATCGTGGTGAGCCGGGCGTACGGCACCTGCCCGCTGCCTGCCGCTGCTGGTGCGTGGCCGTGCCACGTTGCGTCTGCTCTCCTCGTCTGCTCTCCTCGTCCATCGGGCAGGTCATTCTCGCCTACCTGCCCGGGAGCCTCACGGACGAGGTGCTGGGGGAGGGGCTTCGAGGCACCTACATTCGCTTCTTCGCTGTGAACGACCCCCCGTCTCCGCGTGCCCCTTCGCGAGCGCCTCCAGCTTCGCGATCCGGCTGATCACGCCCGGATCGCGGAGCTGAAGGCGTAGGTGTCCGGCAACCTCATCGGCTCCGCCGCCCTCCACGTCGGCTGGGCGGATCGGCGATCAAGATCCTGCAGAGCTGAACGGAGCGGTCAGCCCCCGTACGACCAGCCCAGACTCAGGCCACCGTCGATGACGAGCGACGCCCCCTGCAGGTAGCGGGCATCCTCGCTCGCCAGGTAGACGGCAGCGGCGGCGACCTCGTCACTGGCTCCGATCCTCCCGGCCGGGATGCCCGTGACAGCGTGCGCGAGCATCGCGGGATTCGTCGTGATCGGTTCCGTCGCCGGGGTGTCGATCAGTCCAGGCCTGATCTCGTTGAAGGTGATGCCCGACCTCCCGTACTCCAGCGCCCAGGTGGTGGTCAGAGCGCTGATGGCCGCGTTCGCGGCGCGGTAGGCGGCCGCGCCGGGATACGGCTTGGGATTGGCCGACACGGTGATGACCCGTCCCCAGCCCGCCTCGCGCATCGACGGAATCGCTGCGGCCGTACAGAAGAACGCGCCTTTCAGCTTCGTCGAGACCACGGCGTCCCATCGCTCCTCAGAGAATTCCTCCGAGGGGCCGACGTCGAAGATCCCGGCCGTGTTCACCAGGATGCCGACCCGCCCGAACCGGTCGACGACCTGCTCGATCAGCCGACGGCCTTCGTCGACGTCGCTGACGTCGGCCCGGACGAACTCGGCTCCGATCGCTTCGGCGGCCGCTGTTCCCCTGCTCTCGTCACGCGCACCGATGACGACGCGGGCTCCCCGCGAGGCAAGGGCCCGGGCGATCGAGAGCCCGATGCCCGAGCTCCCTCCGGTGACGACCGCGGTACGGCCGGCCAGTGCCCCCTCCCGGTCCGACAGTGTGCTCTCCACGGCGGCTCCTTCCGTCGTCTCGCCGTCAGACCAGTGCGCCATTGACCCGTACCGTCTGACCGCTGACCCACTGGCCGTCGGGCCCCGCCAGGAAGGCGACGGCCGCGGCGATCTCCTCGGGCCGGCCGAGCCGGCCGAAGGGCGACGAGGCCTCCATGGCGCCGCGCATGTGCCCCGACGTCGCCCGGAAGCCCTCGGTGTCGGTCGCCCCGGCGGCGATCGCGTTGACGGTGATCCCGAGCGGTCCGAACTCCTTCGCGGCGATGGCTGTGAGGGCCTCCCCCGCGAGCTTCGCGGGAGTGCCGAGTGCCGTGCCCGGCAGCAGCAGCGACGTCAGGCTGGTGGAGATCGCGATGATCCGGCCGCCCGGCTTCATCGACTTCGCCGCCTCCTGCATCATCACGAACGGCGTCACGAAGTTGATGGTGACGTTCTGCCGGATCTCCTCCGTCGTGATGTCCGCGAGAGGCCGCGCCTCCCCCGCGCCCGCGTTGTTCACGAGCACGGCGATGGGGCCGAGGGTGTCGATGACGGTTTGCACGACCCCCCTCATCCGGTCGGGGTCGGCCGCGTCCACCTGGAGGGCGAGGGCGCGGCGCCCGCTCGCTGTGACGGAGGCGGTCGCCTCCTCGGCCGCGGCGGTGTTCCCCTTGAACGTGAAGGCGATGTCGAAGCCGTCCTCGGCCAGACGCTCCACGACGGCGCGGCCGATACCGCGCGAGCCGCCCGTGACGAGTGCGACGCTCATCTCGTGCCTGCCTCGGTGCCGGGGTCGGCGGGCGACTCCCAGAACGCGTCCCACGCGGACACGTCGGCGAAGTGATCCCAGATCTCGACCGCACGGCCGTCGACGAACCGCCAGATCACGCAGATCATCTGCGCCTGATCGAGGCCGGCTACACAGACGCGCGCCAGCCGGCATGCACGCAGTGCGGCCGTCTGCGCTTCCTGGCCCACCTCGTTCCCGGCGGTCGGATCTGTGAAAGCTGCGGGGCCTCGGCCCTCGGCTGTTGGCCAGGCGGGAGGTGACTGTTCCCAGTTGTTGGTGAAGGGTGACACTCCAGGATTCAGCGTCTGCACCGAGGCGCCGGTGCCCCGTGGTGTGAAGCTCACGGCCAAGCCGTCCCTCCGCCTCGAGGTCGTCGCCCAGCGCATACGTGATGTCGATGCTGCGCTCTACGCCGGCATCAGGTGACGCCAGGACAGCTGAAGTCGGCCTGGGGAGCACGGGAAACCGGCTCCCTGGGTGCGCGAGGTAAAGCGCGTCTGTGAGTGTCGTCTTGCCCGCGCCGTTCGCACCGATCAGCACACTGAACCTGCCGGGAAGGTGACAGCTCATTGGAGTCTCTGCGCTCGCGCGCAGACCGCTCACTTCGACGCGGCTCAGATGCATGGCTGATCCCCCGATCGGCTCGGTCACTCTGCGAACATCATCGCTCAGAAATGTGCTACACAGGGCCTCCTTTGATCGTGGTGCTATCTCGGTGGCTGCTGGAGGTCACCTGCTCCGACCGCACACGGCAGCGACCAGGTCTGGAGGCGCAGCATCAACTCCTGGGACCGCTCCTTCGCGGCCACCCAGGATCGCGCGCGCCGTCTGGACGGGCTGCCCGAGGCCTGAGCGATGTGGTGGCCACCCTGCTCGGCGAGCTAACGTGACCTTTGCGCGCGCGTTCTGGCAGGCGGCCAACTCCTGGGTAAGGGACGCCTGTTCCGCCTCAACGGCGGCGAGCTGCCAGTACATCTTTTTCGTCACACAGTCTGTGAGGTAGGTGCACCGGTCGCCTGGGAACGAGGGCAGCCACTGGGCCGGGTCTCGGTTCCCCCTCGATCTATTTGTCGCCGCCGATACCACCCGCAGGGACCGCGGATCACCGACTCGTTCGCGTAGCGCTCCCGCCCAGCCGCAGACCACGTCGAAGTGCCGGAGTTCCAGGCTTCGGCCATCGGCACGACGCGGTGGATGTCTAGCTTGTGCGCGTCGTCCGGGCAGGGGGCGACGGGGCCGTTTGGTCCGCTACTGGTCCGGGAGTATTCGCTTGAGACGCCAATCGTGGCGGGAGGTTGTGAGGTGATCGCGGAGAGTAGCGCAGGTGCAGAGGTTGCCTGGAGCGGAACGGAGTCTCCAGGCAACCGTGAGCGATCTTCGCGGAGCGGACGCCTACCTCTCTGCCGCCCGCAGGCGCTGGGCCGCCGTGTCTCCGCGCCGACCGACCGGTACGACACCTGTCGCGGCGCCGAGGCCGTATGCGGGCATGTCGACGTACACCGATTCGTAGGAGCCCGCCGGGACGATGAACGTCTCGTGCCAGATACCCACATGACCTTTTCCGGCGCGTGCTCGCCGGTTGAACTCCGTCCACGCGGGCCGGTGTTCCTTGTCCTGCTGGTGGGCGTAGGCGAGGAGCCGCTCCTTGTCGGTCCAGTACTGGACGACGTAGAAGTCCCGGAGGCTGCCGTAGAGCACCTTGTAGCCGAGAAGCCCGCTGCCCTTCTCCTCCGACAGCTCGCGCAGCATGCGTGGCATCGACATGAATGCCGGAAACCAGCTGGAGAATGCTCGCAGCCGGTTGATCCGTAGCCCTATGTGGAAGACGACGATGTCGCCTTCGGCGGCGGCGGTGTTGCGCCCCGAGACCACTTTCTCGGACATGAATCTCCTCCTTTCTCCCTCGCGTTGGCTCAGTTCATTGCCGGACCAGTGAGCGGGACTTCGCACGGATCACCCAGAAGTGGATCACCAGCCCGACACCCCAGCCGAGAATCGACCACAAGGGCCAGAAGAATCGGTCAGGGGTGAGGATGCCCCACAGCACCACCTGGGCCAGATTGGCGACGACGTACCAGAAGAGATGGATCCGCAGACCCCACCTCATGGCCTTTTCGCTCTTGTGCATGTTCCCTCCCATGGATCATCGGACTGTTACTGCGTGAGCGTCTGCTCCTGCACGGCTGTCTCGATGAGGCCCACCGTCGCGCCCGGCCGCGAGACGAACACCATGTGCGAGGCACCCTCGACCACCTGGGTCTTCGCGCCGGAGCGCTGGGCCATGAACTCCTGCGTCGCCGGTGGGATGATCCGGTCGGCGCCGCTGATCAGGTTGTAGCTCGGGATGGTGTGCCAGGCCTGCGGACCGGCGGCGGGCTCGCCCAAGGCGGCGCCGGTGGCCGGGCGCTGGGTGATCGAGTAGAGGGCGGCTTCCTCTGCCGACACGTCGGCGGCGAAATGGGGATGGAAGACCTTCGGGTCGATGTAGAGGTCGACCTGGCCGTCGGGCAGCGGCACAGGCTTGAGGGACTCGCCCACGGTGCTGCCCGGGAACTTCTCGACCAGTGCTTGCGCGCTCTCGCCCGTCTCCGGCACGAACGCCGCCAGGTAGACCAGTGCCTTCACGTTCGCGTTTCCCTCGGCGGCAGTGGAGATGACTGCACCGCCGTACGAGTGCCCGACCAGCACGATCGGTTCCTCGATGCTGTCCAGCAGTGCTTTGACGTGTGCCGCGTCAAAGGCGAGCCCTCGAAGTGGATTCGGCGCGGCGATCACTGAATAGCCGTCGGCGACAAGCCGTTTGGTGACGGTGGTGAAGCCGCTGCTGTCGGCAAAGGCTCCGTGTACGAGCACGATCGTCGGTTTCCCGTTCAGCATGGACCAGCCTCTCCTCGGGCGTGCGGATCGACGCAAAGCTATGGCGTCGCACTGGACGGGGATTGAATGAGGCCGGCACCTGGTTCCGGGTGGGCTTCACTGATCATTCAGTCGACGTCAAGCCGGTCCGGCCAATCTGAGCGCCTCGGAGGACAGCTGACTGGGGGGTGCCGATGGTGTCGGACGAGGAAGCCGATGTCGTGGTGATCGGGTCGGGTATGGGCGGCCTCTCGGCGGCGCGCGCGATCGCGCAGTTCGGCGGGAAGCGGGTTCTCGTCCTCGAACAGCACTACACGCTCGGCGGGATGACGCACGAGTTCTCCCGCGCCGGGCGATACCGCTTCGGCACCGGGCTGCACTACATGAGCGCGGACGCCGGCCCGTTCCTCGGGTTCATGACGGACGGACGGGCGCAGCTCTGGCCGCTGCCGGACGAGTACGACGCGCTGCACTTCCCGGGGTTCGACTTCGCCGTACCCGCCACGAAGGAACGGCTCCGGGCGCGTCTGAAGGAACGGTTCCCCGACGAGGCCGACGCGATCGACGGCTTCTTCCGGACCACACGCCGGGCCATGGCCGGGCTGACCGCGCGCAATGTCCTCGCGTCGTTCCCCGCCGGCGTACGGAAAGCGGGTACGCCCGTCGTCGAGCGGCTCTTCCCGTCGGCGTACCGGTCGTTGCGGGACCAGGTTGCCCGCAGTGTCCGCGATCCGGAGCTGCGGGCCGTGCTGGCCGCGCGATGGGGGCTCTACGGCACTCCGCCGGCGTCGAGCGCGTTCGGCTACCACGCGGCGGTCCCGCTGACCTTCTTCATGGAGGGCACCGCGCATCCCGTGGGCGGTCCGCAGGAGCTCAACCGGGTCGTTCTGGAGATCCTCGCGCGGTACGGCGTGGTGCTGCGCTCCCGGCAGCGGGTCCATGAGGTCGTGGTCGAGGGGGGCAGGGTGGCCGGTGTCGACGTCGAGGACACCGCCAACGGCCGCCGGTACCGGGTGCGGACGGACACCGTCGTCTCGGCGGCCGGAGTGCGCAACACGTACGCCCTGATCGGGAAGAGCCACGAACTGGCGGAGCTGCCCGCGGAACGGTCGGCGGTCATGCTGTTTCTCGGGCTGGACCGGTCGCCGGCCGAGTTCGGGCTGCGCGGCGAGAACCACTGGTTCATGCCGGATCTCGACGAGCACGACAGCGTTCATCGCCCTTTGGGGCAAGGCACGCTGTACGTCTCGTTCGCGTCGCTCAACAACCCCGCCGCCCGGTTCCACACCGTGGAGCTGCTGGAGATCGTCGACCCCAAGGTGGTCGACCAGTGGCGCGGGACCCCCGAGCACGAACGGCCGGACAGCTACCGGAAGTTCAAGGACGAGCTGACCGAACGGCTGATCGCCCGCCTGGAGGAACGCTGGCCCGGCTTCCGGGAGACGATCGCCTTCGCGGAACTGGCGACGCCGCTGTCCTTCGAGACCTACCAGCACAGCGTGCTGGGTTCCTTCTACGGGCTCGCGGCGACTCCCCAGCGGCTGCGCTCCGCGCGGGCGGGATGCCGTACGCCCGTCAAGGGGCTCTTCGTCGCCGGGCAGGACGCCTGGGGCTCCGGTGTGGTCGGGGCGCTGGCAGGCGGGCTGATGGCGGCGAACGCGGTCCTCAAGCCCCGGCAGCTCGGGACGATGTGGCGGGCCATCCGTTCCGGCGGGGTGACCCGGGACCCGGCCCCGCCCGGGGAAGGTCCCTGGGAGGGCTATCTGCGCGTGGCCGGTGTCGAGGCGCTGACCCCGACGGTCCGGCGGATCCGCCTGGAACCCCTGGCCGGGGGCACTATGCCGTTCTCGTTCGCCGCCGGACAGTACCTGAAGGTCGAACTGCCTGTCGCCGTCGAACCGATCGAACGCTCGTACTCGATCTGCAGCGGCCCCGGGGAGAACGGCTTCGTGGAGATCGCGGTCAAGCACGAGCCGGACGGGCTCGGTTCGGGTTTCCTGCACGAGGAGCTGGAGGTCGGGCTCGCGCTGCGGGTGAGCGGTCCGCACGGCGAGTTCACCTGGCGGCCGGGCACCGGGGAGAAGGGCACCGGCGAGGACGGCACGCTCCTGCTCATCGCCGGGGGCGTCGGCATCACCCCGCTGATGAGCGTGCTGTACGCGGCGGCCGACGCCGGTCACCCGGGGCGGATCGTGCTGCTGGCGAGCCACCGGACCCGGGACGAGGTGCTGTTCGAGGCGGAGATCTCGGCGCTGCGGGCCCGGCTGCCGGGGCTGACGGTGTCGGTCTTCACGACGGACCGGCAGGGACGGATCGGCCTCGACGAGCTGCGGCCCCATGCCGGTCCGACGACCCGGGTGCACCTGTGCGGGCCCGCGTCGATGATGAGCGACCTGATCGGCCGTCTGACGGAACTGGGGGTGCCGCGCGAGGCCGTCCGCACCGAGGCGTTCGTGTCGGGCCGGAGCAGGGAGACCCGCCGGGAGAAGGCCCACGCCATCGCCGTCGCCGCCGCGGCGGCCGGTGTCACCGAGTTCGTGATCGGCACGGCCGACGGCACCCCGGCGTTCGTCTGCGGCCCCGGGCAGTCCGTCCTCGACGCCGCCAACGCCGTCGGCGTCCCGTTTCCCCAGTCGTGCGGCGAAGGCGCCTGCGGCACCTGCCGGGTGCGGGTGCTCTCCGGCGCCTACGAGACCGACACTCGGGGGATGTTCTCCGCCGACGAACTGGCGGCTGGCTGGCGGCTGGCCTGCCAGACACTGCCCACCGAGGACCTGGTGATCGGTCAGTAGGACGGGCCGGCCGCAACCAAAACGGCGGGCGAGGCCGACGCGGCGCTCGACCGGGCGGACCCGGTCATCGAAACGTACGCCGAGAGCCTGCCGTTTCTGCTGCGGGCACGGGTGTCGCGGGCACGCGGTGAACCGGTCGCCACCCTCCGCGCCGTCGCCGAGCGGGCGCACGCACCGTCCGAGCCACGTCGAGAACCCGGCCCGCGCTCATCCGCCATCACGTCGGAGAGCAGTTCGTCCAAAGGGCGCCGGGCGGGACGGGTTCACGTCCTGCTGAATTGGCGTCGCCCAGCGGTCGCCTCAGCGCATGGACCCAGGCTGCGAAGCAACCGTAAAATGAATATGCCGCAGCCGATCGTGGTCGGGCCGTGAGTGGGGGGTAGGGGTGGGCATGGCTTCATCCGGCGGACATCTGCGTCTGCAGATTCTCGGTCCGTTGCGGATCTGGCGGGACGGCGTCGAACTGGACCCCGGGCCTCGGCAGCAGTCGCATCTGCTCGCGGTGCTGCTTGCCCGCGCGGGCAAACCGATCAGTACGAGCGAGTTGGTCGACCTGATCTGGGCCGAGGACGTCCCGGCGTCGGCGGTGAACATTCTCCAGAAGTACGTCGGCGCGTTGCGACGGCTGCTCGAGCCGCTGCTGCCCGTCCGCGAAGCCGGATCGTTTCTCCACCGTCGCGGCAATTCCTACCTTTTCGCCGCCGGCCCTGCCACGCTGGACCTCGTCGCCTTCCGAGAACTCGTCGATGCCGCCGGGGCCGCGCTGACTCGGCACGATCACGAAGTGGCCCTCGATCACTACGTCGGAGCGCTCGGGCTGTGGCACGGCTCGGCGGGCGACGGCATCGCCGACGGGACAATCGCCACGACGGTCTTCGCCGCACTCGACAACGAGTTCTACGACGCGTGCACGACGGCGGCTGAGCTTGCCGTGTCGATGGGACAACCGGAGCGGGTGCTCGCGGCTCTGCAACTGGCCGCGTCGATGGCACCGTTCAACGAACCCGTGCTGGCCGGTCTCGTCGGCGCTCTCGGCGCCGCCGGACGCCAGGCGGAGGCGCTGGCGGTGTTCCGGCAGGTCCGCGACCGGCTCGCCGACGAACTCGGCATCGACCCGGGTCCGGCACTGGAGGACGCACAGCGGCGGATACTCACCCAGCTCCCGGCGCCGCCGCCGGTGCGGGAAGCGGACGAGGAAGTCGGGCGGACCACGGCGGCCACCTTGATCGGTCGGACCGAGGAACTCGCCATGCTGCGGCGCATCGTGGAGCGCGCACTCGCCGGCGACACCGCGATCGGCGTCGTCGAAGGCGAACCGGGCGCGGGCAAGACCCGGCTGCTGGAGGAGGCCGCCGCCGTGGCGGGCCGGCTGGGAGCACTCACCGTCTGGGGCTCCTGTCTGGAGGGCGACGGGACACCGGCGATGTGGCCGTGGGAGCAGGCACTGAGCCAGGTCGTCCACAGCCTGCCCGTTCCGGCGAGCGAACAGTGGCTCACCGGCGGGCTGGGCAGCCTCCTCGCGGCGCGGGACGACGCGACCCGGGAACTTCCCGACGGCAACGCCCAGTTCCGGCTGTTCGAACAGGTCGTCGCCCTCGTCGGACAAGCCTCGGCGCGGCGGCCGACACTGCTGATACTCGACGATCTCCAATGGGCCGACGCCACCTCCCTCCAGTTGTTGCAGCACCTGGCGGGACGGCTGCCCCACGGCACCGCGCTCATCGGCGCGTTACGCGACCGCGCACCCACACTCGGCTCGGACCTCTCCCGGGTGCTGGCCGCCGCCAGCCGGCTGCCCGGTCACCGGAGGTTCCGGCTCGGTCCGCTCGGTCCGGCCGACGTGGCCGAACTCGTCCGTCACGAGGCCGGCCAGGATCCCGGCGACGCCGTCGCCCGCGCCATCCATGCCCGTACCTCCGGCAATCCGTTCTTCGTCCGTGAACTGTCCCGGCTTCTCAGCGGGAACGGCGCGATCGGCGACGGCGACACGTCCGCCTCGGCCGGGGTCCCGTCCACCGTCCATGACGTCGTCCGCGACCGGATGGCCGGGCTCGACGATCGCGCCCGCGACCTGCTGCGTGTGGCCGCGCTCATCGGTCGCGACGTCGACCTCAGGCTGCTGTCCCGTGCCACCGGTGTGGACGTCGCGGACTGTCTCCACCGTCTGGAACCGCTGCATACTCTCGGGCTGCTCGAACCCGGGCCGAATGACCCGTCCTCGCTCCGCTTCGCGCACGACCTGGTGCGCGAGTCGGTCTCCGAGACCGCGTCCAAAGTGCAGGTCACGCAGCTGCATCTGCGTGTCGCGGACGCGCTCGAACAGATCCATGCCGACGACGAGGACGTTGCCGAACGCCTCGCGTACCACCTGTGGGCCGCCGGCCCCCTCGCCGAGCCCGTGCGCGTTGCGGAGGCGCTGATCCGCGCCGGGCGCCGCGCGGCAGCCAAACTCGCCTTCGAGTCCGCCAACCGACAGCTGCGCTCCGCCGTACAGGTCACCCGGGCTTCCGGACTCATGGAACTGGAGTTCTCCGCCCTCACGCTGCTCGCCATCGTCGTCAGACGACACGCGGGGTACGACGCCTCCACGTTCGATCTGCTGGAGCGGGCCGAGTACCTGGCCACCGCCCTCGGCCGGGAGGCGGAGGCCGCCGACTTCCTCTTCATCCGCATGATGGGTGCCTACACCTCCATCGAGAAGGGCCGTGGGGAGTTGGCCCGCCGACTGCACGAGCTGGGTCAGGTGTCCTCCGATCCGGCCGTCCGACGCTACGGCCGGCACGCCTGGGGCCTGCATCAGTGGGACATCGGCAACATCGGCGAGGCGTACCGGTCCTTCACCAAGGAGGATGTCGCCGCCGTCGGCGGCACCGTGGCCCCGGACGAGGAGACACCGCTCCGGCGGGACGGCAGCATTCCGGGGGAAGGGCCCGGCTGGCGGGCGGTCATGACTGCGCTGCACGGTGATGTCGACGTGGCGCTGGCTTTCGTCGACACCTGGGACACCCCGGGGGACCCGTACGCGGCCTCGGTCTGGGTCTACTACACGACCATGATCACTTCCATGGCAGGGGACGCCGAAGCGGCACGGCGAGCCGGCGAGCGGTGGGCTGCCGTCGGCTTCGTGCGTCTCCGCTCCCACATCGACCTCTACATCCGGCAGTTCTGGTGCTGGGCACGCGCCCTCACCGGCGAGAATCCGGCCGGCGCCGCGACCGAGGCCGAGGAACTCCTGACCGCCCACCTGCTCGACCCGCCGCAATGGGGCATCGCCTACCACTACGCGCTGATCGCCGAGATGTGGCTGGCAGCCGGATCGCCCGATCGGGCCGGAGCCGCTCTCGACCGAGCCGACCAGGCGATATGGGACTTCGGCCAGCGTTACGCCGAAGGGCTCCTCCTGCTGCTGAAGGCGCGTCTGCTGCAGGCCCGCGGCGCACCGCACCCCGCTGTCCGGGCCGCCGTCGAACGGGCCCGCACGCACTCCACCGCACGCGAGGCGCACCTGTTCGCACGGCGGGCCGAACAACTCTCCCAGGACCTGGAGGCACCGCATGACCGCAGATCCTGACGTGGAGCAGAGCGGGCTGACGGCCCTGGCCCGTGGGCTCTCGGCGCCGAAGGGCTTCGTCGACGCCAGCTTTGCCGCACCCGCCCCCGGAACGATTCGCCTGCTGGGCGGCATCCCCGCGCCCGAGGCTCTGCCGGTCGAGGAGATCGGCAAGGCATCGGCCCAGCTGTGGCAGGCCCCCGACGCCGCGACGGCGAGCCTGCAGTACACACCGGCGCGCGGATCCGCCGCGCTGTGCGACTGGATCGCGCGACGGGAGGGCGTCGACCCGAGCCGGATCGTGGTGACGAACGGTGGCATGCACGGCCTCTCCCTGGCGGTGCTGACCGTGGTCGAGCGCGGTGCCACCGTCGCGGTGGACGATCCGGTGTTCCCGGGTTTCCTGTGGGCCTTGGAGGTGTCGACGACACGGATCCTGCCGGTACCGGTCGTGGCCGACGGCTTTGATGTCGAACACCTCGCCCGGCGGCTCGCCACCGGCGCCCGGATCGCCGCCGCCTACACCGTGCCCGACTTCCACAACCCCGCCCAGGTCAGTCTCTCCGCGCCGAAGCGGCAGGCACTGATCGAGCTCGCCGAGCGGTACGGCTTCTACGTGATCGTCGACAATCCGTACCGCGAACTGCGCTTCGGCGGCCAGGACCAGGGCGTCGCGGCCTTCAACCAGTCGGATCGGGCGATCCACGTCAACACCTTCACCAAGACCCTCGGCCCCGGCTGGCGCGTGGGCTGGCTGGTGCTGCCCGACCATCTCGTGGACCCGGTGACCCGGCTGCGCAACCGCCTCGACGTCCACACATCCTCGGTGACCCAGGCGATCATCGAACGACTGCTCACCGACGACGTCCGGTTGTTCGACCGGATCGTGAGCGGCGCGACCGCGCTGTACCGGGAGCGCGCCGGCGTGCTGGTCGACGCCCTGCGGGAACAACTCCCGGGCGCCCTCCACGTCGTAGCCCCCGAAGGCGGGTTGTTCCTCTGGCCGCGGCTCACCGACGACTCCGTGGACCCCGCGGCGCTGTTCCGGCGGGCGGCTGCCCACGGCGTGGTCTACCAGCCGGGCGAGTACTTCGCGGCGGACCCCCGGCAGCGATCCTCGGCCCGGCATCTGCGGCTGTCCTACAGCGACCGCACCCCGGAGGAACTGCGGGAGGCCGTACGCCGGTTGGCCCTGGCTTTCTGAAGACACCCCTACCGCGGATCTCCTGGAGGCGTTCATGACCGACGTTCGGCTTCCCCTGCGCGCACTCGTCCCGTTCGCCGCCGGTTCGGTCGGCATGGGCATCTGGGTCACCGTGCCGGGCATCTTCCTGCTGTACTTCCTGACCGACGTCCTGGCCGTGCCACCGTCCGTGGCCGGTATCGCGCTCCTGCTGCCGAATGTCGCCGACATCGTGACGCACCCGTCGGTGGGCCGGCTCTCCGACGCCGACTTGGCTCGCACCGGCCACCGCCGGAGACCGATGCTGGTCGGCTGTGTCGTGGTGCTCGCCTTCGTGGCCCTGTTCGCCGTGCCGTCGGATCTGCACGGGACGACCGCCGCGATCTGGGTCTCCGTGGCGTTGGTCGTCGGCAACCTGCTCTACTCGCTCTACCAGGTCTCCTACCTCGCCACACCGGCCGACCTGGGTATCGGCTACCACGAGCGGACCCGCCTCATGGGCTACCGCGGTGTCGTGATCATCGTGAGCGTCCTGCTCGCCGGAGTGGCCGCGCCGCTGGTCGCCGGGGACGATCCGAGCGTCGGCGACTACACGAGAATGGCCCTGCTGCTCGGCGCGGTCATGCTTGCGGCGATGCTGGTCGGTATCACCGGTGTCGCCCGCCTCAACCGGGCTGCGCCCGGCACTCCGACCCCGCCGGGGCACCGCGGCGGGCTGCTGGTGGCGCTGCGCGACCGGCAGTTCCGTGCGCTGACCGCGTCCTATCTGACCGTCGCGATCACGATGAACCTGGTACTGGCCGGCATGCCGTACTTCGCCGAGTACGAGCTGGGCCGCTCCTCCCTCACGTCCGTGCTCATCGCGGCGTTCATGGCGCCGGCGGTCCTGACCACGCCCCTGTGGGTATTGGTGGCCCGGCGTCTCGGCAAGCAGCGCAGCCTGCTCGTCGCCCAGGCCGCGTTCGTGGCCGGCTCGTTGGTGCTGGCCCTGGGCGCCGCGGCCGGCCTGCCCCTGCTGATCGCGGCCGTGGCGGTGCTGGGCGTCGCGTTCGCCGCGATGCAACTGATGCCGCTGTCGATGGTGCCCGACGTCATCGCCGCCGCCGGGCCGGCCGGTAGCGCCAGTGCGGGCAGTTACACCGGCGTGTGGACCGCCGCCGAGGCCACCGGCGGCGCGTTGGGGCCGTATGTGTACTCGGCCTGCCTGGCCGTGGGCGGGTTCGTGGCCAGTAGCGCGGGCGAGCACACCACGCAGTCCTCCGGCGCGCTGGCGGCCGTCCGCTACGGCTTCACCCTGGTGCCGGCCGTGCTCATGACGATCGCCGTTGTGCTGCAACGCCGATACACCCTGGACGAGCACGCCCATACGGAACTGATAGTGAAGCAGCCCCTGTAGGGCGCCCGGAATTCTGTTCAGTGCCCGTCAAGTAACCGGCTCTACGTTCATCAGCGAGAACACCGGATACCGAAGGGCATACATCGATGACGACAACTCGCCGGGGGCTGTTGGCCGGATCCGCCGCCGTCGTGGTGGGCGCCGCGCTCGACGCACCCGCCGCGCAGGCACACACCACGAGCAAGCCCACCGTGGTCCTCGTACACGGCGCGTTCGCCGACGCGTCGGGCTGGAACGGGGTCGCCTCCCGGCTCATCCGCGACGGCTATCCGGTCGTCGCACCGCCCAACCCGCTGCGTGGCGTGGCCTCCGACTCCGCCTATCTGGCCGGCATCCTCGCGACTCTCAGCGGCCCGCTCGTCCTCGTCGCGCACTCCTACGGCGGCATCGTCGTCACGAACGCCGCGACCGGCAACCCGAACGTGAAGGCCCTGGTCTACGTGGCCGCGTTCGTGCCCGATCAGGGGGAGACGCTGCTGGGCCTGCAGACGAAGTACCCGGGAAGCAGACTCAGCGAGGCGGCGCTGGACTTCCGTCCCTACGGTGAGGGCCTCGTCGACGGCTACATCAAGAAGGAGTTCTTCCACGATGTGTTCGCCGGGGACCTGCCCAAGGCGACGACCGAGCTGATGTGGGCGGGCCAGCGGCCGGCGGACGTGCGCACCCTCGGGGAGCCGTCCGGCGCCCCGGCCTGGAAGACCGTTCCGTCCTGGTACCTCGTGGGCCGCGACGACCAGGTGCTGCCCCCGGCGGCGCAGCGGTTCATGGCGCGCCGGGCCGGCGCACACACCTTCGAGGCCGACACCTCACATGTCGCGATGATCGCGCGGCCCGCGGCGACGGCCGCCCTCATCAAGCGCGCCGCGCGCTGACACCAGGAGGGGGCTGAGATGTCGATGTTCGAGAGGCTGGGGCGGACGATGGTCCGCCGACGGTGGTGGGTGATCGGCCTGGCCGCGGCCTTCCTGGTGTTCGGCGGCATCTGGGGCACGCGGGTCTTCGGCTCGCTGACCACCGGAGGGTTCGACGACCCGGCTGGCCAGAGCTCGCGCGCGGCCGCACGTGCCGAGGCGACCCTGGGCCGGACCGGCAACGACGCGGTGGTCCTGTACACCAGCCCCGGTACGACAGTTGACGACCCGGCGTTCCGGCGAGCCGTCACGGAGACGCTCCAAGCGCTTCCCCACGACGTGGTGACCCGGACCGTCACCTATTGGAGCACCGGCAGCCCGGCCCTGGTCAGCCACGACCGGCACGCCACCTACGCGGTGCTGACCCTGGCCGGCGACGACGAGGCGCAGCGCGGCGAAGAGCTGGACGAGATCGAGAACGAACTGGCCGCGCCCGGCCTGCGGACCCAGGTCGGCGGCGCCACCACGGTCGACCGCGACATCCGCGAGCGGGTCGCGGCCGACATCGCTCTCGCCGAGACGATCTCCATACCGGTGCTGCTCGTGCTCCTGGTCGTCGTCTTCGGCAGCGTGGCCGCGGCGAGCCTGCCGCTCGCCCTCGGCGCTCTGGCCATCCTCGGAGCGTTCACCGCGCTGCGCGGGATGACCTATCTGACCGACGTCTCGGTCTTCTCGGTCAACGTGGTGACGATTCTCGGGCTGGGCCTGGCGATCGACTACGGCCTGTTCATGGTCGGGCGGTTCCGGGAGGAGAGCGCCCGCGGGCTCGGCGTCGAGGACGCCGTCGCCCGCACGATGGCCACCGCCGGCCGTACGGTCGCGGTCTCCGGCGTCACCGTCGCCGTCTCGTTGGCCGGACTGCTGATCTTCCCGATGGCCTTCCTCCGCTCGATGGGCCTCGGCGGTCTGTCCGCGGTCGTGGTGGCGATGGTGGCGGCACTGACCGTGTTGCCCGCCCTGCTCGCCGTCCTCGGCCCCCGGGTCGAGGCACTCGCGGTACGACGGCTGCTGCGCCGTCCGCCGCCGGCTCTCCCGCGGGACGAGGTCGCGCACGGGTTCTGGTACCGCCTCGCGCACAGCATCATGCGCCGCCCGGTCGTCTACGCGACCGGGGTGCTCACGGTCCTGCTGCTGGCCGCCGCGCCGTTCCTGCGCGTCGAGTTCGGCGGCATCGACCCGAGGGTGCTGCCGACAGGTACCGAGAGCCGTGTGGTCTCGGAAGCCATCGACCGGGACTTCGTCCAGAACGGTCAGGTGCCGATCGAGGCGATCGTGACCTCGTCGGACCGGGCCGCTCTGGAGCGCTACGTCGACGCCGTCCAGGCTGTCGACGGGGTGTCCGGAGCCGAGGTCACGGGTCGGTCCGGCGACGTCGCGAGGGTCACGGTCAGGTACCGGGGCGACCCCATGTCGCCCGAGTCGCGGGATCTCGTGAGCCGGATCCGGGCCGTACCGGCACCACCGGGAGGTGAGGCGCTGGTGGGTGGCCAGACCGCGCAGTTGGCCGACCAACTCCACGCCGTGGGGCGTCTGTTGCCCTGGATGGCGCTGATCATCGGCGGCGCCGGCTTCGTCCTGCTGTTCCTCGCCTTCGGCTCCGTCGTGCTGCCGGTCAAGGCGATCGTGATGAACATCCTGTCGCTCGGCGCGTCGTTCGGCGCACTGGTCCTGATCTTCCAGGACGGCCATCTGTCGGGTCTGTTGAACTTCACCTCCACCGGGACGCTGGAGGCGACCCAGCCGATCCTGGTACTCGCGGTCGTGTTCGGGCTGTCGATGGACTACGAGGTCTTCCTGATGTCCCGGATCCGCGAGGAGTACGACCGGACCGGCGACAACACCGCGGCGGTCGCGGTCGGGCTGCAGCGCAGCGGCCGGATCATCACCAGCGCCGCGCTGCTCATCCTGGTCGTGATCGGGCTGTTCTCCATCTCCGGAATCACGTTCATCAAGCTGATCGGGGTGGCGATGCTCATCGCCGTCCTGGTGGACGCGACGATCATCCGGGCGCTGCTGGTACCGGCCACGATGCGTCTGCTCGGAAACGCGAACTGGTGGGCGCCGGCGCCCCTGCGGCGCTTCTACGCCCGCCACGGCCTCCGGGAGGGCGACGACCCGCCCCCCACGCCTGATCCCCGTCCCGCACCGGCCCGTACGCCGTCCGACTGACCCTCCTGCCAAGGACGAGACGAGGCGAGACGATGCATCAGCGCGCATACGACAGCCAGTGCACTGCCGCGGAGCAGCGGCACACCTCCGCGAAGTCGCCCATCAGGAATCCGAAGCCGACGTTGTTCGCCCTGGCGTTGGGGACCTTCGCGATCGGCGCCGGCGAGTTCGGCAGCAACGGCATCATCCAGCTGTTCGCGTCCGATCTCGATGTGTCCGTTCCGGTCGCGACCTACGCGATCACCGCGTATGCCTTCGGGGTGATGATCGGCTCTCCGGCGATCACCCTGCTCGCCGCCCGGGTCAACCGGCGCACTCTGCTGCTCGGCCTGATCGGACTGTTCCTGGTCGGCAACGGACTCTCCGCCCTGGCATCGGACATCGCGTCGTTCGTCGTCTTCCGGTTCGTCGCGGGCAGCGTGCAGGGCGCGTTCTTCGGCGCCGGGGCAGTCGTCGCCGCGTACGTGTACGGGCCGGGCAAGGGCGGCAAGGCGTTCGCCACCGTGATGGGAGGACTTACCGTCGCTACCATCGCCGGGTCGCCGCTCGGCACCTTCATCGGCCAGCACGCCGGCTGGCGCGTCATGTACGGGACCGTGGTCGCCGTCGGCCTGCTCGCCGGAGCCGCCCTGATGGCCTGGCTGCCGCGCACCGATGACCTGCGCGGCAGCTCCCTCACGGGCGAACTGGGCGCCCTCCGGCGGCGGGGCGTCTGGCTGATGGTCACCGTCGCGGCGTTCGGCATCTCCAGCATCTTCGCCGTCTACACGTTCATCGGCCCGTTCGTCACCGACGCGGCGCGGCGGGACGCCTCGCTCATCCCGATCGCGCTCGCCGTCTTCGGCCTCGGCATGGCGGTCGGCAACCACGTCGGCGGACGTGTCGCCGACCGGTACGAGAACCGCGGTCTGATCTCGGGCTATGGCGGTGCTCTGGTGTTCCTGGTGCTGATCGGTGTGGCAGGCGGCAACCTGGTGATTCTGCTGCCCTGCCTGTTCGGCGTCGGCGCGACCATGATGTTCGCCATCCCCACCATCCAGGTCCGGTTGACCAGCTTCGCACCGGACGCCCCGACCCTGATGGGAACGCTCAACCTGGCCGCCCTCAACCTGGCCAACTGCCTCGGCGCGATCGGCGGCGCGGTCGCCCTCGACGCCGGCTGGGGGACCCTGTCCACCGTGTGGGCCGGCTTCGTCCTCACCACCGCGGGTCTGCTCCTGTACGTCATGACCGTCGCCCGGGTGAAGCCGGCGCCCGTTCCGGTTCGCGTCTGAACAACTTGACTCGTCCGGTCGATCTCGTCGTGGTGGGCGCCGGCCCGGCCGCCAAGAGCGCCCGCATCGGGAACCATCGGGGCTTCCCGCACGGAGTCAGCGGCGAAAGGCTGAACCGTCTGGCGATGGTCCAGGCGCTCACGTTCGGTGTACGGATCCACTCGCCCTGCGCGGTGGCCCGCCTGGACCTCTCAGGGGAGCAACGGCCGGCCGTCCCGCTGGGGGACGGCGCACGCATTCGGTGCCGTGCGGTGATCGCCGCGAACTGGGCGCACTACCGGCACCTCGACCTGCCGCGACGGACGACTTTCGAGAGGTCCGGTTGCGTCCGGAACGCCACGACCGAGCTGGACGTCCGAGGCCTTGAGTTTGGTCCGCTCCTGGTCCGGGACGGATCCGTTTGGAGCTCTGACAGCAGCGCTAGGTGTTGAGTTGATGACGGAGAGTGGCATCTGTGTCCGGTTGCCTGGAGCGCAACGACGCCTCCAGGCAACCGACTTCAGACTCTAGAAGAACCCAAGTTTCTTCGGGCTGTATGAAACAAGGAGGTTCTTCGTCTGCTGGTGGTACAGGCGGTACAGCCTTCTGACCAGCAAGGATGTCGGTCCGACGGGTTCAATGTGGGGAGTTGGCCCGCGTATGGTCCGGATCTTGGTGGTAGTGAGGCGTGTTGTACCGCGGTGGTTCGGTTGGTAGCAGGGGACAGACGGCGAGCGAGATGAGGCGTGATACCTCGGCGCGCATGGCCGTCTTGGACGGGCCGAAGGGGTGTTGGGGGCCGCTGACCCGGCGAAACCTGGGGATGATTACTGGGCGGGTGGCTGCGATGCGGTGGTTCTGGAAGAAGGCGATCGTCGCGATGGCCTGCTGGAGTGTTTTCTTGCCGGGCGATGCTCAGGCGTCGGTGATTGGTTGTGAGGTGGGGGCGGGTGCTGGGATCTCTGGAGCGCTTTGTGGCCTCCCGCGGTCGGGACGCGGTCTGGAAGGTCGGCGGCGGTGGCCCACTGCTGATCGTGGACCGGACCACTCTGGGCGATGGCGCGATCCGGTCCCACATGGCACACGTAGGCAAAGCCCGTCTCAGGGCGTCCAGCCAGTCCAACCCGAGTATTTGCGTCCAGTTCGGGACCGTTGGGCGGGAGGGTGTCTATGGGGTTGGTGATTCGCCCGTGACACGAGGACCTCGTCCGTTGAGCGCGACGGATCGGTGGCCTAGCGCTGGTGTTCGACCAGTTGGCCGAAGAAGTCGTGGAGCATCGCCGGAGCTGCGCTGAGGCCAAGCTCATGGCCGCCGAAGCGGTAGACCTGGTACCCCTTGAGTCGTAGAGATCGGTCCTCGGACACCATCTTTGAGTAGAGCCGTGGCGATGCCATGTCCCCTTCGGAATAGTGTTGCTGGCCGTCTACCTCCACGACGATCCGCACTCCGCGGGGGAGGAGGAGCAGGAAGTCCATGCGTTCACGGCCGAGGACGCTGTCTCTGCCTCCGCGTTCCAGGCGGGTTCGCGGGTCCAGGTGCAGGTACACCTGCGGGATCAGCGCGGGGTAGTGGGCTCCGGTCCCGTCGATCGGGTAGCGCCGACAATAGGCGCGGAACACCTTCCGCTCTGGGGACACCCATTCGGGCCGCTTTGGATCGCGGTGAAGCGACGCCGACAGCCGCTTGTAGAGTGCGCGGCCTACGTCCTGATCGGTTGCGTCCTCCGCGAAGGGCGCATGAGTGCGCCACCAAGTGATCAAGTCGCCCCAGGTCAGGCCGGCGGCTCCGAGGGCCTGGTCGTACTGGAGGCAGAACTCGCCGTTCTTCACCAACAGGACGTCGTTGTTGATGGCGTCACCGAGAACGAACTCCGGCTTGGGGCCATCCGCGGCGAAGAAGAGGTTCTTCATGGCCCCGGACACCCCGGCGCCGACCGAACGGGCGGTGAAGACCTGTGCGTTGCTGATGGTGTCCACGGCGGTGAGCTCGTAGCCGTCGTGGGCCAGGGTCTCGTTCATCCAGGCGCGGAGCCTTTCGACCTCGTCGGCGTCGGTGCGCACCGCCGGGTGCAGCATCTCGGCCAAAAAGCGCAGGAGTTCGTCGTCGCCGTCGGCGAGAGCGAAACGCTCGTCGCGCCAGATCCAGTCGGCCTCCCAATCGTCCGGATCGAGGATGCAATGGTGGCCAATGTCCTCGGCGGCGGTGACGTGCTTCGGGTCGAGGCTAGGCAGGTTGTTGAGGTCGTACAAACGCTCTAGGAACTGCAGTTCGTCAAGGGTCCCCCACCAGGCGGTCGGAAGGCCCTCGCGCAGTCGCCGGCGGGTGACCTCGGTAATGCGGTGCGAGGACACCCGGCCCGGTGCGAGATGAGGGTGGTAGGCGTCCAGCTTCTTCAGCACGGGCTCGAAAATGCGGCCTAGGTAGCTGCGACGGGCTTCGTAGCTGTCGCTCATCCCCTGCTGCTTCCAGAAGCTCTTGAAGCTCTTGAAGTCGCGGAACGGAAGCTCTAGGGGCGTCTTCAGGCGCCGGAGGACTCCGGTGAGGGACCTGAGGAGGAGGGCGATCTCGTCGTCATCAAGCCGCTGGCCCCCGCTGGTACCGAACGCTTCGAGTTCGGTCCAGGCGATGCGGGCCAAGGCGTATGCGGCGTCCAGATCGGTCACGTCGTCCAGCGCGGTGGTGCGAAGGCGCTCGATCCGCACCGTAGCCAGGCCGGTCCTCGTGAAGCTGAAAGGCGCTGTGCCGACTGGCCGTTCGACGAGGAACTGAAGATTCACCACATCGCCATTCTCCGATGAGGGCGGCGACGAGGAGGCCCAGTGGGCAAATTCGACGCGCCAATAGTCCAGATCTGTTGGTTTTCGGTACCGACCGGATGTTGATCGAGGAGTCAGCTGGGGCGGCTTGTCAGCAGCCTGTCGCCCAACGCATCTCTTCTAGGTACTCCTGCTGGAGGTCGCCGAACTCCTGGAGGGCACCGGAGTAACCCGCTTGGAGCAGCCAGGCCAGGTCGTGGACCTTGCGGATCTCGTCGTAGAAGTTGATATTCGTCTGGACAGGGCGTGCAGGTCTGCTAGCCGTACCTGCGCCGATGTGGGCGTAGCGGAAGGTCTCCCCGGTCTGGTCCATGTCGTCGAGCCACTGGAGTGTCGCGAAGGACTCCGGGTCGATCTTGTTGTTCGGCGCTTCAAGGTCAGCGATCAGGCCAAGGTAGCGGTTCAGCCGTTCGGTCAACTTCCTGATGCTGTGGCTGTCCTCGCGCAGTTTTTCGTCGATCCGGTCGGGTCGAAGATTCTCACCACGGGTGTCGTACTCGCCGCGACGGATGATGATGGCGGCCTCCCGGATCAGCCCCTTCAGGCTCAACTCCACGCTGTGCCGGTAGTTGTAGTAGATCGGGATCGGGAGGGAGTCGTCGGGGCCGTTCTGGCTCCACTCCGTTGCCGAGAGCTCGGCTACACGCAGGTATCCGCCAGCGATGACGAGGTCATCCTCGTGCCGACCGCCGATGACTGCGATCTCGTGAGCGGGCCACTTGGGCCTGGGGAGGTCCATCTCATGAGCATGGACCTCCCCAGGTCGGGATACCACCGGATTCCGTCTCCGGTCAGATGCCGGGTGACCAGGCTGCGTGGCAAGTGGGCTCGGGTTTGAGCCACGCCTCGATCTCGTCCGCCTTGGTGGTGCTGTTGCCTCGACTGTCGAGCACCTTCGATGTGATGAAGGAGGTGGCATACTGCGACGTGATTCGGACGTTGTCGATGATCGAACCGTTGGTCGGTGCAGCGGAGATGCGGATGAAGGCACCTCTGAGCCGCTCGAAGTAGCTGTCGAGCAGGGCCTAGCCCTTCTTGCGGTAGGGGGCAGGCAGGCGAACCACTGGCAGACTCGTTTGCCCCGCGCGAAGTCGCATCACAACGTCATCGGTCAGCACGCTGGCACCCGTGCCGGGATACATGTGCTGCTCTCGACCATCGGTGGCCATGCCACCTAGGCCAAGGACTAGAGCGGGAAAGCGCTGCCGCGATCGCATTCTTACCCGCGGTCTCCCTCGATTCGGGGACATCTCGTGCGGTCAGAGGGATGATGGATGGGATCGCGAGGCTCTGAGCCTCGGCCTCTTGCCGCGAAGTGTTGGGAGTCCAGCCCAGATGGTCCACGATGCCGCGTATCACTGGCCTCCGGAGCTCATGGCGCTGCTGACCGACACCATCCCTCTGCTCTGCCGGAGCAAGGACGACGTTGTTAACTTCCTGCGCGGTGCGGGAACCAGCGAGGCTCTCCTTGGCCGCATTCGTGAACAACTCGCGCTCGATCGTGGCGTCGTGAGCAAATACAAGATCACGCGTGACGTCATCGGCCAGCTGAATGAGCAAGGCGATCAAGGTCTCGGCGTGCGCAGAGCGCTGCTGCGTAGAGTCACTGAGTTCGACGACTTCTCCACCTGTTGGCCCGACGACCAACTCAAGGCCCGCGGTCTCGTTGCGCAGATCCGCGACGTCGTCGGCGTAAAGGACTCTTTCACGCGCATGCAGCAGGAACGCGATCAAGAGCGCGAGGCCCACGTGGCCGCTCGCCGCGCTACCGAGGACAAGCTGCGACGTCGAGGCGCACTCTATGCAGACCTGCGGACACAGATCTCCAACCTCTTCGGCATGGAGGACACGCACAAGCGTGGCCTGGAACTGGAAAGCCTCCTCAACCGCATCTTCTCTCTGGACGGTATCGGCATCAGGGAGGCGTTCACGCTGCGACTAGAAGACGGCGAGGCAGCCGAGCAGATCGACGGAGTGGTTGAACTGGACGGCCAGATCTACCTAGTTGAAGTGAAGTGGTGGGCCAAGCCGCTGGACATTAACCCAATTAGCCGCCACCTGGTTCGGGTCATCAACCGAGCCGGTGTCAGCGGCCTCATGATCTCGGCGTCCGGGTACAGTTCGCCCGCGGTACAGGAGTGTGAACGCTTCCTCGTTCACGGGGTCATGGTGCTGGGTGAGCTCCGCGAGCTAGTGCTGCTCCTTGAGCGTGAGGAAAGTCTCGGATCCTGGCTGCGTCAGAAGACCCGGATGGCGAAACTCGAGCGGCGCCCCTACGCAGTCCTCGACGTCGACTTTTAAGGTGGCCGTTCCAGGGCGGCCGCGCCGAGTCTGAGCGTCCATGTGCGTCGCGAGTTTTCCTGTGGGCGCGTCACGGGGCGGGTGCCGGAGTGCGTTGGCCTCAAGGACGCCCTAGTCCCGGGCCGGGGACTGTCCTGATTTTCGCGTGTGCACCGGTCTGAGCCCTGGGTATCAGCTGGGGTTACGTCCACTGGGACAGGGTCAGCCAGCGTGCTTGAGCGTGGTGGACTGAGGGGAGGCCCCTGCCGTCATCTGTTCGCGCGTACCGGAAGGGAGTGTCTGACGTCAGACACTCTTTTGCGCGTTGGAGGCCGTCGAATTGCAGGCAGCTCACTGCGCCTGTGGCGGGTTCCGTGTGGGCTAGTAGCCACGGAGCCAAGGACAGCAGGGTGCCTTCACGGGACGCGAGGATCGGCTGTCCCGTGATCACCGGCGTAGGGGTCGATACCGTGTTGGGGGCTGGCCTTCCGACCCCTTGCAGAGTGAGTACCTCAAGGGTGTATCGGTCGCCGTCGTAGGTCATGGAGGTGGGCACTACGAGATCGGCGCACCAGGAGGATGCTGCGCGGTGCGCGAATCGGCGCAGCAGTTGGTCGAGTTGGTCAGCCTGGTCCGGCGTGGGTGTGTCCCGGCCGTGTGCCAGGGCATTGCGTACGGAGATGAGTCTCTGGACCGGCTGGTGATCAGCTCGCTCCGGGGTGATCCAGGAATGTACCCGCCGGAATTCGCTGCCCGTATCGGGCCGGATTGCGAGAGCGGTGCAGATGTCGAACCAGGTGCCCATACTCGGGGCCGCCAGCCGGTCCGGCGTGATCCCCCGGAGCGGTGCGGGCGGGGTACTGCTGAGCCCCAGAATGGCGGCGAAGCGCAGTATCGACTCCAGCGTATGCAGGCCCTCGCGGATCTTCTTGTCCGGATCGGTGGCTCGGGCATACTTGGCAAAGCGCTGAGCCAGGGGGGTCGGCAGGCGGTGGGTGGCGAGCTCTAGGGATTCGCCTAAGCGATCGGCGACGGTCGCTGCGCATCGGTCCAGCAGTTCTTCTCCGGCGGTGTCCTTGACGACCCAGTCGACGGCATCGAGGCGGAGCGCCTCGATGACCTGCTGCTTCGAGCCTTCGCCGGACAGTACGAGGTTGGGAATGCGGCATTTCCGTTCTTTGAGCTGCCGGAGCAGCCACAGGCCACCCCATTCCTCGGGCGGCATCTTCATATCGATCAGCAGGAGGTCGAACGGGTGGGTGTCGATCTCCTGCAGAGCGGTGTGCCCGTCTGCGGCGAAGCGTAGGCGGGCACCTTCCTTGTGCAGCGGTCGGCACAGCGTGCGGGCCACGTCCACCTGGTCGTCGGCAACGAGGATGCGCAGGTTGGCCAGTCGCTGGGTCATGTGGACTCCGTTGGCGTAGGGGTAGCGAGTGGCAGGGTGGTGAGCCACGCGGTGCCGGAGGGCGTGGCGATGAGGCTGAGTTGTCCGCCGACCTTGGCGAGGAGCGAGCGGACTCCGAGCAGGCCCAGGCCGTTGCCTCCGGGTTTTGTGCTGCGGATTCGCTTGCCCGCGTTCAGGGCGGCGGCGATGTCGGAGGGAAGTCCGGGGCCGTCGTCCGAGATTTCGACGGCGGCTTCGTAGTCATCGGCGGTCCAGTCCAGGGTGATCGCCCCACCGTTGCGCAGCGCTTCGATCGCGTTGCCGATCAGGTTGTCGAAGATAGCGGTCAGGGCTCGTGCACCCAGCGCGACGTGGACGGTGCTCCTGGCCGTGGGAACCGACAGCGAGATGCTGGCAGGAAGTCGGGTGAGAACTGCTCCGGCATAGTGGCGCAGGAAGGCTCCGAGCTCGACGCTCTCGGTGTCGGCTGACGTGAGCATCGACGTTGCTGCGCGCAAGCGCAGCGCGAGGGTGTGCGCCTCGTCGAGGTGCCGGCTCGCGGCGAGTTGTTGCTGCAGCCGGGCCGTACGGCTCTCAGCGGGTTGGGAGTCGGCGAGGCGGGCGGCGACAAGTTGATTCTTCAGATCGTGCAGAAGGTCCGCCACGGCCGCCCGGTACGGCTCGGGGACCGGTTGGAGTGCGGCGATGACGGCTTGAGTGATCGGCCCCGGTTGGGGCGGGGCCTCCGTCATGGCGACGATCACGTCGATGCCCTGTTCGGTCGCCTCTACGGTGATCGCTTTGCTCACCGCAGACCAGAGCGAGCACACGTCCTCCAGGATGGTCAGTGACGGAGGTTTAGCCGACCTGAATCCCAGTCGCAACGGCCGCTCGGCGAGGACTTCGACGGAGGTTTCTCCGCCACCTGAGGCGAGGGCGGAGAGCGCGGCGTCGAGCACTGCTCGCGCCCGACCGGAGATTGGGACAGGAGGAAGCGACGGCAGGGTCTCCATCCGGCCCCGGTGAAGGATCCGCCAGTCGTCGGCGAGATCGGGCAGAATGATGTCGGGATCGTCGGAGCCGAGACATCGGTAGACATCGCACAACTGCACCAGGTGACGTACATGCACCGTGGTGATGTTTTCGGGACTCTCGATCCGCTCCAGGGTGTCTATCGCTCGCGCCAGGACGGTGTTGAGGGGGTCTCCTCTTCCTTGGCGCCGTCAAAGGACCGGGCCGGGGATCCGTCGGCGAGTCTGTCGGTGCTGGGCCGGCGGAGCGTGTCCCGATAGACATCTCGGGATCTGAAGGAGTCAAGCAGCAGCTGCCGTTGATGAGGGCACGGGCGGATTGAAGGCACGTTCTTCGTCGAAGAGAACTCGCTTTTGGAGGCAGTGGAACAGCTGTCCGAGCAGGCGGTTGGACAGGTGTCGCTGAGCTTGTGCGTGCCAGTCGCCGACATCGCGTCGGTGACGCTAGTGGGCTTGGGCTCCAGGGGATGAGCGCAGGGAGGAGAAGGCCCATAGATAGCCGGCGTGGTGGAGTCGGTTGTTCTTGACCATGCGGCGTCCCACGTAGTGTTTCTTGCCGGAGGCGCGGGTGATCGGTGCGGATCCGGCGTATGCCTTGAGTCCGCGGGCGTCGGTGAAGCGGTTGCGGTCGTCGCGGTCTCGGCGAGAACACGTGCGGCGAGTGGCCGCGGGGCTGGTGAAGCGCCACGGCGCGGTGCGGACGGACTCCACTCATGTGCTGGCAGCGGTGCGGACGCTGAACCGGAGGGAACTGGTCACCGAGACCCTGCGGGCCGCGCTGGAGCAACTCGTCCTGGCGGACGAGAGTTGGCTGGCGCCGGTGATCGGGGCAGGCTGGGCCGACCGCTATGGGCGTCCGGCGTATCACCACCGGCTGCCCAAGGGCAAGGCTGCACTGGAGGAGTACGCCCTGCAGGTCGGCGAGGACGGGATGAGGCTACTGACGGCCGTCCACCGTTGCGATGCCCCACCACGGCTGCGTACTTTGCCGCAGGTCCAGGTGCTGCGACAGGTATGGGTGCAACAGTACTGGTACGACGCTACGGGCCGTTTGCGGTGGCGGGACCCGAAGTCCACCAGGGACCGGTTGAGCCGGCGCAAGATGCCTCGCAGGGCGGCTTTGTCCCCGCTGGCGGAGGGACGGCCGGACCCCGCCACGGCCTGTGTTCCGTGGGCCGGCCTGGAGATCGTTTCTCCCTATGACCCGCAGGCTTGGTACAGCCAGAAACTCACCGCAGCAGGGCAGAAGTCCTGGATCGGCTGCCGCGATCATCAGACGGAAACCTGCGGGGAGGCCGGGCCGAACTTCATCGTGCAGCTCATCACCCAGGCCGCCCCGGAGCAGGACATCGGCGTGCTCGACGACATCCACCAGGGCCTGGCCAGTCAGGGCTTCGCAGATCTGGAGCACTTCGTGGACGCCGGATACGTCACGCCGGAGTCCATCGACCAGGCCGCCCGCGCCCACGGCTTCACGCTGACCGGCCCGGTTCGCCCCGATCCCCGGGCCCGCGACCATCCCGGCTTCACGAAGGCGGACTTCACCCCGGACTGGGACGCCCGCACCCTCACCTGTCCGCGCGGCGTGACCGGCCGCCCCTGGAAACCCACACTCGGCGACGGACACGAGCGGCTGTCCGTCATGTTCCCTCGTACTGCCTGCCGGGCCTGCGAAGACCGAGTGGAGTGCACGGGCAATGCCGACGGACGGGGTCGCCACATCATCCTCCTGTCTGAGCCTCTGCAGGAGATCCAGACCAGGGTCCGCCGCGAGCAGAACACTCGGGAGTGGCAGGAGCACTACGCGATCCGCGCCGGCTGCGAAGCGAGGGTCTCCGAGACTGTCCACACCCACGGACTCCGCCACTGCCGCTACCACGGAATCGCGAAGACCCACGTCCAGCACATCCTCACCGCCGCCGGAACCAACATCATCCGACTCAGCGGATGCCATCCGCCCGGCACCACACCACCGCGTCAGCCCAGACCCGCTACCCGATTCCGGCAGTTATGCCAGGCCCTGACCACTTGAAGATCGCCAACAGCATCCGGAACTGCGGACAGAGCCGTTGGCTGGACGGACCCGACCGTCGCATCGATCCGACCGACTGACGGGACCGGCCCTCCGGTACCGGGGCTTGTGGCCTGTGTCGGTCGGTAGAGGTCAGGATCCGTCGATGCAGGACCAGTTCGAGATTCTCATGGTGCGGAGATCGAAATCGACCTCGATCGATTCCTGTGAGCTGCTGCTCGTCACGCGTGCGCGGACGGTGTCGGCCCCGGTGCTGCGGGGGTCTCCGACGGTGAAGGTGGTTGTGGCATCCACATGACCACACGTGGCCGCCAGGTCGTCGGCTCCGCTGCCTTCGAGAATAACTTCTCGCTTCAATGCCGTGTCCGTGAAATGCGCGGTCATCAGCTTCCACAGCCTGGACGGCGAATCCCGCGAGGAAAAGGCATCCGGCAGAACCGAGTAGTAGGCCTGCAATTCCTCCTGGGCCGCTGATATTTGGGAAACCTCCCCGCGGCGGGCAGGATCTTCCGCCGATGGGTTTACGCCCATGGCGTTCCAGTAGGCGCCCGCACCGAGGGCTGTCGCGGCAATCGCCACAATGGAGGCAGAACGGTTACGGCGTTGACGGCGTCGGAAGCTTTGACGACGCAACTCCTTTGCGGACGCCGGCCCATCTACCCGAATGTTCTCCAACTGGGCGATGCTCTCGGCAAGCCAGGCAGGACGCTCGTACTCATCCGACATGGTCCACCTCCTGGTCCGGCAGGGGGGCGAAGTAGCGGGCGAGTGACAGGCGCCCACGGACCAGCCAAACCCTGATGCTGCCGGCCGGCCAGCCCGTCTCGGTACTTATCTGCTCGACGCTGAGGTCGCACAAGTGGTGGAGGACAACCACGCTTCTCTGCTTCCTCGGAAGAGTGCGAAGTGCCTCGACGAGAGCGACGCGTTCGGGGGACGGCCCCTCGGCATGGCGCTGTTCGTGATGACGCTGCATGAGCTGCACACCGCGCCGCACACGCCGGAAGCGCGATATGGCAAGCCGCCAGGCCGTGGTGCGGATCCACGCCTCCTGGGAACCGTCGTTCGTGAATATCCCACGTCGGCCCCAGGCCCTTATGAACGCCTCCTGGACGACATCCTGGGCCTCCGGCAGATCGCCGGTCATCGCGTAAAGCTGCCGAACGAGCCTGGGGTAGGCCAGTGCATAGAATTCATCGAACTCCTCCTCCGCCGCGCCTTTCGCCACTCTTCCGCCATTCATATCCGTCCGCAGAACGACCAGGGGGCCTCCGTACGGGAGGTACGCACCGGCATCTGTCGCCCGCAACAGAGGCCCCCCGTGATCTGCATCACTGACTCTGGGTGTCGCGTACGGGCCCATGCCCTGCGTAGTCCAGCTGTCCAAGTCGAACCGACACCAGAGGAACTCCCATGCGCCATGCCGCCCCCCGTAAGTCAAGCAGGATGTCAACGACGTTCAGGACCGCCGCGGTGAGCGCCTTCGCGCTCGGCAGTCTGGCTGTGGCGGCGGGATCGCAGGTTCACGCGGCCACCGCGGCCTCGCACTCCGCGACGGACGACGACTCCGCGAACACCCAGAAGCAGAAGACGAAGGCGGTCGCCGCCGCGGCCGCGGAGAGGGCTTCTCACACCGCAGCCGAGAGCGCCCTGAAGGCGAAGACGGCCGCCGCGGCCAACGGACAGGGGCAGGCTCCCCGGCCTGTGACGGACCCCGCAGAGGTGCGCATCCTGAAGATGAAGACGATCGCGATGGCCCGCCCGCCGAAGGGCTGATCAACACCGGCTCTCAAAGCCCGGTGAGCGTTCGTCCAGCTCGGAATTTGAGTGGGGCTTGATGGGAGCGAGTCGATCGGGCCCCTGGGGGCGCTGAGGGTCTCTTGGCGGTGACGCAAGGATCGAGGCTGGCTGAAGTGCCGGTCGTCCCGGGTGGCGGTGGTACAGCCGCCGCCACCTTGATCAGTCCCGATGAGGCGCTGGGTCACGATTCACGCGTCGCTGACAAATCGCGGTCCCGACGTCAGAGTCTTCCGGAGTGGGGTAGACAGGGCACACTGTTCGTCGGACAGCCGCGTGGTGCCGGTGGCTGCGTCTCGGCCATCGAGGTGGAGCGGGTGAAACCCTTCGATGACGGTGGCGATCTGGGTGAGACACCGAGGAGAAGGTCTCTCCCAGCTGCCCGGCACTGTGCGGCTTTCGGCTTCTGGAGGCCGCCTGCGGAAGGAAACCACACCCTTGATCAGTGAACACCGTTGCCGAGACGGCCTCGTGGATGCTGCTCCACGGCGGGCGCTCGGCCTCAGATGCTCTGCTCATGCAGTGGTTTGGCCAGCACCCCGCCAACCTTCATGAACAGGGACTTGCAGATCGTCTCGTGCCTGATCCGCACCCCGAGCCCGGCGGACAGTTCCTGAGCGGGTAGCCGGCGTTTCCGGCATCCAGTCCTCCGCCAGCTTCTCTGCCACGAGTGCCCTGTCCCTCACTGTTGGTTCGTGACCGGCAGACACCGTCTGGGACATCGCGCGCGGCCCTGAGCCCAGTCCTCGGTCTAAGCGGCTCGGTAGCGCCGGGCTCCGCAGTGGCGAGAGAGCTCTTTGGCGAAAGTCTGTGAGGAGCGCCCCAGGCTGTGCGTAATCTCCTGTACTTCGCCAGCCCAGGACCGACCGCGCGAGATCTGTTCGCGTCCCCCCTGACTGGCTCGCCCCCTCCAGCGGTCCTACAGCTCCCGCTTCTGCGCATCCGATGTGCCCGAACGCCCAACTGCGCCGCCCAACACCTCGGGCATGTTCTCTGCCTGGAGTGTTGCGTTGGTCAGTTGAGTTCGCCCTGGCCGGTTTTCGCGAGGGCGAAGGCCCGGTGCTCGCGAATCGCGCCGTGGTGGGTGGAGGCCCATTGGACAAGCGACGTAGCCACCTCGAGGAAGCTTTCCCCGAGAGGGGTCAGTGAGTACTCGACGCGGGGCGGCACCTCGGCATACGCGGTCCGCGCGACCAGCCCGTCCTCGCCGAGTTGGCGCAGCGTGAGGGTGAGCATGCGCTGCGAGATGCCCGACACAGTCTGTTGCAGGTAGCTGTAGCGGCGTGGACCGTCATGCAGATTGGCGATCACGAGGAGGGACCACTTGTCGCCGACCCGGTCCAGGGTCTGGCGCACGAACTCGCCGTGTTCGACCGGAAGGCGCCCACACGCTTCCGCACCGGGCGTGACGGGACGGGTTATTTCGCTGGTCATGGGACGCACCCCTTCGGTGCAGGCGGATCGGCCGGTCGTACGGAAAGGCAGTACCAAATCATACGGCTACGAACAAAGAGTAAGCGTACCTCGGAGCGTGAATTGGCCGAATCAGGTCACCGGCGACCCGGTCGTTGGCCGCGACGAACATGACGTTTCGGCACGCACATGAATGTGCCTTTTGCGGGCTATCTGATGTTGATGCACCATGGCGCTGCGCACTAGCCGTAAGTGTGCCGGTGAGTCACCACGGAATCGCGCGTGTGGCATATCGGCACTGAGTGAATCGAGTGTCATGTCGTATCTACTGCACATCGATGCCACGTCGTTCGACGCCGAGTCGATCTCGCGCCGGGTCGCCCGTTCCTTCCTGAATGTCTGGCCGGGGAGAGTGGTGCATCGTGACCTCGCCGCCACCCCGGTCCCGCACCTGACCGCAGCGGGGATCTCCGCGCGGCTGACCGACCCCGCCGAGCACACCCCAGAGGAAGCAGCTGCCGCGGCGGTGCAGGACGAATTGGTCGAGGAGTTCCTCGGCGCGGCCGGCTACCTGTTCACCGTGCCTCTGTACAACTACGGGATGCCGTCGTCGTTCAAGGCATGGCTGGACCAGGTCGTCATCTTCGGACGCACCTACTCCCTGCCTGACGGCCCCCCGCCGGCCGCCGACCGCACCGCGGTGGTGATCTCTTCGCGCGGTGGCGCCTACGGGCCCGGCGCCCCGCACGAGGGCCGAGACCACCTCCTGCCGCATATTCAGGAGAGCATGGGTCGTGAACTTGGCCTCGAACTCGAATTCATCACCATTGAGTTTGGCCTGGCCCCCACAGTTCCTATCTTGAACCAATTCATCGGCATGCACGAAGAGTCGCTGGCCAATGCCCACGAGCAGGCTCGCCAACACGCCGAGGCATTCGCTCTCCAGCAGAACGCCACCACAACATGAACTCATCGGCTTTACGGCTCCAGCCGGTACCACGCGTCTGGGCGACACCGGGATTCTGAACGTCGCTACGTCTTCCGCAACGGATACGGGGAAATCCGAGCAGGAAGCACCGATGACCAGGGGGCCAAACTGGCGCAACGTAACCCTTGTACTTGTTCAATGGCCCAAGCGACCTGGCAAAGGAGACCATCAATGAGCAAGCCGTTCAGCGAGACCGGTGGCATTCCCGTCAACGAATCCGCCCCGGTCAGCACCTTCAGCCCTGTGGTGCTGACCGTACCGGGCCGGGCCGTGGATCTGCAGGTCAAGGTGTCGGCACCCGCAACCGGCACCGACCTGCCAGTGATCCTGCTGTCGCACGGTCATGGCCCCTCCAACTTCGTATCATCCCTGCACGGTTACGGCCCCGTCGTGGACTTCTGGGCGGCACACGGCTTCGCCGTCATCCAGCCGACGCACCAGGACTCCACGACCCTGGGCCTGCGCGACGTCGGCGACCCGGACGCGCCGCTCTACTGGCGATCCAGGGCCACCGACATGCACTCCATCCTCGACCACCTCGACGACATCGAGGCGACCGTCCCAGGGCTGGTCGGCCGACTGGACCACACCCGCGTCGCCGCGGTCGGGCACTCCATGGGCGGACACACCGTCGGCATGCTCTGCGGCCAGACCGTCACTGACCCGACCGACGGATCCGCTGTACAACTGGCCGACGACCGTATCAAAGTAGGCGTTTTGATGGCCCCACCCGGCCGGGGCGAAGACCTCGCCGCGTTTGCCTCCGAGCACTACCCCATCTTGGGCACCACCAGCTTCACCACGATGACGACACCTGCACTGGTCATCGTCGGTGAGAACGACTGGCACCCCGCGTTCTCCGACCGCAAGGACTGGCGCTCCGACGCCTACTTCCTCAGCGTTGGCCCCAAGACGCGGCTGACGCTGTTCGGCGCCGAGCACAGCCTCGGCGGCGTGTCGACGTACGATGCCGCGGAAACCACCGACGAGAACCCCGAGCGCGTGGCCACATTGCGAGCACTCACCTGGGCTTACCTGCGCACTGGGCTATACCCCGGTGACACCGCCTGGGCCGACGCCGCCGCCGCATTGAATTGCATGTCCGAACCGATGGGCACGATCGAAGCCAGGTGAAGCAACCGCCAGAGTGCCGAACTCCTGGTTCGGCACTATCGGCACCCACCGATCCCGCAAGCCGGCGTTGTCGGCGGCAAGGGCGCCTGGCCGTGTCACCATCCGTCCGCCAGTTCGCGCGTCCACTCCCCGGCGACGTGTTTGGAGCCGCTGCAGGCTCTTCGGGCCTGTCGCGTCGGAGCCTCACCACAGTCGATTTCCCGCACACCGAGTTGTCGATCTTTCCGCAGGTGCCAGGTTCTGCCGGGACAGCACGGGTGATGCGTTCTCAGGCTGTGAGCCAGAGCATGGCGATCGCGTGCTGGGGGCGTGACCGTTAGTGACCGGCTGCCGCGGCGATGTTGGTCCAACCTGCTTGGCGAGAGTGATCACTACCGCGAGGCCAGGACGTCGTCGGGTAGTTTCCCCGGTTGGTCCATCGCTACGCTGATCACGTCGCACCGGCGGCCATCGCCACGAGCTCGCCCAGCACCTCGCGCTCGATGTCGAGGAACGACCGCTCCTCACCCTCGGCGATCCACTTCCCGAAGGCCACGCCGAACACGGTCACCCCGGATTCCGCGGCGAGCGTGGCTGTCGCTTCGGGAACCTCCCGCGATCGGAGGGCGGCAGCGACCGCCGTGGCTAGCCCCGCCAACTTCAACAACTCCCGTTCCTGCAGCGCGGGATTCTCGGAGATGATCCTCTGCCGCCGCCTGGAGTGGTCGCGGCGCTCGGTCGAGAAGAACGGCGCCGCGGCCGACAGGGCGGACTCGACCATCTTGAGCGGTGACGCGTCCGGTGCAGCCGCAGCTACGCCGTCCAGGAACGCCTGCTCCAGCAGTTCCTGGCCGCTGAAAAGCACCTCACGCTTGTCGGCGAAGTGGCGGAAGAACGTCCGCTCCGTGAGACCGACGGCCTGGGCGATGTCGGCCGCGGTCGTCCTGTCGTAGCCGCGACTGATGTAGAGGTCCATCGCCGCTGCCTGTAGTCGTTCCCGCGCCCCGGGCTCCCATCGCACCATGCCCACCACTCTAGTGATGACAGCAGCTGACACGGCAGCTACAGTGACGGCAGTCACTGACGTCAGTGGCTGACATCGCTTGCCTCGTTCACCAGGCTTGAGTATCGAAGGAGATCATTCACATGCGCGTCTTCGTCACCGGAGCATCCGGGTGGATCGGTTCGGCCACAGTCGACGAGTTGCTCGCCGCCGGCCACAAGGTGGTCGGGCTCGCCCGCTCCGATACCGCGGCCGCATCCCTCGACGCGAAGGGTGCCCAGGTCCGCCGCGGCGACCTCGACGACCTCGACAGCATCCGGGAGGGCGCCGCGACCGCTGACGCCGTCCTTCACCTCGCCAACAAGCACGACTTCAACAACCCTGCCGTCTCCAATCAGGCCGAACGGGCCGCCGTGCAGGCGATCGGCGACGTCCTGACCGGATCAGGCCGTCCGTTCCTACTGGCGTCCGGCGTCGCAGGCCCGGCGCAGGGTCGGCTGGCGACCGAGGACGACAGGTCACCGTTCCACGGCCTGGAGTCCCCCCGAGGCGGCAGCGAGAACCTCGCGCTGGAGTACGTCGATCGCCGCGTGAACACGGTCAGCTTGCGGTTCGCCCCGACCGTGCACGGCGACGGCGACCACGGGTTCATCGCGACCCTGGTCGCGATTGCCCGTGAGAAAGGGGTCGCGGGCTACGTCGGCGATGGCACGAACCGCTGGCCGGCGGTCCACCGGTCGGATGCCGCGCAGATCACCCGCCTGGGACTGGAGAAGGCCCCGGCGGGAACGGTCCTGCACGCGGTGAGCGAGGAAGGAGTCCCCGCACGGGAGATCGCAGAGGCCATCGGACGAGGACTCGACGTTCCCGTGACTTCGATCGCACCGCAGGACGCACACAAGCACTTCGGCTGGATCGGCCGCTTCTTCGCTATGGACATCCCAGCCTCCAGCACTCGTACACAGGAACTCCTCGGCTGGGCACCAAGTGGGCCCAGCCTCATCCAGGACTTGGACGCCGGGTCCTACTTCCGCAACTGACGCACCTGAGGGTCGACGCGCCAAGCGGTGTCGGTCTCGACAAGGACGACATGTGGTGGCGAGGACATGGAATCGACAGGGTTCGCCTGAACGGACGAAGGGCCAGCACGGTTCTGAGGGAGGCCGGTGCAGTACTGCGCCGGGACTACCAGGCTGGCCTGCGGCTGCGGGAACGCAGGCGATCAGCTCATCTTTACGGAGGTTACTCACATGGGACAGCTTGAAGGCAAGACTGCCGTTGTCACCGGCGGCGGCACCGGAATCGGTCTGGCCACCGCCATACGGCTGGCTGCTGAGGGCGCGTACGTGTTCATCACCGGTCGGCGCAAGACCCAGCTGGATGCTGCTGTCGAGACCATCGGAACAGACAAGGCCACGGCGGTGGCGGGTGACATTTCAAACATGGCTGACCTGGACCGGCTCTACGACGCGGTCCGGACCCGGGGCCAGGGTCTCGACGTGCTTTTCGCGAACGCGGCGACCGGTGCCTTCGTGCCATTGGAGCAGACCACCGAAGAGCACTTCGACCAGACCTTCGGCGTCAACGTACGGGGCACGCTGTTCACCGTACAGAAGGCGCTTCCGCTGTTCAACGAAGGTGCTTCGGTAATCCTGAACGCCTCCACCGCCGCCGACAACGGTATGGAGGCGTTCGGCGCGTACGCGGCGTCCAAGGCCGCCGTCCGGTCCTTCGCACGGACGTGGGCCAACGAACTCAAGGGCCGTCGTATCCGGGTCAACTCGGTCTCGCCGGGCGGGATCGACACTCCCGGGCTCACGGACATCTTCGGTGGTGAGGAAGCGGTGGCCGCCGTCAAGGAGCACGTCGCTGCGACCGTGGCGATAGGCCGTCTGGGTCGCCCGGAGGAGATCGCCGCGGTCGTGGCGTTCCTCGCCTCCGAACAGAGCAGCTACGTCCTTGGCGCCAACTGGTACGTCGACGGCGGCGAGAACCAGATCTGAGAAGCCCGCCACTCACTACTTCGGTTGTGCGGTTTGGAGGAGGACGTTCGTACGGCGCTCAGCACGCCGCCGTTGGAGGGGGAGAGACACTGCAAGCCGGCGGTTGAGTAGGTCGACGGCCTTGCCGAGCCGCTCACCTCATCGAGCCAGCGGCGACGTGGCGGGGAGGTTTGGTGATCGCCGAGGGTCGGTCTTCCTGGCTCAGAGGCCCGAGCCTGCGGTGGCCGGACTCCATGTGTGCGGCCAGACCGGGGCTGGTCAGGCAGTGGCCGCTTCGCTTGCGTGTGCCTGCCGCGGCAGAAGAGTCTTCTGAACCATCTCAAGGCCGACCCGAAGCAGGTCGACCTGTCGACCTCGTGCCGGGCTTAACTCGGGACGTGACGGGGCTCCGCTACCACGCCACGGGTGTGACAGAGCTGGAACCGCGTACGGAGCGGGCCCAGGCCCTGTTCCGCCTCAGCTAAACCCGCGGCGTCGGCCGAGCCGAATTGCCGCAGAGTTCCTGCAGATGTCGTGGGGAGGGGCGCGGTCGGTCGTGTCGCGTGTTGGTGGTCGTCGTCGCGGGGGAGACGACGACGCCGATGCCAGCTCGGCCCCAGGCGAGTTCCTGGCCCACATACGCACAGGTCAGAAAGAGCGCGGCGCATCGGCCGTTCAGATGTCCAGGAAGAGAGACTCCGGAGCGTGAACGCCCTGGACTTCTCCCGGGCGGTGGTCGACGTCTCCCACCTCAGGGCGTCAAGGGGAGCCAGTAGGGCAGTAAACGTCACCTGATCGCCGACGCTATCGGCATCCGCCCCGCCGCTGCCTTGACTGGCGGCAACCGCGACGAGGTCGCTCAACTGCTCCTGCTCCTCCAAGCCGTGCTGCCCGTGACGGCTAGCACGGCCCGCCGTGGCACGTCCATATGCTGCGCGCCCTACGCCAAGCTGCCCTCGACTACGACCTGTTGGATGGAACCCCCGCGGAATGCGACCGGGCCGGCCTACTTCCACTGAGTCGCGGTAACTGCTGCGCACCGACCCGTACGGCTGCCCGCAAATCGGGCAGACCGTGGTGGTGTTCCGCCGGGTACAAGGACGGAGTCCGAACGTTCGGCAGGTTGTGAGACGGCGCATCTGTGCTTTGAACCTGGGTGCCCGCCGCCCGGTCAACTACCAAGCGCTGCCAGGGCAGTCGAAGTGGAATATATTCCTCTTTTGGCTATTTGAGGATGCTACCGCCGTCGACTACGGCCACGTTCCCGGTGACGTAGTCCTGTTCCATCAGGCTGACATAGACCTTCGCGACGTCCTCCGGGTCGGCCACCCGGCCCAGTAGGGTGTCGCCTCCGGCACGGTCGAAGAGCAACTTCTGCGCCTGTTCCGGCATGTTCGACCACAACGGCGTGCGCACTACGCCAGGGGCAACGACGTTGACCCGGAGCGGGGCGAGTTCGGCGGCGAGCGAGCGGGCGGCGGCGATGACAGCCGCGCTGACCGTGGACCCGAGCAACTTGCCGGTTCCGCCGTGGAATGCGGCGGCACCGCTGGTCAGCGTCACCGAACCGGAGCCGTGGAGAGTCGCAAGCGCGCGACGCACGGTGTCCAGAGCGCGGAAGAGGCGGATATCGAAGAAGTCATGAGCCTGCTGGGGGTCGTAGTCAGTGATCACGCCGCGGACAAGAGCGTCCCCTGCGGTGTAGACGAGATGGTCGAACGCCCCTACCTGGGCGAAGAACGACTCCAACGACACGGCCGAGGTGACGTCGACCGGCAGCCCGTCTGCGTGGCCGGGGAGCAAGCTGAGCGCCCGCTTCACGGACTGCTCGGAGCGGGATCCGACGATCACCTGTGCCCCAGCCTTGGCCGCCGCCTGGGCGACGGCCAAGCCGATGCCGCTGGTACCACCGATGACAACGACACGAGTTGAGGGCGAGAGAGACACGAAGAACTACCTTTCGACGGGGTCTCTTTCAGCCTCCCCTCTGCCGCGCCGGCTCGTCCAAGACCGGTTAGTTACCAACTGATGCCGGGCCGGCATGAGCAATTGCCGAAGGCTCGGCAAGTAGCGTTGACCGGGCGGTCTCCACCAACTCGCGTAGAACAGCGGATCGTCGGCGCGATTCGACCACCAGACAGACCCTCGCCTCGGGCAGGTCTGTCACACGTACAAAAGCCAGGTCCGGGCGGTGGTAGTAGCGCGTAGCGGACTCCGGGATGACGACGACGCCTCGTCCCGCGGCGACAAGCTCGAACTTCTCCTCCACGGTGGGGGAGACGGCGATAGCACGGTCGCGCTCCAGCCCTGGGGGAGCCGCCGCTCCGCGCCACCCCGGAACAGCCTTGACCGGCTGCAGCAACACATCGCTGGCAAGATCCGCGAGGCGGAGTCCGCTCATGCCGGCTCGCGGATCGTCGATCGGCAACGCGACCGCGCGACCCTCGGAGTGCAAGTCCACGACTGTCAGGCCCTCATCGTCGAACGGCCGGTGCGCGAAACTGGCATCGAAGCGACCATCACGCACAGCGGTGATTTGTTCGCTCCACGAGCTCCTCACGACGTCCACCCGTAGACCTGGGAAATGCTCCTCCAAATGGCGCACCACCGGAGTGAGGACAAGGCCGGGCATGAAACCGATCGTGACACTGCGGCCCTCGCGCTGCGCGCCCCGAACGCGCCGCTGGAGCACTTCGGCCGAGCGCAGCAGCTCCCGCGCGTCCTCACGGAGAAGCTCGCCGGCGGGCGTCAGGCACGTTCCCCTCCGTGAACGCTGGAAGAGTGTCACTTCCAGTTCTCGTTCCAGGGCGGCGATCGAACGGCTCAGCGCCGGCTGCGCGATGTGCAGTATCTCGGCGGCCCGACCATAGTTCAGCTCGTCGGAGAGGGTGAGAAAATACCGCAGTCGACGAAGATCCAGATCAGCCATACGCTTCATTGAAGCAGCCAAACCCCGGCGTTTGCCAGAGGGGGGGTTGGCGGTGCATGGGGTTCCTCTCCGGTACCGCAGCACGTGCGTGTCGTACGGGGAGGCCACAGGTAGTTGAGCGTTTGGTGCTGCCGAACAATTGATGGTCCCGGGTCAGTGGTCCACGATCTCATCGCTGCTCCCTGCCGAACCAGCATGAAGCGGACGCCCAGCGGGCTCGGCGTGATGGAACCCGGCGCGCACCTGACGCCACAGCCTGGCCCTCAACCCGCCCCGCGCCGAAAAGACCGACCTGGCCTATTCGTTGTGCTCAGCGGTGCCCGTACCGGTTGCGACGATGCAGTTCAGGGTGCACATGGTTTTTCGCAACGGACATTGATGTGCCTTTTGTGTGCGATTCATTGGTGATGCATGATGGCTCTGTTTACAGGTTGTAAGCGTGTCGGTGTGTTACCGGTTCCTTTTCGGCCCGGGGCGGTTTCGGGCTGTGTGGTGATGTGCCGATGTCGAATGGAATGAGAGTCATGTCGTATCTGTTGCACATTGATGCCACGTCGTTTGACGTCGAGTCGATCTCGCGTCGGGTCGCGCGTTCGTTCCTGGATGGCTGGACGGGTGAGGTGGTGCATCGTGATCTGGCCGCTGCTCCGATCCCTCACTTGACTGCGGCGGGTATTTCGGCGCGCCTGAATGATCCTGCTCGGTATACGCCCGCTGAGGCTGAGGCTGCGGCTCTGCAGGATGAGCTGGTTGAGGAGTTCCTGGGTGCGTCCGGATTTCTTTTCACGGTGCCGTTGTACAACTATGGGATGCCGTCGTCGTTCAAGGCGTGGTTGGACCAGACTGTTATCTTTGGGCGGACGTATTCGATGCCGGAGGGGCCCCCGCCGGCTGCGGGGCGCCCGGCTCTGGTGATTTCGTCGCGGGGTGGTTCGTACGGGCCGGGCGCGCCGCACGAGGGCCGGGATCACCTGATACCGAACCTGCGGGAGAGCATGGAGCGTGAGCTCGGTCTCGATCTGAAGTTCGTCACTGTCGAGTTCGGCCTGGCACCGGTTGTGCCGGTACTGGCCCAGTTCCAAGGCCTGCACGACGAATCACTGGCGCAGGCTCACGCACAGGCGCGCCAACACGGTGAGAACTTCACGCTGCGACAGAGCGCGGCCATGACGTGAGGCCGTCCGCCGGGACGGCTCGTACCGGTATCACGCGTCCGGGAGGCGCCGGTCCCCTGGGCAGTCGTCATGTCTCCCGTATCGGATACGGCGCGATGCAGCTGGACACCGCGCAGTTCTACGGCAACGGATTCGTCAACGAACTCATCCGTGACGTGCTGCGACCCGGAGATGGAGTGACGGTTGTCAGCAGGGTGGGAGCCGTACCCGACCCCAACACCCTCTACCCCCGGCTGGCATCGTCTGCGTGCAGAACGCCTACAGCCTCGTGACTCGCGCCAACGAGGACATGCCGCGCCTGTGCGCCGACGAGCAGATCGCCTGGGTGCCGTACGTCCCACTGGGCGGTGCTGTTGTCGGTTTGCCGAAGGTGGCCGAGGAATCCGCCGTCGTCGCAGTGGCCGAGGCGCTCGGCACCACACCGGCGCAAGTCGGCCTTGCCTGGCTGCTGCACCACGCCCCGAACGTACTACTCATCGTCGGCACTGCCGATGCCGTTCACCTTGAGGAGAACACGGCTGCGGGGGCGATCGCACTCGATGAAGCGAGTCGCGAGATCCTCGGCGCCGTTCCGTCACGTTCGCTGGACTTCCCCCGGGACTGACGCGTCCGCCGACGCGACGATCCATGGATTCCCACAAGCCTGGGGGCGCCTGCCCCGCCCCCAGGCTCCCATCAACGTTCACATGAGAATTCTCCAGCACTCACCGGGAGATCCACATGACCGACAGGGTTGTACCGAGCTACTCTCCGGCGGAGCGCGATCGCCGCTGGAACCTGGCGCGCACCTTCATGGACGAGGAAGGTCTCGATGCGCTGATCGTCTACGGCGAGCACGAGGACAACGGACCCGCGCCGTACTATTTCGACACCTGGTTCACGAATGACCGTCCCGGGCAGACCATCGTATTCCCGCGTAACGGCGATCCGATCGCGCTCGCATCGGTTCCGAGCTTCGTCTTCGACCACCTGGAGGGCGTGCGTCGCGGTGACGCCCTGTGGATCGCGGCGGACAACGTGCGCGTGGGCCGTGGCGCCGGCACGATCGCGGAAGTGCTCAATGAGTACGGGCTCGCCAAGGCGTCCATCGGGGTCGCTGGCCTGGAGCCGTACATCCCTGCGCATCCGGAGGGGATCATGCCCTCCGCACTCTGGGACGCCGTTGTGTCGGATTTTCCCGATGCCACGTTCAAGCGCGTCGGCGGGGGTCTCGCGCGGCTGATGATGCCGCTCAGCGAAGAGGAAGTTGCGGTCGTCCGCCATTCGGCGAGCATCGGCGACGCGATGGTACGGGCGATGGTCGACGCCGCACGGCCCGGGATCGGCGAGAACGAGGTGTATGCGGCAGGAATGTCCGCGGCCTACATGCGGGGGACGGCCGTTCCGCAGATGCACTTCTATTCCGGTCCGGAGCCGGTGGTCTGGGGACCGCCGCAGTGGGCCTACCGCCCGCAGGCTCCGCGCATCCTGCAGGAGGGCGACGTGATCACCTCAGAGATCTTCTGCCAGTTCGGCATGCGCGCCACGCAGCATCAAGTCGCCATCGCGGTCGGAGAGGTACACGAGGACATCGAGCGCGCCGCGCGGGTGGCTCGCGATTGCTACCAGGCAGGACTGGAAACGATGCGCGCCAAGCGACGTTTCGGTGACGTTGCCGAAGCGATGCTCGCGCCTCTCGAAGAGGCCGGCGGTTGGGTGAAGGGGCCGCAGATCCACGGCCTCAACCCGATCGCTGCTCTGTGCCGTGTCCCGATCGACTTCAGCCAGGTCGACGGTATCGATCGCTATCCTGAGGTCCCGGGAATTCCCACGCTGCTCGCCGATCTGGAGCTCCAGCCCGGAATGACTTTCGCATTCGAACCCAGCTGCGGATTCGGACGTAGGTTGGTCACCCTCGGCGGCACTGTAATCGTAGGCGACGACGAGGCGATCGAACTCAATCCGTACACGGCACAACTGCTGCAGGCCACGTGACAGACGGGCTCGGCGGATCGCGAATTCCCTCTGAGGGCGGGGCCTGCTTCTCAAGGGTACTGAGCTTGGCCGTGGGACGGGAGCGCAGCCCGGCCATGTGGCGGGGAATCGAATCGCTGTTGTGACAGTGGCGCACCCGTCCTGACGACAGGCTTGGCGACCCGAGTCGCTGGCGCGGTCCACCACGCCTTCCGGAGCGGGTGAGAAGCCTGTAGTTCCGAGTTCCGCATTACCTCCCGATCGAGTTTGTCTCCGAAGTTTGCCGACCGAATGAGAGAACGTGAAGAGCATCCTGATCCGCGGTGGTCACGTTCTGACGATGGACGCCGATCTGGGCGATCTGGCCGATGCCGATGTGTTCGTCCGCGACGGCCGGATCGTCGATGTCGGCTCGAATCTTCCTGCTCGAGGCGCAGACGTCGTCGAGGCCACGGGGAAGATCGTGGCCCCTGGCTTTGTCGACGGCCACCGGCACGCGTGGCAGAGCCTGCTGCACGGTCTCGCGACCGACTGGAGCTTCCCGAAGTACATGCGTTGGGTACGGGGCGGCTACGGCGGATGTTTTGATGCCGAGGACGCTTACCTCGCCAACTACCTGGGTGGCCTGGAAGCGGTGTCTGCGGGTACCACGACCGTTGTCGACCACAGCCACCTGCAGACGTCGGTCGAGATCGGCGAAGCGCTCGTGCGGGGGACGTGGGACAGCGGCGTCGGCGGCTATTTCGCCTACGCGTTCCAGAACTCCCCCGACTGGCTCGGCGACGGATACGAAGATGCCGACGCGCTCAACGACATGCTCACCCGCGCTCCGGACACATGGCACGACGAGAGCTTCCGCAAGGTTCGCAGGACGTTGGAAACGCTGGATGTCACCGGATCCGGCCGACTCGAACTCGGCGCCGCGCTACCGGAGATCGCCCCTTACCTGCCCGTCGACACAGTCCGCCCGCTCCTCGAACGGATCCGCGCACTCAACCCGGCGATGATCACCTCGCATTGGAACGCCGCTGTCCAGGACGGCCAGTACCTCTCCACCATGGGCACGCTGGTCGACGAAGGACACTTCGATGGCACGACCGTTCTGGCCCACTGCAACCAACTCAACAGAGACGACCTCGCCACGATGGCCCGCGCGGGTATCGGGCTGGCCACCACCCCCGGCACCGAGAGCGGGATGGGGCTCGGGCCGCTCATGGGCCGCCGACTCGTCGAGCGCGGAGGCCATGCCGTGCTCGGAGTCGACACAACCTGCTACGGCCAATCCGATCTGCTCGGCCAGGCGCGCATGCTGCTCGAAGCCGAACGTCGGGACGCCGCGGCCGCGGCCGGCTCCGTGCCTCAGGAACTGGTGTGGTCCGCTCGGGGTGCCCTCGAACTGGCGACCATCACCGGCGCTCGAGCCGTGGGGCTGGGTGACGTGGTCGGCAGCCTGACACCGGGCAAGCGGGCCGACGTGGTCGTCGTGTCGCCGGACGGCATCCGCAGCCGCCCCGGTGCCGACCCGGTGGCCACGCTGATCTCCTACAGTGGCCCGGGGGATATCGACACCGTCGTGATCGATGGCGAGTTCCGTAAGCGCGGCGGCGCCCTCCTCGGCGTCGACACCGCGGCCCTCGCACGGCGCTGTGCTCGCTCCGCAACGGTCATTCGCGAACGCGCCGCGGCTTTGCCACCTGTCGTGATCGACGGTGCGTGGAGGGGGATGTTCTGACGCAGCGGACTCGTATGCCAACGGATAGTCCTTCTTTCGATGAAGTCCAGCGCCGCACCCGAACGCGTATGGCCAAGCCCCGCACCCCCGCGACCGGCACCCTGCCGACGCCAGCACCTGCACCGTCACGGTCTCCCACCCGCGCGCCAGCCACCTGCGCCCCACGCCGCTCTACCCCGTCACCGCCGACGCGACCGCGACCTGGTACACCGCCGAGGTGCAGCTCACCGTCTCCCTGCCCCGCCCCGGCACCGCCGTCCTACTCGGCCTCGACGTGGCGCCACCGGCAGAGGGCTGCGAGGCGTGACGAGGCGGGGGTGCTTCTGCTCGTGCGGAGGAGGGGGCCGGCCGCAGGCGAACATGCTGTTGCTGTGACAGCCCGGCAATATCGGCAAGAGGATGTACGACGACCTGCGCCGGGCGCGGCCTTCGAGAGCGAGTCGGAGGGGTGGCCGTGGCGCGGACGGTAGCGCGTCACCGGGTCAAGACGCAGGTCAGGCGCCTGGGAAAATAGTCACTTCATGGCTGTAGAGGACGAACGAGCGGGATGGGTCGTAGAAGCCGCCGGACTCGACGGAATGCTCCCGCAGTGACCTCTCGTAGGTGGGGAAGTGAGTCAGCGCCTCGTCCGGGGAGGCGTAGTACGCGGCGGCGACCCCTTCGTATACGTGCTTGCCTCGACCGCCGAAGTGACGCAGCACCTTTTCGGCTCCGGGGACCTGCCGGTGCTGGATGTATCCGCGCAACGCTCTGGCCTGTGGCTCGTCCTCGGCCAGTACTTTCCCGTGCGTGGTCTGCCACAGCTCTGTGAAGCTGTCCAGGTCCAGCCCTTCTGACATGCGGATGAAGTGCAGCACCTTCACCCGGCCCTCCTCCGACGACAGCGGGCGCATGAGTACCGAGGGGCGGGCCAGCAAGGCCAGGGCGCTCGACATGTCGTTGAAGTGGGCGCCGTCGGGGCCGATGACCTCGCGGGTGTACGGGTCGGCCATCGTGGCAGCCAGTGCTTCCATGTTCTCGAAGTGCAGCTCGGTGACGGAGTCCCGGCCGAAGTCGGTCAGGTGCGTCGGGTCCTCCTCACTGCCGAATGACGCATCGAACACGTGGTTCTGGACGTAGCGTCGAACCTGGAGGGGATTCGCGGCGGCCAGGGATCCGTGCCCGTGCTGGAGGTAGTGCAGGAATGCCTGGTGTGTCATTCCCGGCTTGCGGCGGATGGCGGCGATCAGGTTCAGCATGATTCTCCAGCACGGGGGGCGGCGTCTCGGCCGTACAAGGTGCCATCGGCACCGACGACTGCCGTGGCGTCGCGCAGGTCCGGCTCGCCCGGGGCCTGCGCCGACCTGGCAGCGTGCGGGGGAGCTCCGGTGCCGGGTTGAGACGACTATGGGCTACCGGGCAGGGCGTGCCTAGCCCCCGTCCGATCGAGATCGACGATGCGGATCATGCACCTTTTGGATTCCGCAGGCAGAACGCGGGGCTCTCTCCATCAGCGGGGGGGCCTGCACCGGGGTTCGCCGCTGCGGCGATACAGCCGGGCGTGGACGTGGTCAGCTCCGCTCCCGCGCGGGTGACGGTCTCACGCAGCCTGATGTGGGCCGCGTCGTGGATGTGGACCACCGGGACCCCGACGGTGATCTGCGCCTCTGGCTCGCCACTTCGACGCGATTACCGCGACCGCTACCCACTGTGTGCCGACGTTGTCACCGCTCCCTGCTGAACCTCCCGGACCAGCTCGCGGCGTCGGCATGCGGCCGGTACCGCTACCTGGACGCAGCCTCGCTCGTCACTCTCTCCAAGCCGGGCGCTCCCTCCGGCAGACGGGCAAGGGCGAGGCGTAGGAACGCCTGAGCGGCGGGTGAGGTAGGGGCCGGGTCGCGGTGGGCCAGGGCCAGAGGCTGGAGTGCCTGCGGATCGTCGAGGCGCAGGACGCAGTCGGCGTGGTCGGCGGGAACGATGGCGTCGGCCACAGGCCGGGGCACGACGGTCACCCCGATGCCCTCGAACGCCAGCTTGGCGAGGTCTCCCGCACTCCGCAACGCACAGACCCCCCGGCGGCGTGCTCGCGCGCGGTCGAAGGCGGCATCCACCTGCGCGCGCAGTCCGGTGTCCGGACCGCATTCCAGGAAGCGTTCGTCGGCCAGCTTTCCCAGGTCCGTGACGCCGGTCCCGCGTAGGCGGTGCCGGCGGCCCACGACGGCCACGAGCGGCACCAGACGGAGCAGGTGGTACTTGATGCCCTGGGGCAGCTGGTGCTCGTGCAGGGCGATGACGGCGACCTCGAGTTCGCCGGTCAGGAGCTGGGCGGCGGCCTCCACCCCGTCGGTGTCGGAGAGGGTGACCTCGACCGCGGGGTACGCCTCTTGGTACTCCCGCAGCAGACCGAGCTGGTCGATGCTTCCGGCCGTGAGCGTGACCGAGCCGATGCGCAGACGACCGCGCACGGGTCCGTCGAGCGAGGCGATCTCGGCGTGCATCTCCTGCACGGACCTGAGCACCCGTCGCGCGCAGGCGACGAAGGTCTGGCCGGCCTGAGTGAGCCGAACGTTGCGGCTGGTCCGTTCGAAGAGGCGGGTGCCGACCTCGCGTTCGAGCTGGGTGATCTGGTGGCTGAGCCCGGACTGCCCGATGCGGCAGCGCGCCGCGGCCCGCGTGAAGTTGAGTTCGTCGGCGATGGCCACCGCGTACTCCATCTGCCGCAGATCCATCGAAGACTCCGATCATTTCATGCATGTTTCGCTGTTGGACGCCGAGGATGCGGCAGGAGCATCATGGTCGATACGAGCTGATCAGCTCACTTTCATGAGGCCCGAGCCCGCACGCGGCCGCTGCTATCACCGGGCATCGATCATGTTCTTCGCTTGATCCAAGCTTGCCATAGGAGAGAGAGCCATGGCCACCACTGCAACGACGCAGCCGAGCGGGACGCCCGGGCAGCAGCCCGTGGGCACCCAGCCGCCGCCGGAGACCATGCAGTACCCGGACACCCCGAAGTTCCGGGGGTTCTTCGCTCCGTCCCGGATCGAGGCGGACGTCTACGACCTGGAGGTCGAGGGCCGCATTCCGCCCGAGCTGTCCGGCGCCTTCTACCGCGCGGCCGCAGACACCCAGTACCCCCCGCGGTTCGCGAACGATGTCTATATCAACGGCGACGGCATGATCCACATGGTGCGGTTCGAGAACGGCCACGCCGATCTGAAGACCAAGTTCGTCCGCACCAAGCGTTTCGAGATCGAACGCAAGGCCCGCCAGGCCCTCTTCGGCGCCTACCGCAACCCCTACACCGACGACCCGTCCGCGGCCGGCATCGACGACGGCAACGCCAACACGTCGATCATCTGGCACGCGGGCAAGCTGCTCGCGCTCAAGGAGGCGGCCCTCCCGTACGAGCTGGACCCGGTGACGCTGGAGACGAAGGGCGTCTACGACTTCTCCGGTCAGATCCCCGGGCGTACCTTCACCGCGCACCCCAAGCACGATCCGCGCACCGGCGAACTGATCGCTTTCGCGTACAACGCCAGCGGTCTGCCGGACAAGCAGATCCATATCTACGAGATCTCCGCCGCGGGCAAGGTCACCCGCTCCCAGACCTTCGAGGTCCCTTACTCCTCGATGGTGCACGACTGGCTGGTCACCCGGGACCACTTCGTCTTCACCATCTCGCCCATGGTCGCCGACCCCGAGCAGCTGAAAAGGGAGGCCCAGTACTTCGTCTGGGACCCTAACCAGGAGACCTACGTCGCGATCATCCCCCGCGACGAGGGAGTGAGCGGCATCAAGTGGTTCCGCAGCGAACAGCTGATGGAGACGCACTCCCTCAACGCCTGGACCGACGGCGACACCCTGGTCGCCGACCACTTCACCACCAAGTCCGGCTGGTTCTCCCAGTTCCCGATCACGACCGTCGGCCCGCTGCCCGAGAAGCCCCCGTTCCTGCACCGGTGGACTTTCGACCTCAAGGGCGGCGCGAAGCACTGGGACGACGCCTCCGACACCTACCGCAGCGAGCAGCTCATCTCCTCGCCCGGCGACATGCCGCGGGTCGACCCCCGGATACTCATGGAGAAGAACCGGCACGCATGGGTCGGCGGCATGCACCCAGACGTGCCCAAGTGCGAGGTCGGCCCGATGGGCCCGCCCTTCAACTCCCTCATCCACCGCGACGACCACACCGGCGAGACGACCTTCTGGGCCCCCGGCGAGCACGCCGCACCCGAGGAGCCGGTCTTCGTCCCGAAGACGGCGGACGCCGCCGAGGGCGAGGGCTACCTGCTCGCGCTGATCGGCCGACGTGACCAGAACCGGCACGACCTGGTGATCCTCGACGCCCTTGACATCGCCGCCGGCCCCGTCGCCACCGTGAAGGTCCCGTTCCGGCTCCGCTACGGCTTCCACGGCACCTGGGTCCCCGACAGCGAGCTGCGGAAGTGACCGGGCCGATGCGCCTGACGCGGTATGGCCACGCATGCGTTCGGCTGGAGCGGGACGGCATCGTCATCGTCGTCGATCCCGGTGTGTACTCCGATCCGCGGGCGCTCGACGGCGCCCACGCGGTGCTCGTCACCCACGAACACGTGGACCACTTCGCCGAACCGGTACTGCGCGCGGCGGCCGCGGCCGACCCCGCCCTGCGGATCTGGGCCGACCGCTCCGTGGCGGACCGGCTCGGCGGCCTCGGTGGCCAGGTCTCGGTCGTCGGTCACGGGGACGCCTTCGACATCGCCGGCGTCGGCGTCGAGGTACACGGCGAGCTGCACGCGCCAACCCACCCGGACCTGCCCCGGGTCACCAACGTCGGCTTCCTCGTGGGAGACACGGAAAGCACGATCTTCCATCCCGGCGACGCGTTCACCGTGCCCACGCGCCCGGTCGAGACGCTCCTCGTGCCGGTCCACGGCCCGTGGTCCAAGACCGGCGAGGTCATCGACTACGTCCGGGAGATCAAGCCTCGCCACGCCCTGTCGATCCACGACAGCGGTCTCAGCGAGGGCGGAAACATGCTGGTGGACGGCTTGCTCGACGCCGGTGTACGCGACTCCGCCATCGGCTACGTGCGGGTGGCCGCCGGAGCTGGAATCGAGCTCTCGTGATGGTTCCTTCGACAGAAGCCGCGGAAGCCGCAGAGGCTTCAGAAGACCGGAGGCCCGCGATGGGATGGTTGGGGCTCGCGGAGCGCCGCGCGCTCGTCATCGGGGCCGGAGGACTGGGCACCGCCTGTGCACGTGCGTTGGCGGAGGCCGGTGCCAAGCTGGTGATCGTCGATGCGGACTCGGCTCGGCTCAAGGTCCTGCACGACGATCCGGCCTTCGCGGCTGCCGACGTGCGGACCCTCACTGTCGACCTGACCTCGTCCGGCGCGTGCGAGTGGGCGGTCACGGCGGCAGCCCGCGAACTGGGCGGCCTCGACCTGCTGGTGCACGCCGTGGGAACGAACGACCGCCGCCCTGTCGTGGACACTCCGGACGAGGTGTGGGACCGCATCGTGACCCTCAACCTGTCCAGCGCATTCTGGACCGGCCGCGCGGCCGGCCGGCTGATGTGCGAGGCCGGTCACGGCAGCATGGTGTTCTTCTCCTCCGTCTCCTCCCGGCTCGCGCACCGTCACCACGCCCCGTACGCGGCGTCGAAGGGCGGCCTGGACCAACTGGTGAAGGTGATGGCCCGCGAATGGGCCGCCGACGGCGTCACCGTCAACGCTGTGGCCCCGGGCTACACCGAGACCGAGCTGACCAGCGCCTACCTGGCCAAGCCCGGAATGCGCGAGGAGATGACGAGCCTGGTCCCCGCCGGGCGCCTGGGCACACCTCAGGACGTGGTCGGCGCCGTGCTGTTTCTCTCCTCGTCCCGCGCGTCCTTCGTGACCGGTCAGGTGCTCTACGTGGACGGTGGCCGCACGCTCGTCTGACCGTTCCTTGAGTCACGCAACCGTTGAAGGAAGGGAGCACACATGACCGCCCGACTGGCCGGACTGCTGCCCGCCGAGCTCGGCGACGAGCAAACCGAGGTCTACCGGGCCATCACCGGCGGCCCCCGAGCAACGGGACCGCAGGTGTTCGCGCTCACCGACGAGGAGGGCCGGCTGCGGGGCCCGTTCAACGCCATGCTGCTCAGCCCGCCCGTCGGGCTCGCCGTCCAGGAGGTCGGGGCGGCGGTGCGCTACGAGTCGGTCCTGACCGACCGCGTGCGGGAGATGGCCATCCTGGTCGTCGCCGCGCACTGGGGAAGCGCCTTCGAGAAGGATGCCCACGAGGCGGTGGGCCGGGCGTGCGGCCTCAGCGAACCCGAGATGGGCACGCTGCGCGCCGGCGGTCTGCCGGACCTTCCGAACCCGGCCGAGCGGGCCGCGCTGCGGGCGACCGCCACGCTGGCCCGCTCCGGCGTACTGAGCGACCAGGAGTACTACGACACGGTGGCCGCGTGGGGAGAGCGAGGCCTGTTCGAACTCACCACGCTGGTCGGCTATTACGCCCTGTTGGCCCTCCAGTTGCGTGTCTTCGCCGGAGAAGGGCCGCCTCCGGCGCAGGGCGCCACCGCGGTCACTCACCACCTCGAATCCGAAAGTGGAACATCATGAAGCTGATCACCTTCGACGACGGACGCGTCGGCAGACTGGAGCTGGAAGAGCGGCTTGTCCTCCCGCTGGAGGTCGGCTCGACACGCGAGTACTTCGAGCGCGATGGCCGGGTCACCGAGAGCGGGGAGCGCCTGGCCCTGGACGACGTACGACTGCGGGCCCCGATCGTGCCGAAGAAGTTTTTCCACACCTCCGGAAACTTCCGTGAGCACGAGGACGAGTCGAAGAACGTCGACTGGTCGCACCCCATGCACAAGGGCATCGTCTTCTTCCAGAACGTCGACGCGATCGTCGGCCCCGACGAGCCGGTGATCTACCCGGAGCATCTCACCAGTGAGCTGGACTATGAGCTGGAGATCGCCGTCGTCATGGGCAAGCCCGGCAAGTTCTTCGGCGTGGACGACGCGCCCGACTACATCGCCGGATACGTCGTCTTCAATGACATCACGGCCCGCGACATCCAGCGCCGCGAGATGGAATCGGGCGTCTTCTCCTTCTGCAAGGCCATCGACACGTTCTGCCCTGTCGGCCCCTACATCGTCACCGCCGACGAGATCCCGGATCCGCAGAACCTCGACATGGAGCTGCGCGTCAACGGAGTGGTCCGGCAGAAGTCCAACACCAGCCGCATGTCGGTGTCCATCCCGCATCTGGTCGCCTACCACTCCCCGCAGGGCTACAGCCCCGGCGATCTGATCACCACCGGCACCGTCCAAGGGGTCGCCGGCTTCAGCGGCGACCCCGACATGTACCTCAAGCCCGGCGACGTCGTCGAGGCCGAGGTCGAACGGCTCGGCGTCCTGCGCACGCCCATCGTCGGCTGGGAAGACGGCCACGGCATCCCTGTACCGAAGAAGGTGGACTGGTGAGGCTCGGCGTCCTCCGGGGCCGTGCCGTCCTGATCCGCGGCAACCGGGCCGCGGACGCGCGCTGGGCCGCACAGGGCCGGCTGCCCACCGATCCGATGGCCCTGCTGGAGCAGTGGGAACGGCTCCGCGACTTCGCCGCTGCCGTGCCCGACGAGGCCTACGACATCAAGGTGGACCCGGACGCCCTCCAAGCCCCGGTCCCCCTGCCCCGGCAGATCTTCGCCGTCGCGCTCAACTACCCTCCGCACGCCGCCGAAGCCGGGTACACCCCGCCCGACGAGCCGTTGGTCTTCACCAAGTTCCCGACGTGCCTCACGGGCCCCCGCACCAAGGTCGAGCTGCCCGCGGGCAAGGTCGACTGGGAGGTCGAGCTGGTCGCGGTGATCGGCCGACCCGCCCACCGGGTGTCCGAGAACCGCGCCTGGGAGTCGGTCGCCGGGCTTACCATCGGGCAGGACCTGTCCGAGCGCGTCAGCCAACTCCGGGGAAAGCCAGCGCAGTTCAGCCTCGGAAAGTCCTTCCCGGGCTTTGGTCCGACCGGCCCGGTACTCGTCACACCGGACGAGTTCGACGATCCCGACGACCTGGAGATCACCGGACTGCTCAACGACGAGGTCGTCCAGCACGACCGCACCAAGTCCATGATCTTCCCGGTCCCCGAGCTCATCGCACGGCTCTCCGCCGTCGTACCCCTGCTCCCCGGCGACCTCGTCTTCACCGGCACGCCTGCGGGCGTGGGCAACCGGATGGACCCTCCGCGCTACCTCACCGAGGGCGACGAACTGGTCAGCCGGATCCAGGGGATCGGCGAACTCCGCCAGCACTTCTCAGGACCCGTCGCCCCCGTCTCCTGATCACCTCGAGGACAGGACTCTCTCCCGTGTCTGAGCACACCCCGTCCACCCCTGCGCTGCCCCGCCGTTTCGAAGGCCGCACCGTTCTGGTCACCGGAGCCGGCACCGGCTACGGCGCCGAGATCGCCGTCCGCGCCGCCCAGGAGGGCGCCCGCGTCGCCGTCCACTACCGCAGTTCCGCCGCCGGAGCCGACAAGACCGTCGCCCGCATCAAGGACGTGGGCGGCGAGGCGTTCACCGTCCAGGCCGACATCGCCGTCCATCAGGATGTGATCCGCATGGCCGAGGAGGTCTTCAGCCGCTTCGGCGGTCTGGACGTCCTGGTCAACAACGTCGGTGACGTGGCGGCCGACCAGATGTCCTGGCGGGAGGTCACCGAGGAATCCATCGACCACGTCCTCGCCGTGGACATCAAGGGAACCATGCTGTGCGTGCACGAGTTCGGTTCACGAATGCTCGAGCAGGGCCACGGTTCGATCGTCAATATCGGCTCCACCGTGATCGTGCGCGGCAGTGCGCGGGCCCCGCAGTACGCCGCCGCCAAGTACGGCCTCCTGGGCATCACCAAGTCCTACGCCCAGGCCTTCGCACCCACGGTACGGGTCAACACGTTCGCGCCCGGTTTCATCGAGACCGAGAGGCTCCTCACTCGTGAGGACTGGAAGTCCGGCCGTCGCGAAGAGTTGATCGCCAAGACCCCGCTGGGCCGCATCCCCGGTCCCGCGGAACTGGCCGGCACGGCCCTCTTCCTGGCCACCGACGACGCGGCCCATATGACCGGCGCGTACCTGAACGCGGACGGCGGCTTCAACATGATCGGCGCCTGACCCCCAGCCAACCGGACCCCTGAGCACAAAGGCCGATGACGCCATGTCACTTCACCGGAACCTCCTGATCGGCGGCAAGGAGACTCCCGCCGCCTCGGGCCGCATCACCGCCGACATCAACCCATGGACCGGCGAGCCGTACGCCACGGTCGCCGCCGCCGGACCCGAGGACGTACAGGCCGCGGTGGACGCGGCGGACGCCGCCTTCGCCGCGTGGGCCGCTCTCGCGCCCTTCGCCAGACGGAAGATCCTTCTGGACGCGGCGGACCTGATGGAGCGGCGCGGCGAGCAGGCCGTGGAACTGATGGCCGGGGAGGCGGGCGGGACCCGGGGATGGGCGCTGTTCAACGTCGCCCTGGCCACGAACATACTGCGCGAGGGCGCCGCCGCGGTCACCGCGCCGCGCGGGGACGTGCTGGCCACCCAGGAACCGGGCGGTCTCAGCCTCGCCGTCCGCGAACCCCTCGGCGTCGTGGCAGCATTCGCACCGTGGAACGCGCCGATCATCCTCGGCACCCGAGCGGTCACCGCAGCGCTCGCGGCGGGCAACACGGTCGTGGTCAAGGCGAGTGAGGACGCCCCTCTCGCGTGCAGCCTGTTCATCGCCGACGTTCTGCGCGACGCCGGACTGCCCGACGGCGTCCTCAACGTCATCACCAACGACAAGGCGGACGCCGCGGCGATTGCGGAGAAGCTGATCGCGAACCCGCGCGTCCGTGGCATCAACTTCACCGGCTCGACCGGCGTCGGGCAGGTCATCGGCACCCTCGCCGCCCAGTACCTCAAGCCGGCCGTGCTCGAACTCGGCGGCAAGAACTCTGTGATCGTGCTGGAGGACGCTGACCTGGACCACGCCGTGAACGCTGCTACGTTCGCGTCGTTCATGAACTCCGGCCAGATCTGTATGTGCGCCGACCGCATCCTGGTGCACACGTCCCTGGTTGAGGAGTTCACCCGACGGTTCACCGCGAAGGTCGCCGAACTGCCGAGCGGTGACCCGGGCCTGCCCACCACCGTCATCGGTCCACTCGTCAACGAGGACGCCGCCCATCGCGTCGCTGCCCTGGTCCTGGACGCGGTACGCAAGGGCGCGCGCGTGCTCACCGGCGGTGGGACTCCGCAGGGGACCCTCTATCCGGCGACCGTGCTGACCGACGTCCCCGAGGACGCGTCACTGCACCACACCGAGGCCTTCGGTCCTGTCGTCGTCATCAGGTCCTTCGCGGACGACGACGAGGCCGTGGCTTTGGCCAACGACACTGAGCACGGGCTCAGTTGCGGCATCCTCACCGAGAACGGCACCCACGGCCTGAAGGTGGCCCGCCGGATCCACACCGGCATCGTGCACGTCAACGACCAGTCCGTGGCGGACGAACCCCAGGCCCCGTTCGGAGGCTTCGCCGCCTCCGGCTACGGCCGCTTCGGCGGCCGCTGGGGCCTCGAGTCCTTCTCCCACACCCGCTGGGTCACCCTCTCCACCGAGCAGGCGCATTACCCCTTCTGATCCGCTCGATCGAGGGCCAGGTCAACGACCTTGGCTGAGAGGGTGGCTGAAGCCCTGTGCGGAGATGAGCGTGGCCGCTTCCGCGAGGTCGGCGACGAAGCGTTCCACTGCCTCGTACGGGAAGCGCTGACTGGGTCCGCTGATGGACAGGGAGGCGATGACCCTGCCGAAGCCGGCGGTGACCGGTACGGCGACGGCGGTCAGGCCCTCGTCCCACTCGCTGCTGCTGACTGCGTAGCCGCGCTGCGCGGCGTCTTCGGTCCAGGCGCGCAACTGACTCAGGTCCTCCACACCGTCCGGAGAGGCGTCGCGGAGCAGGATCTTGGAGGAGGTGCCCGCCCACAAGTGAAAGCAGCTGTTTTCACGGCGCCGGGTCGGATCCAGACGGTCGACGACTGGGCCGAGCCCGATCACGGTGCGCCCGACGTCGTCGTGGAGGTGGACGGCGTCGGCCTGTGCGGCAGCGACCTCGCCGTCTTCCACGGCAGGCGCCGACCGCCCGCGATGCTCTGGATCATGGGGCACGAGGGGCTCGGGCGGATCGCCGCCGTCGGCAGCGCTGTGCAGGACCGCTCTGTGGGCCAGAAGTCGTCATCGAGCCCAACTACGCCTGCCTGCAGTGTGCGGACTGCCTCACCGGTCTCACTTCGGCCTGCCCGCACTGGGACATCGTCGGCCTGAACGCCCCGGGCGTCCTGGCCGAACGCGAGGCTCTTCCCGCGCACTTCACCCACCCCGTCCCCGAACGGGCCACCGGTGCCGATCTCGCCGCCACCGAGCAGTACGCCGTGGCCCGGGCCGCCGTACGCAAATGCGTAAGTCCATCGCGACCGTCTGCCTCAGCGGTTCACTGACCGAGAAACTCACCGCCGCCGACCGCGCGGGCTTCGACGGCGTCGAGATCTTCGAGAACGACCTCCTCGCCAGCCCGCTGTCTCCGGAGGAGATTCGTGCCCGCGCCGTCGACCTCGAGCTCACGATCGACCTCTACCAGCCGATGCGGGACGTGGAGGCCGTGCCCGAGGAGGAGTTCGTACGGAACCTGCGCCGCACGGAGCGCAAGTTCGACGTCATGCGCAGGCTGGGGGGCGGCACCCTCCTGGTGTGCTCCAACGTCTCAGCGCACGCCGTGGACGACGACGCGCTCGCCGCCGGGCAACTCGTCCGACTGGCCGGCCTGGCTGAGGAGTCCGGCATCCGGGTCGCCTAGAGGCGCTCGCCTGGGGGCGGCACGTCAGTACGTACGACCACGCCTGGCGCATCGTCGAACAGGCCGGGCACCCCGCGCTCGGCGTCTGTCTGGACAGCTTCCACATCCTCTCCCACGGCTCGGACCCCAAGGGCGTCGAGGACATCCCCGGAGAGAAGATCTTCTTCCTGCAACTCGCCGACGCCCCGCCGATGGCCATGGACGTCCTTCAGTGGAGCCGCCACTACCGTTGTTTCCCGGGCCAGGGCGGCCTCGACGTGACCTCTCTCGTCTGCCTCGGGCAACACCGCCGTCGATGCGCTGCGCTCGCTGATCGCCCTGGAGGAGAGCGCGGGCATCTCCCCGCTCCCGGCCCCGGTCGTGCCGTCGGGCATAGCCTTCGCCGAACTCGCCACCGCCGACCCGCAGCCCGTGACCGAGCTGCTGACCGGACTCGGCTTCCGGCGAACCGGACGCCACCCGGGAAAACCGGTGGAGCTGTGGGAACAGGGCGATGCCCGCATCCTGCTGAACCACGGCGCCCGCACCGGCACCCGCGGCGACGCCACGGCCCTCACCGCCCTCGGCCTGGAGATCCCCGACCCGCGCGCTGCCGCCCACCGTGCGGAGTCCCTGCTCGCCCCTGTCTTGCCCCGACGCTGCAGCGCTCAGGACGTCCCACTGGACGGGGTCGCCGCACCCGACGGCACCGAACTGTTCTTCTGCGCCACCCGACGCCCCGAACACCCCGACTGGACAAGCGACTTCAAGACGACCGCACACCCCCCACAGATCGGCTCGGCGGACGGGAACATCACGGGCGTCGACCACGCCTGCGACAGGGACTACCGCGGAGGAGAGTTCCGGCACTGCTACACCGCCACCGTGGGGCGCGTCTTCTTCGAGATCGTCCAACGCACCGCCGCCTACGCCGGCTACGGCGCGGCCAACGCTCCCGTCCGCCTCGCCGCACAGCGACGATGACGACCGGGGGAGGGGTGCCAGTCTGTGCTGGCCCCGAGTTGCCAGGTGAAGAGGGCGTCGACGGCCGCGTGCCAGCCTCGGTGATCGTGGCGAGGGCGGCGCCACGGAGGCGAGGCGCGAGTACCTTCCGCGCGATGGGCTCACTGCTCGCCCGCCGCACGTCCTTGTCATCGCCCTCGTCTCGGCCGCGCTGTTCACCTGTACGCGCATCGGCCAGGCGGTGGGCGGGGCGGCTCCGAGTGCGGCGTCCGCGCTCCTGGGCGGCCTGCGGTTCTTGTCGGGGCCTCGCGTGGCGAGGGACTGTTCGGCACGGACAGTTCCTTGCCGATGGCACTGATCATGCTGTTCGCCCTGGCCGCGGCGAGGCTCGCTCTCGTCGGGCTCGCCCGGCCCTGGCAGGGGCAAGATTCGACAGCTGGGGGCCAGCTCCCCAGTTCAGGGCGTTCGGGCAGGTCACGCGCTCCTCGGGCGATCCACAGGATGGATGAACGCGATCGGAGACTTCGTTCACGCGGGGGCTAGGCACCAGGAGGGCCCTGCCACATAGTCGTGCCAGTTACCTGACGCCCGCTTCCTCGGGCTCATTCCCCGCGGGTGCAGCGACGCCCCCGCCGTGGCACGGCCACGACGGCGGCACGGTCGCGCACCCCTGCCACCGTCCGTGGAGGCTCCGCATGCCCGGATACGTTTCCCCGCCGTCATCCGCGCCCGCTGATGGCGCGGACGCGAGTACCAAGGCCGTTCCCGACGGCGTGGGTCCCCTGCTGGTGACACTTCTGATGGCCGGCAGCTGTCTGCCGATCCTCGGCGCCGTTCTGCTGGCTCCGGTGCTGCCGAAGATGCAGGACCACTTCGAGGGCGTGGCCGGAGCCAAGGCGCTGGTTCCGGTCGTCCTGTCGATCCCGGCGCTCGCGCTCGCCCTGCTTGCGCCCTTCGCGGGAGTCGTCATAGACCGGCTGGGACGCAAACGCCTGCTGGTCGTCGCTGCCGTCCTGTACTCGCTGTTCGGCACCGCACCGCTGTGGCTGGACTCGCTCGGTGCCATCGTGGCGAGCCGCGCCCTCGTCGGCGTCTGCGAGGCGGCCATCATGACGTGCTGCACCACCCTGATCGGCGATTACTTCACGGGCCGTGCCCGGGACCGCTTTCTCGCCCTGCAGACGGTGTGCGCCTCCGCCTCCGCGACCGCCTTCTTCGTGCTCGGTGGTGCCATCGGTTCGGCGGGCTGGCGCGCCCCGTTCTGGCTCTACGCCGTCGGCCTGCTCCTGGCCCCCGCGATGGCCGCGTTCCTGCCCCGGCCCCGATCGGTCGACGCCCCTGAGCTGCACGCGGCAACCCGCCCCGAAGCACGACCGTTCCCCGTGCGGAAGATGGCGGGCATCTGCACGCTGTCGGTGTTCGGCGGCATCGTGTTCTACGCCGTCCCGGTGGAGACGGCGTACCTCCTGGACGACCTGGGCGTCGAGTCGAGCGGCGTCATCGGCCTGGCGACCGCGCTGGCCAGCGCCGCCACTGTGGCCGGCTGCATCGTCTTCGCCAGGCTGTCCGGCCGACCGGAGCGCAGGCTGCCCGCGATCCTCGTCCTGTGCGCTGCCGGATTCGCGGTGATGGCGCTGGCCGGCACCCCCGCGGTTCTGATCGCCGGCGCGGTCCTCAACTGCGTCGGCACCGGCCTCCTGCTGCCCTCGCTGCTCACCTGGGGCATGTCCAAGCTGGAGTATGCCGACCGCGGCCGCGGCACCGGCCTGTGGACGGCGGCCTTCTTCTTCGGACAGTTCGTCTGCCCGCTCGTCCTCATTGCCGTCGCATCCGTCATCGGAAGTCTCGCCGCAGCCATCGGCCTCCTCGGCCTCGCCACGGCGGTGGTGGCGTCGGGGCTGTTGCTCGCCCTTCGCGGGGCGGTGGCCGTGGCGGAGAGTCCGCGGCTGTGAGCACCGCTCCGCCAGGGCCCGCAGCTCTTCGTATCCCCCTGACACCTCGCGACCAAGGAGGCCTTGTGGTAACTCTTCGTTTCGACACCCAGGTGAAGCAGGACCCTGACCAGGTCTGGGCCGTGCTTACCGACGTGAGCACGATTCCGGAGTGGTTCCCGGCCGTACAGGAGGCACACTTCGACGGCGTGCACCGCCACCTGCGCACATCCGAGGGGACGCTGAAAGCAGTCGTCGTGACGAAGATCGACGAACTGCGGCGCTTCCAGTATCGCTTCGTCGAGGGCCTGCCCCTGCCCATCGACTTCCACCTCGGGACCATCGATGTGCTCCCAGACGGAGACGGCTCGCGCGTGGTCTACAGCCAGGAGATCTTTCCAGAGGGCCTGGCGCCCATAGTCGAGCGGGCAGTCAGCGAAGGAATCGCGGGCATCGCCCGGTACTTCGCCACACACCCTTGAGACGGACGCACGCCGGCTTGACGCTGTCGGCGAGGCGGTGCCCTGGGCGCTGAGGCAGCCAGCGTCACAGAGGTCGAAGGCTGCTGAGCGACGTACGGACTCGGCGGCGTGGCGGGAGCCGGACGAGGGCGGAGAGGAGGAGCGGTCATGTGGTGGATCGCGCCAGGGGGCCATGCCGACCGCTGGACTGATCTCCCAGGTCTGAAGATTCCGCCGTTGTCGGTGTCTGACGCCCAGCGGGCTGTGCGCAGCCGCGCCCGGTCCGGCAGCACGGACGGCGCACCCCTTCTCCGGTTCGTCCTCAACCTGGCCCCCAGTCCGGCCACCGACATCCGGACCGGGACGCAGCACATCGCCCTCACCACCGACGACATCACCGCCGCCGCCCGCCACGACTTCGCCCCCGGCGAACTGGACACGTACCGGGAACTCGGCATCCTCTGCGACCGCGACGAGGACGGCGGCGAGTTCCACCACTTCTACACGGCCACGGTCGGCCGCATCTTCTTCGAAGTCGTCCAACGCACCGGCGGTTACGGCGGCTACGGCGCGGCCAACGCTCCCGTCCGTCTCGCCGCACAACGGTGACAGCGGCGCGTGAAACCCGGCGTTTCCGCCGTGGGGGCGTCGATCCTGCCCAGCCGTTCTGATTGGTACGAGCTCCTGCGTAGGCGGCTACGGGAGGGCGCGGGCCACGGACTCGTGGACCTGTTGGCGCCGCCCCTCTTCCCGTTGCCGGCGACGGCGGCCGGCGGTTCAGCCGGTGAGTGCGGTCAATCCGTTGGCAGTCATGGTCAGGGCGAGGGCGGTCACGACAGCGGCGGAAACGAGGGGCAGGCGGGCGACGAGCGGGCTGATGCCCGGGTGCCGGAATCTGTCGAGTGCCGAGCGCGCGCTGACCAGGACCAGGCCGAGACCGACGAGTACCGCTGCCAGGCCGATGCTGAAGGCGACGACCATGGCCAGGCCCAGGACGGGGCGGTGGAGGGCGACGGCGAGGAGGAGGACACTCAGCGCTTCGGGGCAGGGGATGATTCCGCCGGAGACACCCATGGTGGCAATTCCGCGGAAGGTGGTGGGCATGACCGGTGTCTCGTGCCGGTGCTCGACCACGGTGGCGACGAGCGTTCTGCCGGGGGCGCCGGCGGCGGGAGTGTCGTGATCGGCTAGGGCGTGGTCGTTGTGTGTGTGGTGGTGTCCGTGATGGTGATGGTGGTGGTGAGGGTTGTGGCGCTGTCGCCAACGGCGGATCAGGAGCCGTACTCCGACGATGAGCACGGCGATGCCCGAGACGACCTCCAGGGCGGGGACGAGGACGCCGGGGACGACGTAGTGGCCCGCGGCCAGCGCCACGACGCCGATCGCCACGACGGCGGCCGTGTGCGTGACGGTGATGACGGCGCCGAGGCTGACGGCCTGGCGGGGCGTGCTGCGGGCACCGACCAGGTAGGAGGCGAGGAGGGCCTTGCCGTGGCCGGGGGTGAGAGCGTGCAACGCGCCGAGCAGGGCGCAGGTGCTGATCAGAGCGAGGAGGGCCCAGGGGGAGGCCAGCGGCGTGCGCAGCGCGCGGAGCATGGTCGTGCCGTTGGACGTCTCCACACTGGTGGGGGCGGAGCGGGCAGGTGTCGGACGGCCGGTCGGCGTGCCTGCCTGTTCGAGTGCGAGGGTGATCTCACGTCCCCCGTCCGCGTGCGTGATGCCGCCCAGGGTCGCGGGATCCGCGTCGGCGACCAGGACGTCCATCTGGACCGTGGTCCGTCCTGGAGGGGCGTACTCGTCGGTGAAGACGACGTCTCGGCTGCCCTCCGGCAGCACGGCCGCGAGCTCGACGGTCACGGTGCCGCCGGCGGCGGCCAGCAGCTCGTAGGCGGGATGGGCGCTCCCGGTCACCGTGAGGGGAACGGTTCGGCCGTTCACGCGCAGCCGCAGAGCCGACGCCACCAGTTCGACCTGTGCGGTCTTCTCGTCGGCGCTGAGCTGTCGGTCGCCGTTCGTGTCCACGGCCCGGGCGAAGGCGGGCGCCACCAGCACGCCCGGTGTGAGGTCGAGCTGTACCGAGAGGCCCGAGGCGGTGGGCGTCAGATACGCCTGCTGAACGGTCTCGTCGGTGGGGTGCGCCTGCGCGGGCGACGCCAGAAGGGCCAGCCCGGTGGCCGACAGCGTGAGTGCTGCCGCCCACCGGGCCAGGTGCCGTGTGCACCTCACGAAGTCAGTCCCGCGCCGTAGTCGTTGCCGGGCTCGCGGTAGATCGAGTGGATGTGGGTGATGCCGCCCGCGTTGGCGCCCTGGCCCTGCTGGTGGGCGAACTCGATGGTGAAGGTCGGGCCCTGCACCCGGTAGTAGATCGGGTTTCCGATCTCGGTCGACCCATACCAGGCGAAAGTGGTGTCGGCCAGGTTCTTCTTCACCGCCGCCAGCTTCGCGGCGGCCTGCTCCTCGTTCAGCGGAGTGATCCATTCGTCGACCAGGTCGAGCAGCAGGGTCTTCTGCTCGGCCGTGAAGGTGGACGCCTTGACGCCCTCTGCGGCCAGGGTCTTCCCGTCCTGTCCCGCGCCCAGCACGATCTCCGTGACGGCCGTGGGCAGAACAGCTGCCTTGAGCTGCGTCGCGTCCAGGGAGTCGACCAGGGCGAATGCCTTCTTGGTCTCCCCGCTCAGGGGCTCGGTCTCGCTGCTGCCCTTGGTGTACGACGCCGGCTGCGCGCCCCAGAAGGTGGGCGCCAGCGTCATCTGCTTTCCGGCCATGGTGACGTTGACGGCCAGATGATGGCCGCCGTACTGAAGCGTCCACTTGCCGGTGGCGGACGGCGTCCCCAGGATCCGGACGTGGTAGTGGTCGGCTCCGAAGTCCAGGTCAATGCCACCCTGGTCCTTCAGAACGCCGTCGCCGTAGGTGATCCGGGTGACCTGTTCGTACCCCTCTTCACTGAGCGCAGCCTTGAGGATCTTCAGCACCGCGGCCTGCTGGGCCGAGCTGAGGGTGTCCATCCGCAGACCCGCACGCTGGAACAGCTGGTCGGGCAGATTCGACCACTGGGACAGGTTGGCCTGGGTCCACTCACCCGTGACCGACGTCTTCTGCGCCGAGCTCAACGTGGTGAGGAACGCCTTGGTCGCCGACAGGACCGCCGCTGACGCCTTGCCGCTCGTCGTCGCGTCGTAATTCGCGTCGCCCGCCGAGGTGGAGTCGGACGGGGTGGTGGCAGACGACGCACTGGAGCCGGCCGACCCCGTCGCGCTCTGAGAGTCGGTGCCGGAGGACGAGCATGCCGTCCCGAACACGAGCACGGCCGCGATACTCGCGGCGAGGCGGGCCTTATGCGCGGCGCCGGAGCGGACATGAGGAAGGTGACGCAAGGACAAGGCCGTTCTCCAATAGTGAGGGCATGCCGCGCACAGCGGCACAGAAACGGGGAAAGGGACGTCACGCCGGACGCGTGCCCATGCGGCCGGAACCCGTCCGGCCGGTCCGGGGTCCCGGACGCCGACCAAGGTCACGTAGCGGCGACGCTAGCCGGTTCGCATTCTTGTGGGCAAGATTTGAGCCAAAAGTGTTAACAATCGCGAGTGGTGCGACCGTTGCCTGCCCTCGGCCGCCGACGCTTAACTTGACGAGCTGGTGGGCCAGTTCGGTAAGCCGTCGGCGGTGGCGCCGGTGCGGTGTGATGTGGTGCTGCTCAGGCCGCCTGTAGTGGCGAAGGCCAACAGGGTCTGTCGATGTGGGCCCTCTGGGGGAATCATTTCCGACGTGCCACCTCTGTGTGCCGAGCCTGTGTGGCACGGCGCGGGCGCGCGCCGAGGGTGTTGGTCACCGTGACCGGCTTCCCGGCTCCCAACTCGAGCTCGAGGCGAACTTCGTCGCCAGGGCGGGGGAAGCGGCGCATCTCCAGCCCACAGCAGCCCGGCAGGGTGCCGCTGGACAGGACCTCGCCGGGGCCGACGGACTCGCCGCGTGCGGCATAGGCGACGGCTGCCCCCAGGTCATGCAGGGGTGAGGCGGTGCTGCTCTGCGCCCACACCTCCCCGTTGACCAGCACTCGGCCGGTCAGCTCGCGCCACCGAGGCAGTACCTCGTCGGCCGTCACCACAACCGCCGACATGGCGCCGGCGAACGTCTTGGCCTTCACCACGCCGCCGAACGTGCCGCGCCGGGTGTCGTTCCACTGGATGTCGCGGGCGGTCCAGTCGTTCATGACGACGAAGCCGCCGATGGCCGCCAGTCCCTCGGCCGGCGTGCAGTCCCTGACCTCGTGGGCGATGACGACGCCCAACTCCAGCTCGAAGTCGAGGACCTGGGTGAACGACGGCCATGCCACCTCGGCTTCGTCCGGCAGCACCGAGCGGTGATTGCCCATGTAGAACTGCGGTTCGCTGTAGTAGTTGGCCCTGGGCCTCAAGGGGGGCGGAACGCGACCGGTCACCGCTTCGAAGCCCCGCACCAGTCGACGGATGCCCGGGGAGCCGAACGCGGCGACCATGCCCTTCGCTCCATTGATCATGTGGGACTCCCACAGGGCGAACGCGCGCAGGGAAGCCGGAGTGAACGGCAGCCCGCTCGGCGCCCGGCCCGGGACTCGCTCCGGATTGGTGAACGTGCGCTCGGCATTCCGCACCGCTTCTTCGCCGTCAGCCAGGAAGGCCGGCAGGTCGTGATTCCACGGTTCGCCGACAACGACCCACTCCTCGCTGTCGGGGTCCCACGCGACCAGCGACCCCCGGTCGATGCCCAGTTTCATGCGAGACTCCCAGTGCAGCCAGGTTACGATGTGTAACTTGCGGCTCGTAAGTTACGTTTCGTAAGTTGAATTTGTCAATGAGCCCGCCCAGGCACGGAAGCATTCGGAGGACACGTGGCCGTCGCAGCACGCCGACGTCTCACCGGCAAGCAGCGGGAACAGCAGCTGCTCGACGTCGCCGAGAATCTGTTCACCGAGCGCGGCTACGAAGGCGTCTCCGTCGAGGACATCGCCCGTGCCGCCGGCGTCAGCCGCCCGGTCGTGTATCAACACCACGGATCACAAGAGGGCATTTTCGTGGCGTGCGTGCGACGAGCCCGGCAGGAGTTCGAGGACACCCTTGCCGCGGCGATCTCGACGGCCGGTGGCGACATGGACGAGTTGATCACCGCCGGAGGGCGCGTCTTTCTCGAGCTCGTCGCCAATAACCCGCGGCGGTGGGCGCTGCTGTTCACCTCCTCCTCCGGTCTCGGCGGCGACATGGCCGAGCAGCTGATCAAGCTCCGCCGGCACACCGTCGAGCGCATCGCCGACGTTGCCTCGCCCCATGCCGTGGGGCTCGATCGGCCAAGCCTCCTGGCGTCCGCTCACGTCATCTCGGGTATCGGCGAGCAGCTCGGCCACTGGTGGCTGACCCACCCGGATGAGGACCTCGACCACGTCCTGCGGATGTACGTCGCTGCTGTCGGCGGCGCGGTGCGCGGCTTGCTCACCGTGTACGAGGACCTCAACCGCCCCTGAGGCGGACCGTCCGCGTCGCGCACGTCGAGGCCCCACAGCTGTGGAAGAGCGGTGGGGCCTCACCTTCCAAGCCGCCGCCGCGCCGTCGTGGGGGCGTCCTAAGAGATGGACGGCTGCTCCTGACGGGCTACTTCTTGTGGCCGGTGACCTTGGCGACCCACGTGATGAAGTCGCCGGGGTCGACGTTGGTGGCGTGACCCTGGTCCCAGTAGTACGAGTGGTTGACGTCGTCGCCGAGGTTGTCCACAGCGGCGGCGAGGTTGGCGGCGATGACGTGCGAGGTGTCGGTGTCGCTGGTGCCCAGGCGGATCCACCAGTGCTTCGAGCGGTTCTGGTTGCGCTTCTCGAGCAGGTGGTACATCGGGTTCATCAGGTTCAGCAGGTCGGGGATGTCGCTCGCGACCCGCTTGGTGCTGAGACCCGTGCTGTCGTTCTTGGCGCTGTACGCGGTGAAGTGGCGGGACTCGGTCGTGCCGGTGCCGAACTCGTTGTTCTCGCCCGCGGACAGGTCGAAGGCGTCGAAGGCCGGGGTGGTCTTCTTCCGGGCGCCGACGTGGGTGAGGTAGTCCTCCCAGGTGAAGGTCGCCTTGCCGCCGGACCAGGTGATGAAGGTGTTCTTGGCCAGGTAGGTCTCGCGCTCGGAGTCCGACAAGTCGGTGAGGTACTTGGTCGCGGACGCCTGGAGGTAGGTGGTGAGCAGGTAGTCGTCGTAGTTGCGGGCCGTCAGGGCGCCGTAGCCGTTCAGGCCGCGCAGCTTGAGGGACGCCTGGTACTCGGCGAACTGCGACTGGAGTTCCTTCGACACCGCCTGGTCGACGACCTTGCCGGTGGACTGGGTGACGTTGGTGCCCCAGTTCCACTCGTAGGCGCCGTCGGCGTGCTCCAGGTCGGTGATCGGGCACCAGGCGCCGGTCGCGAAGATCGCGTCGGAGGCGTCGGCGGCGCCCGCTTCCTTGAGGTACTTGGCGTAGATCTTGCTGTCGCCGGACGCGCCCAGCAGGGCGGAGACGGCACCGCCGGCGCTCGTTCCGGTGGAGACTATCCGGTCGGTGTTGCCCGGGATGCGGCCCTTGTTGAACTTCACGTACCGCACGGCGGCCTTCAGGTCGACGATGACCGCCGGGGCCGTGCCGTAGTAGGTGCCGTCCGAGTCGGTGAGGCTGCGGCCCCGCGTGCCGGGCTCCACGGCGACGTAACCCGCCACCAGGGCCAGCTTTGCGAGATTGACCATGCCATTGATGGCCCCCGTGCCGCCCGCGCCCGGGCCGCCTGACGGCATTCCGCTGGGCATTCCGGAGGGCGCTCCGCCGCTCCCGCCGCCGATGGAGCCCATCTCCAGCGCGGCCTGGCCCACGCCGGTGGCCGTCGCGACGCTCGACGGCATGTAGGCGCCCACCGCGTTCGCCAGGACGATCGGCGCCTTGGAAGCGTCGACCGCCTTGCCGTCGATCTTGACGGGGACGCTGACCACCAGGCTCTGGTGGTCGGAGTCGCTCGGGTTGGTGACGTAGTTGCGGGGCTTGTAGAAGTGGTACGTCACCGAGTGGTCGGTGCCGGCAGCGTCGGCGATCGTCTCCGTTAGCTCCGTGTAGTCGTCCTTGTCGAAGACCAGGGCGTCCGAGGACGTCGTGGAGTCCTTCTTCTCGTCCGACGCCTGCGCCGTCATCGCGATGCCGCCGACTGCCGCGACACCGGCGGTCGCGCCGATCCCGATGACGACGTTCCTTCGCTTGATTGCCCTGTGCTGCACGGTCTCTCTCCTCATCACGCGGTTTCTTCTGCCCGTTGTGTTGGCATTCAGGAACCTAATGACGCTTCGGGAAGATCGTCAACAATTTACCTGACTTTACAGGAAATGCTCAGCTTTTCCATGGTTTCCACAGGAAATTCCCAGGTGGGCCGAGGTGTGGACCGGTCCGGCGAGTATATTTTTCAGAGCCTGAAAAATTTTGTTCCACCGTACCAGAGCAGATCAGGGACAATCGCTACGTGAACCGCCCTGCCGACTCCGCCGATGTGCGCCGCGCCAATCTGTCCCTCGTGCTCCGGCACATCGAGGCGCACGGTCCCTGTGCGCGCACCGAGATCGCCGCCGCCACCGGACTGGTACACGCCTCGGTGACGGCGCTGGTCGCGGATCTCGTCGAGCGGCGGCTGGTGGAGGAGGCCGGCGCCGCGGTCTCGGCCGGCCGGGGGCGCCCGCGCCGTCTGCTGCGGCTCGTTCCCGAGCGGGTGTGGACGGTGGCCGTGCAGGTGAACCGGTGGGACATCCGGCTGAGGGTCGCGGACCTCGCGGGCTCGGCCGTCCTCACCGAACGCGCCTCGCACCAGGCCCCTCCCGGCGAGCCCGAACTGGTGGCCGAGGCGATCGCCCAGGTCGTCGCACGCGCCATCGCCCAGGTCGACGGCGTGCACCTGGGCCGGGTGGTGATCGCCGTGCCCGGGCCGGTGGTCGGGGGCTTGGTCGCCGCCGCCATCCCCTTCGGCTGGGGCACGACGGACCTGGCGGCCCTCGTCACCGGACGCCTGCCCGACCTCCAGTGCCCGGTCGAGGTGGTAAACGACGCCAACATGGCAGCGCTGGCTGAGTACCACGCCCTGGCCGCCACGGGATCCGCCCACCCCGACACCGTCGCCTACGTCAGGGCCGACGTCGGAGTCGGCGGCGGCCTGCTGATCGGGGGCCGCATCCATGCCGGCAGCCACGGCATGGCCGGCGAGATAGGACACATCCCGGTGTCCCTCGACGGACCCCCCTGCAAGTGCGGCTCAAGCGGCTGCCTGGTGACCTACCTCGGCCTCGGATCCCTGACCACCGCTGCCGGGCTGGGTGGATTCACCCCAGGTCAGGACGCCGCTGCCGTCCGTGCCGAACTGGACCGCCGGCTCCGGTCCGGGGAGCCGCGCTCGGTTGCGGCCCTCCACGATGCCGGACACGCCCTGGGCGCCGCGATGCTGGCCGTCGCCAGCGCGGCCGACGCCGGCGCGGCCATCCTCGGCGGTTACCTCGCGGACTGGGCGCCCTGGCTGGCTCCGGGTATCGACGCCCGGCTCACCGGGCGCCGTACCGCCATGTCGGCCGTGGGGTTTGATGTTTCCGTCGGCGTCCTCGGGGCCGATGCCACGCTCCACGGGGCCGTCCAGGTGGGCCGAGACCGGATCTTTGACGATCCGACCACCGTGCCGACCGGAGGTGGCGCCGTGCCGGCCACGGCTGTGCACTGCCTGTGACTGTCGGCCACTGACCACCGGCCGCTGATTATTGGCCAATGCATTGGTTGACAGAATTGTTGACGAAATATCTGGCATACTCGCACTGCCGCTGTTGACATGCTCGCCTCAAATGCGGCGTGGTCGTGCGCGCCCACGCCGTCCCCCACATTGGAGACCACGTTGTCACTGCGTCACATCGAGTACCGCCTCGCCACGGCCGTCGCAGCCACGGCCCTGGTCGTGACCTGCGCCTCCGGCGCCGCCGCGCCGTCCGCCGCCGCGCCGACGTCCAGCACGTCCAGCACGGACGCGGCCGCCACGGCGGCCTCGCAGGTCCTCACCGCGGTCAATACCTTCCTGGGCACCCTGAGTTCGTCGCAGAAGACGGCCGTCCAGGCGACCCGCACCCAGGCCAACCTCTCGAAATGGTCGAACCTGCCCGACGCCCTGTACACGCGCGCGGGCCTGCGGATGGACTCGCTGACCTCCGCCCAGCAGACCGCCGTACTGAACATCCTGGCGGCCGCGCTCAGCCCGGCGGGCTTCGAACAGGTCACCGGCATCACCTACGGCGACGGCGTCCTGAAGGCACAGGGCGGCATCGACCTCGACTTCGGCGCGGACCACTACTGGATCCGCATCCTGGGCACCCCGTCCGCGACCGGCAAGTGGACCCTCCAGTACGGCGGCCACCACCTCGCCGTCAACATCACCCTGTCCGGCGACACCATGACCCTGGGCCCCACCCTGTGGGGAGCACAGCCGGCGTACTACACGAAGTCCGGTGCGACCGTCGAACCGCTGGTGGGTGAGACCGACAAGGCGTACACGGTCCTCCAGTCGCTCAACTCCACACAGCTGGCCGCCGCCATCCTGGACACGCCGGTGAAGGAGATCGTCCTCGGCGCCGGCCAGGACGGAAAGACCCTCGCCTACGACGGCGTCCAGGCGTCCACCTTCACCAGCGCCCAGAAGACACTGCTGCTCAACCTCATCAACGAGTGGATCACGCCGCTCAACACCGAACAGGCCGCGGCGAAACTGGCAGACGCACAAGCCGGCCTCGACCAGACCTACTTCGCCTGGTCCGGCTCCACGGCCGCCAACCAGCCGGTCTACTACCGCGTCCAGAGCCCCGACTTCACCATCGAGTTCGCCCACCAGCAGGGCTCGGGCGCCAACGCGGGCGGCATCACCCACATCCACTCCATCTACCGCGAGAACGGCAACGACTACGGCGCCGAGGACTGACCGGTGACCCTCGCACGCCGCCTGGCCCGGTGGACGGCAGCCCTCGTGCTGGCCGCCGCCGGGTCGGGCCTCGCCGCCGCGCCCGCCGCGGCCCACCCGACCGACGAAGTGCTGCAACAGGCTTACCTGACACCGACCGCGTCGCGCCTGGAGGTGCAACTCGACCTCACACCCGGCGTGTTGGTGGCCCCCGCCTTCGCCCGGACCGTCGACACCGACGGGAACGGGGAGTTCGGCTCCGCCGAGACGGCCGCACACATGCGGCGCGTCACCTCGGCACTCGAGGTCCACGTGGACGGGCGGGCCGTCGCGCTGAAGGTGACGGGGAGTACGTATCCGCCGTACGAACTGCTGGCGGCGGCCGGGGGCGCTGTGAGCGTCGAGGCGGTGGCCGATCTTCCGGCCGGCGCCCGCGCCGTCACCTTCACCAACGCGTACGACCCCGGCGCCCGCACGACCGTGCAGGAAGACGTGCTGGTCGCGGCCCGCCATCCGGTGCACCCGGCGGGCATCGAACGCGGGGACGGGGGACGCACGATCACGATGACACTCGCCGGGCTCGCCGGGTCACCGAGCCCGGGGAGTCCGGACAAGGCATCGGTACAGACGGCGGCGGACTCCGGCGGGGGCGCCATGCTCAGCGCCCTTCGCTCGCCCCAGTCGTCCCCCTGGACCCTGCTCGCCCTGCTCGGCACCTGCGCCCTGCTCGGCGCCTTCCATGCCCTGACTCCCGGCCACGGCAAGACCCTCCTCGCCTCCTATCTGGTCGGCGCCCACAGCACGTCGAAGCAGGCGGTGATCCTCGGAGCGGTCATCACCTTCACGCACACGGCCTCCGTGATCGCACTCGGTACGGCGGTACTTCTCGCGGGGCACTTCGTGGTGCCGGAGGTATTGGTGCCGGTGCTGGAAGTCGTCAGCGGGACCGTAGTGCTGATCCTCGGGGCACGACTGCTGCGGCGTCGCTGGAGGCAGCACACCGACCAGCAGCACGCAGACGGCCACAGCCATGACCACAGCCACGGCCAAGGCCACAGCCATGACCACAGCCACAGCCACAGCCACGCCGATGAACACGCCTCGCCTCACCACCCGCCCACCCTGCCCACCACCTTCCGCTCCATCGCCACCATGGGTGTGTCCGGCGGGATCATCCCGTGCCCCGAGGCGCTGAGTGTCCTCCTGCTGGCCATCGGTCTGGGCCGCACGGCACTCGGCCTGACCATGATCGTCTCCTTCAGTGCAGGTCTGGCCGGGGTCCTCGTCGGACTGGGCCTGGTGCTGGTGAGCGCCCGTACCAGGGTGGAGCGCTTCCGACGCTCCGGCGACAGCCCGCTCGTTCAGTGGCTGCCGGTCGTCTCCGCCGCCGTCGTGACCACCCTCGGCCTGACCATCGCCGCGGGCGGCGTGACGGCACTCGTGGAGTGAGCCCCCGTCTGCTTGGCAGAGCGCCGGCCCGGAAGGGGTATTTCCGCAGGTCAGATGGGGCCTGTGGCTGACGCTTCTGCAGGTTTCCGCGGAGGCCGTACCCGTTAGCGGGCGGCAATTCAACCGTGCACGTCCGTTGACACGGTGACGGCGACCACTCACGATCCATGTAGCACAGTACGCACACCGAAGTGCGTTATTTACACACGGAGAAGTGATGGGGTCCACGAAGAACGAGACGGTCCGCCCCGGACCGTCCAATACCAATGAGCTGCGACGGGTGATCCTGGCCAGCTATCTCGGCAGCATGGTCGAGTACTACGACTTCCTGCTCTACGTCACGGCGGCCAGCCTGGTCTTCGGCGAGCTCTTCTTCAGCAACCTCTCCCCGGTCGCCGGCACGATCGCCTCGCTGGGCACTCTGGCCGTCGGCTACGTCAGCCGCCCGCTCGGTGCGCTGATCTTCGGACACTTCGGCGACAAGGTCGGCCGCAAGTCGGTCCTCGTGGTCACGCTGATATTGATGGGCGCTTCCACCACGTTCATCGGCCTGCTTCCCACGAGCAACCAAGCGGGCATGCTGGCCCCGATCCTGCTGATCACCCTGCGTGTGATGCAGGGCATCTCGGTCGGTGGCGAGTGGGGAGGAGCGTCACTCATGGCCTACGAGCACGCGCCGACGCACCGTCGGGGCCTGGCGTCGAGCTTCGCGAACGCCGGCGGGCCGACCGGTACGGCGCTGGCGGCCGGCGTACTCGGACTCTTCTCCCTGCTTCCCGAAGAGCAGTTCATGGCCTGGGGATGGCGCATCCCCTTCCTGCTGAGTGCCGTTCTGGTGGCCATCGGTCTCTGGACCCGGTTGCGGATCTCGGAGTCCCCGCTGTTCGTCGAGGAGCAGCGCCGGCAGAAGGAGAGCGGTGAGGCGCCGAAGGTCCCGCTGTGGGAGGTGATCCGCGCCCCCCGGTCCCTCCTCCTGGCCTTCTTCGCACTCCTCGCCCCGTTCACCTTCAACAGCGTCGTCGGCTCGTTCGGCCTCACTTACGCCCGGGACAACGGACTCGACGTCTCCTCCGTCCTCGGGATCCAGGTCGCCGGTGCCGTCGTCTGTGTCGCGGCCGAGATCGCGGCGGGAGCCCTCTCCGACACGTACGGCCGCAGGGCGACCCTGATCTTCGGCATGGTCGCCGGCGCCCTCTTCACCTACCCGTTCCTGCGGCTCATCGGCACAGGCAGCACCGCGTTGACGATGCTCGGCTTCGTGCTCATGTACGGGCTGGTCATCGCGCCGATGTTCGGCCCGTGCGGAGCGTTTCTCAGCGAGCAGTTCAGCACCGGTTCCCGCTACACGGGCGCATCACTGGGGTACCAGGGCGCCTCGACGATCGGCGGCGGCTTCGCTCCCGTCATCCTCGCCTCGCTGCTGGCCGCGCAGCGCGGCGGTCTCGGTCTGATCCTGCTGCTCGTGATCGGTGTCGGCGTGCTCAGCGCCCTCGCCGTCGCCGCGTCCACGGAACGCAGCCCCACGGCGGCCGCCTCGGAGAAGGCCGGCGCGTCTCCCGAGTCGCCCGTGTCCAGCAGCACGGTCTGAGCTTGCGGCCGGCCATCAGTGCGTTGCTGCGGGCACCACGAGGCCGACGAAGAACGGGGCGGGCTCGGGAGCCGGGATCCCGCGAGAGGATCATCGCGACGAACGTCACCCGGGTCCGACCCGGGGGACCGTCCGCCCCGCCCGCCCCGTCCATCGCGTCCTGGAGCGAGGAGAGGTCGCGGACGGCGCCCCCTCCGCCCAGCCGCCGCGCCGCGGTCATACCGATCCCGGTCGCACGGCAGGGCGATCGCCTGGCTGTCGAGGCGAGCGGGGAGACGTTGGCGGCCCCCGCGCGCGAACGTCGCGCGCAGGCGCGTTGCTCAGCCCACCGGTCGAGCCCGGGATCGCGACCGCACGGCCGTCGAGTGCGTAACGCGAGTTGAAAACGTCAGGCGAGCTCCTGCCGGTCGGCGACCGGTACGTGGCGTCCCAGGAACGCGAGCTGGTCGGCCACGACGTGCTCGAACGGCGCTCCGACGTAGATGTCGAAGTGCCCGTAGGGATAGGTGACGACTTCGCCCTTCGGTGCCTTGCGCGCGTCCTTCTCCGCCGCCTTCGCCGGCGCGACGCTGTCGCTCTCACACAGCTGGAACAGCGCCGGGCAGCCCAGGTTCACCGCCTGCCTGCCGGGGCGATGGAACCCGACGTGAAGCGCGAAGCGGGCTGCGACCTCGTTGCGAAACGGTGCCCCGTCGGGGGCGATGGCCAGATAGCCGGGCTCGGCGTCGGGCGTCGCCATCAGCGCGGCCGAGCCCGGTGGCCCAGCTGTCGCCACCATCGTCGGCCCGCGCCCGAGCAGTGCCCCTGCGGCGTCGCGAAGCGCAAGCCCGGTGGCCTTGGCCAGGCCCAGCGGGTTCGCCGCCCGAACCGACGCCTGACCGTCCGTGAACGGGCACTGCGAGATGATCGCGGCGACGCGCCGATCGCGGGCGCCGGCGACGATCACATGGCCTCCGCCGAACGAGGTTCCCCAGAGCACGACCCGCTCGGGATCGACGCCATCCACGGTCCGCGCGTAGCCGATCGCGGCCGCCCAGTCGTCCAGCTGGCGCTTGATGTCGAGCAGCTGGCGCGGCTCGCCGCCGCTCGAGCCGAAGTTGCGGTAGTCGAACACGAGGCAGGCGTAGCCTGCGTCGGCGAAGCGCTGGGCGAACGCGTCGAGCCGCATCTCACGGATCGCGCCGAGGCCGTGGCCAAGGACCACGATCGGGCTCGAAGGGCTCTTGGCGGGATAAAGCCAGGCCGCACACCTCTCACCGCCCGACTCGAAGGTGACGTCCTCCCGGTCGCTCATTGCTTCTCCTTGTTGTTCGTCGTTCGTTTGCAGTCACGACCGCGACCTTGCCCCGAAGCCCGGCGCCGGCGCCCGTAGGACGCCGGCGCCGTCGTCGACCGACCGAACTCGCCCAACTCCACGGGTGGTGTGTCAGGGCCGGACCGGCGGGCCTGTCCTGATGACCGGCTCGGTGTGCTCGACGGTGAATGCGTGGACGGCTGTCATGACCGTGTGCTGATCGGCGACGAGACCGGCGACGGGCTTGGACGTCAGGATCTCCTCCATGGCGGCGCGGCTGTCGGCTCCGAGGACGACACATCCGTGGTAGCGGCGGAAGGTCGGATTGTCGTGCGAGATGCCGGGCGTGGGGTGTGGAAGCGAGGTCCAGGGCAGGAACGTGTACGTGCGCAGGTCGTGCGCGCCCGCCTCGTGGAGCGCGGGGCCGATGCGGTCGTGGACGTACCTGCGGAACGGGCGGCGGCTCACTCCCCGACGTCGGCGCAGCAGAAGGACGGTGCGGTGGCCGACGCCGGCGTCGTGGCCGTCGGTCCACCAGCGGCCTGCTCGTGGTCCGGTCAGGTTTCCGAGAACCCGGTCGAAGACGTTCTGCTCGTCGAGGTACACCTCCCGCATGTGGACCGGGATGGTGAGCGCGCCGGCCATGCTCACCATCCGGACCTCGGCGATGCCGTCGCAGCGCCAGCTCGGGGGTACGGCGGTGCCCACCGTGGGAGACGCGGGCCAGTAGCCGTGATCGGTGGGGGAGAAGTGATGCTGGAGGTACTCGGCGATGCTGGGCAGCCGCGCGACGATCTGCGCGTGCGGTCCCTTCCAGTACTGGAGGGCGGCCTCTCGCGTCAGGTCCTCGCGGAGCCACACCGGGAAGATTCCCGAGGTGGTCGGCACAGGAGAGGTCCTACTCCCGGTGATCGGGCTGCCCGGGCGGGTGCCAAGGGGCTCGTGGTCGCTCGGGATGTGGTTCACGCCTGCTCCGTCCGTTGCAGCATGTGGTTCTTCTGGATGCGGATCGGCTCGACGTAGCAGTCGATCGGCTTGCCGCCGAAACGGGCGATGCATCCGTTGCGGTACTCGCACACCGGCCGGCCCGGCATGGGGTCCTGCATGTTCTTGAACAGGAAGGGGTCGGCGATCATGGCACGGGCCGCCGAGACGGCATCGCAGCGCCCGCCGTCGATGGCCGACTCCATCCCTTCCCTCGTGTGGAACCCCCCGACGCAGATCACCGGGATGCCCAACTGCGCGGTGAACCGCTCGGCCTGGGGGAGGTTGAAGCCCTCGCCGCCGGGTGCGAGACGTTCCGCGACGCGTTCGATGACGGGGGCCGCGGCGAGCATCGCCAGGCGTCGCCGACGAGTCATCGACATCCCCGAGCCCTCGGTGATCTGCCCGCGGATGAACCCTTTGTAGTGCCCCAGGATCATGCCCGGCCACGACTCGTAGTGCGCCCTGGAGATCTCCACCGCGTCGACGCCTTCGCCTTCCAGCACCTTGGCGACGCGCACGAGCTCGGCGGTCGTCGCCCCCCGGCGCAGCGGCAGCATGTCCGTGCCGTTCAGCTTGAGCAGTACGGGGAAGTCGTCGCCGACGCGGGTACGTATCGCGCGGAACACCTCGAGCAGCAGGCGCATCCGGTTGTCGAGGCTGCCGCCGTACTCGTCGGTGCGGCGGTTGGTGTGCGGGGTGAGGAACTGGCTGAGCAGGTAGCCGTGGGCGGCGTGGATCTGCACCCCGTCGAAGCCCACCTCCTGGGCCCGCTCCGCGGCGGCCGCGAAGGTCTCCACCACGGCCGGGATCTCGTCCCGGCGCAGTGGCCGCGGTTTCGTCCCGTACAACGGTTCACGCACCGTGGACGCGGACACCGGTGCCTTGCCCGGGTCCGCCGACCTGACCATCTGGCGGCCACCGTGGTTGAGCTGGGCGATCAGGAGGCTGCCGCCGCTGTGCGCCAGGTCGACCCAGTCCCGCAGGCCGGCCTTCTTGCCGTCGTCGTCGATGCCGGCCTGACGTCCCGCGGACTTGGACTGCAGGGAGACGTAGAGGTTCCCGGTCACGATGAGCGGGGTCCCGGCCCGCGCCATGGGTTCGTAGAACTCGAGCAGCTCGTCCGTCACGTACCCGTCGTCGGTGGCACGCGTCTCGCTGGTCGCCGACTTGTAGAGCCGCCCCGGCACGGTGAGCGTGCCGATCTGCAAGGGACGCAGGAGCGGACTGGTCGGAGGGGTGGGCATCGGCGGCTCTCCTCTACCTCATGGATGCTGTGATGTTCGGGCGCGTCGTGTCCGAGTTGTCCGCGTCGGTCGGTCGGTGGTGCTGCCGGTCGCTGGTGCCGCGGAAGCGCTCGTGCCGCGAGGGCCGTCGGTGCTCGGTCATCCCGGCGTCCAGAGCCCGCTCCCGAAGAGCGCGCGACAGCGGGTTGCCGACCGGCGGTCACTTTCGTTGTCCGTCGTGCTCTGTCCGTTCCGGCTCGGGCGGCTCCGAGGTTGGGCTGGACAAGCCTGGCAAATAATCGACTTACCGGATTATTCGGATACCTCCCTGTCGTCTAGCCGAGCAGGACGTATTCCTTGGTGAAGAAGTACGAGGACCGCGGCAGGTCGATGAAGTTCCTCTCATCCTCAGCGAGCCGGAGGTTGGCCTGCTCCCCTTCAGGCGAGGCGAGCGCCTTGACCAGCGCCTCGCGCGAGGGGAACCAGACTTCGGTGACACCGTCGAGAGCCCGGCCTACCTGGCCGCGCGACGTGGCGATGACGTTACTGAGGGCCGCGTTGTTCGTGTGGCTCTGGACGTAGCGGTTACCCCCCAGCTTCTTGACCTGCTTTCTGGCGAGCGGCCCGTGGTTGTACAGCCAGTAGTGGTAGAACTCGGCGGGCGACAGGTCCGGCCGACGTCGGATGGCGCACACGAGCTTGACCGGATCCGAGGTGGCCGCTGCCGCCTGGGGGACGTGGGACACCAGGATGGCGCTGAGGCCGGCCGCGGTCGCGCCGGCGACGAAGGCCCGCCGCGAGTGTGCATGCTGGGGGGTGTTTGCTGTCGACATCGCATCCTCACGTGGTTTCTGCCGGCGGATCATGTGACTGCCCGGTGTTCGGGTCGTCGTGCTCGGCAATGGGGAGGGGTGATCTGACGAATGAGGCGTGGGCCCGGCTGGCTCCGCATCTACCGAAGGATGGGCAACGAGGCGGACGTGATGACGGCAACCCTGTCTGCGAATGCGTTCACGCGGCTCGATGCCTTCCATGGGGGCGGACGGGGCCGCAGGTCGATGGCGGGTAGGCGCGGCACAGCAGCCCGACTGAAGTCGGGCGGTCACCCTGCCCTGTCCGCGACGCGTCCCGGCGGCCGGACCTGGCACGTGACCCACTGGCCGGCGAGCCCGTCCCTGGGCTCGCAGAGGCGCGTCCGCTACCTGAAGTAACTGGCGCCAGCAGTGAGTGTGGCGCGGCACACCCTGGGTTTGCTTGACAGCAGGCGACAGAATTTTTACCTTGCGCGACATGGAACCACTGGTGCGGGCCGCAACCCTGCGGGGCTGGGCGAGTCTGGTCCGCGAACTCGGCGGGGACGCGGATGCCCTGCTCGCGTCGGCGCGCCTTCCCGGGCACGCCCTGGAGGACGAGGACGCCCTGGTTCCCGCGCGCGCCGCGATGCACCTGCTGGAGGCATCGGCGGTAGGTCTGCGCTGCCCGGACTTCGGTCTGCGCATGGCGCACGCGCAGGATCCGACCGCACTCGGTCCGCTGGCCCTGGTCCTGCAGAACACACCGACCGTGCGGGAGATGATCCAGACCGCGGCGCAGTACCTGTTCGTGCACAGCCCGTCGCTCACGCTGGCGCTGATTCCCGCGGGGCCGGAGTTCCAAGGTCACGTCGCGATGCGGTTCGACATAGTGCTCGACCCTTGCCCACCCGCCCGCCAGACGTGGGATCTCAGCCTCGCCACGGCCCACCGACTCCTCGGCCTCGTCATCAGGAGCGGATACCGGCCCCGGGCCGTGCTGCTGCCGCACTCGCCCGCCGCCCCGCTGTCGAGCTACGTGCGGTTCTTCGGAGCCGAAGTGCGACCCGAACGTGCGCACGGCGCCCTGATCATCGACGAGCGTCTGATGGACATCCCTCTCCAGGACGTCGACGAGACGATCCGCCGGATCGCGACCAGCTATCTCGACACGAACTACCCGGCCCCCGGCTCGTCCACGGCCGACCTCGTCCGCACCGCGATGGCTCGAACTCCCGGCGGGCGCGCGGGAGCGAGCCTGGAGCAGGTGGCGAGGCTGCTGGCACTCCATCCCAGGACGCTGCAGCGTCGCCTGGCCGAGGAGGGAACCGGTTTCGATCACTTGCGCGACGAGGCGCTGAGGGACCTCGCGCACCAGTACCTCACGGAGTCCTCCCTCTCGATGTCGCACGTGGCACTCGCCCTGGGCTTCTCCGAACAGTCGGCACTGACGCGCGCTTGCAGGCGCTGGTTCGGGCAGACGCCGACGGCGCTTCGTCGCGGCAACCGGTAACCCCTCGCTCAGCGGTGGCGGCCGCCACCGTCGACCACGAGGGTGTGGCCCGTCACGAAACGCGAGGCGTCGGAGAGCAGGAACAGGACGGTGTCGGAAACCTCGCCCGGGGTGCCGATCCGGCGCAGCGGTACGGCCTCCACCGCTGACTGCGGCATCCCGGGTTCCCCGGTGAGCGAGGAGAGCATGCCGGTGTCGATCATGCCGGGGGCCACGGCGTTCACGCGGATGCCCCGGGGGCCGAGCTCCACGGCTTGGAACTTGGTGAGGTGCTCCACGGCGGCCTTGGAGGCCGAGTAGGCGCCCGACCGGGCGCGCACGACGTACGCCGCGATCGAGGCCACGTTGACGATCGCGCCGCCCGATTTCCCCATCGCGGGCACGGCGGCCTGGACGCCGAACGATGCCCCGAGGACATGGACCTCGTGCATGCGGGTGAACTCGGCGCCGGAGGTCTCCAGTACACCGTTGAGGCCGTAGACGCCCGCGTTGTTGATCCATCCGTCGAGGGTTCCGAACCGTTGGAATGCACGCTCGGCGAGTGCGTGATGATCCTTGGCGCGGGTGACGTCCATGCCCATCGGCACAATGGTGGCGCCGTGTCGGCACTGCTCGCCCAGTCGCTCAGCGGTGGCTCCCACCGCGCTCTCGTCGAGGTCTCCGGCGAGGACGTTCACTCCGTTGCGGACCAGAGCCAGCACGTGCGCCTCGCCGATCCCCCGGGCTGCGCCGGTCACGGCGACGGTTCTCCCCTTCAGGTCGGCGAAGGCGGCGGGCTCGTAGGTCATCTCGTTCTCCTGCCTTGAGGGCTCTCACGCCGTCGACCAGCTGAGGTGTATATATTGATCTGACTAGTTCATAATCTGCACGTTTCAGGTGAAGGTGATGAGGAGCGGGATGATTGACGACACCCATCGCGATGGGCGGGACGAGGCCCGGGACCGGGCCCTGGACGCTGCGGCGCGTGACGCCGCGTACGACCTGAAGGCGCGCTACTTCTTCTATGTCGACAGCCAGCAGTGGGAAAGGCTGCGCGGGCTTTTCACCGACGACGCCCGCTTCGAGGGCTTCGCATTCGGCGGCGAGGGGCCCGACGCGTTCGTGCGCGGAGTGGACGGACTGCTCACCGGCGCACGCAGCGTGCACCAAGGGTCGCTGCCCCGATTTCGGGCACAGCCCGACTCCCTGGTGCGAGCGCGCTGGTCGATGCAGGACTACCTCACCTGGCCCCCGGGCTCGCGATCCTTCCGGGGCAACTCCTCTCCCGATCTCTCGGGCATCCGGGGGTACGGCTACTACGACGAGGAGTACCGGCGCACGCCCGAGGGGTGGCGGATCGCCTTCCTGCGCCTGACACGGCTGCGGATCGACCTGCTCCACGGCCCGCACACGGAGGACATCTCCGGGGCGCTGCCTCCTGACCTCGACTGGCTACCCTGATCGCCAGGGCCTGCCCTCGGCGACGTTGCGGTCGCCGAGGCGCGTTCTCAGTAACCGACGAATTCAGTAACCGACGAACCAGTAGGGATCCAGCCGCACGCTTTCGAACCTCCACCCCTCGGGAAGGCGGCGGTACCGGTCGAAGTAGCGCCCCACGAAGCGCACCGGTTGCGTGTCGCCTTCGCGCGGCTGGTGGTAGACCGTGACGTACCAACTGCCCGTCGCGGTGTCGCCGTCGACGGTGATACGCGGCGTGGTCACGGAGTGAACGGTGGCAGGGAGCGGGTCGGGAGCGACCGTCTGCGCGGCGATGCCGGCCTCGATCTCTTCTCGCGTGCGGAAGACCCCCCAGTCGCCGAGGGCGCATACCCCGTCGGGTGTGAAGAGCTGGGCGAACGCATGGGCGTCGGCCGAGTCATAGGCCCATGAGTACTCCGAGCGGAGTCGCGTGATCCGGGCGACGTCGTCGCCGTACGAGTCGGTCATCGGGTGGTCCCTTTCGTTGCTGTGGAGCACGTCTCACTTGGCCAGGTAACCGCCGTCGACCGTGAGCGCCGAACCGGTCATGAACGTCGAGGCGTCGGAGGCGAGCCAGAGCGCCGCCGCCGCGACCTCCTGGGGGTCACCCATACGGCCCAGCAGGTGAGCGTCTCCGACCTCCTTGACGGCGGCCGCGGGATCGGGGGCCTTGTTGGTGTAGTCCGACACCATGCGGGTGTCTATGTAGCCGGGGACGAGGACATTCGCCCGGATGCCGTCGGCCGCGTAGTCGAAGGCGATGCTGCGCGTCATCGACAGCACGCCGCCCTTCGCGGAGATGTAGGAAACGGAACCGGGGATGGCGACCTGGGCGTTGATGCTGGCCACGTTGATGATCGACCCGCCGGTGCCCTGCATGAGGGGAATGGTCTCGCGGGACATGGCGAAGACCGACCACAGGTTCAGTTGGATCGTCTTCTCGAAGATCTCGTACGGCGTCTCGTGCACCCGGAGCAGGCCCTCGGCGAGTGCTCCCACTCCCGCGTTGTTGTAGAGCGCGTCCACGCGACCGTGCGTCTCCTGCGTGGTCGCGACGACGCTTCGCACGCCCTCGATCGTCCCCATGTCGGCGACGACAGTGGTGACGGCGTTGCCGTACTCCTTCTTGACCTGGTCCAGCGCCTCGGCATCGATGTCGCTCGTGACCACGAGGGCACCCGCTTCGATGAACATGCCGACGGCGACGCGGCCGATGCCGTTTCCGCCGCCGGTGATGACGGCGATCTTCCCGTCCAGCAGGGGCTTCCTGCCGGTGGCGACGTCACGATTGAAACCCATGGTTACCTCGTCTTTCGAGAACTCGTTGTGTTGTCCTGTCCGGGCCCTGCTCAGGGCGTGGAAGTCGGCCTCGGTGTACGCGTCGATCCGCGGCGTGCGCCTAGAACATGGCCAGACCGCCGGTCACCGGCAGGATGGCGCCGGTGATGTTCCTGGCGCGTTCGGAGGCGAGGAAGGCGACGGCTTCGCCAATGTCCTCGGGTGTCTGACCGCGGCGGAGGGGGATGCTCTGTTCGTTCTTGCGCCACACCGCCGGGTCGAGCGTGTCCCAGATGGCGGTCCTCACGATGCCGGGGCAGACCGCGTTCACGTTCACGTTGAAGGGGCCCAGCTCGAGGGCCATGACCTGGGTGATCATGATCGCGGCCGCTTTGGTGGCGTTGTAGGTCAGGTACTCCTCGACGGCCTGGTGGCCGGCGAAGGAGCTGATGTTGACGATCTTTCCGGAACCCTGCTGCTTGAAGTGGATGCCGGCTGCCTGGGCGGCGAAGAAGAGGCCTCGCTGATTGATGCTGTTCAGCCGGTCCCACTCCTCCTCGGTGATCTTGTCGAAGGGCATCTGGGCCGCGACTCCGGCGTTGTTGACGAGAATGTCGAACCCGCCGAACTCCCGGACCGCCGCGTCGATCACGGTCGCCGTACTGGCCGCGTCCGACACGTCCTGCCGTACGGCGAGCGCACGTCCGCCGTGCGCACGGATCCCCTCGGCGGCCGACCGCACTCGGCTGTCGTCGATGTCGGTGAGAACGACGGCGGCACCGTGGTCCGCGAGCGTTTGCGCGATGCCTTTTCCGATGCCCTGTGCGGCACCGGTGATCACCGCCACCTTGTTGGTGAGGTCGTTGAGATCGGCCATGACTGGCCTCCTTGCCAGGCGGGGGACCGTGCGGGCACGGGCGGGTGCAGCACGGAAGTGACATGGTGTTGCCGGGTGCGTACCGGCTCACGTCGCCGGCGCGGCGACGCTCGGAGGGCGCCCGGACGTTATCCGCGGGCGGGATCGCCGGCGCGCTCGCCGGCTGCGTGATGGACGCGGGCGTCGGCGGTGCCGAGTCGGAGACCGGCCAGGTATCCGAACGTGATGATGGGGCCAAGGGTGCCTCCCGCGCCCGGGTAGCCCTGCCCGGTGGGCGAGGCGGCGGCGTTGCCGACGGCGTAGAGGCCCTCGATCACGGCGCCGCGGGCGTTCAGCACCCGGCCGTGGGTGTCGGTGAGGGGGCCTCCCTTGGTGTCCAGCAGGCCGGGGCCGAGGATCGTCGCGTACAGGCGGGTGTTGAGGTTGAGGCGCCTGAGCAGGGGGTTGGGGCCGTCACCGTCGCCGAAGCGGGAGCTGACGTAGCGTTCGAAGCGGCTCTCGCCCCGGTGGAAGTCGGTGTCCGCGCCGGCGTCGGCCAGGTCGCCGAAGCGGTCGAGCGTCGCCTTCAACTCGGTGACGAAGCCGTCGTGGAGCCGACCGTGCCCGACGTGCGCGCCGAGGGTCTGCAGACGGTCGTCGACGGCCGCGGCCAGTTCCTCCAGGGAGTCACCGGGCACGACCCAGTAGGCACTGTCGATGTCCACGGGAATCGGGTTACCGAGCCGGTCGATGGCCCAGCGGTCGGCGACCTCCTGGTCCCAGATGGTGATGAGCGGGAAGTTCGCGTAACGAAGCGTCTCGGGATCCCAGGCCGCCATGACCCGTGCGGCTTCGTTGTAGGGAGCCTTCTCGTTCAGCACGCGCCGACCGGAACAGTTCACGGAGAGCAGCCCGTCGCCGAGTGTGTAGAAGGAGCAGAAGACGTCCTGCGGATCCTTCAGGAGCCTTTCCACCACGACGGGACCGCACCAACCCTGGTTCATGTTGGCGAACCGCGCTCCCAGTTCGCCCGCGAGAGCGATGAAGTCCCCGGTGTTGGTCGGGGCGGCACAGCCTCCGATGTAGGGACCGTCGAGGTACTGGAGTCGCAGGTCGGCATTGTGGGTGAAGCCTCCCGTGGCGAAGACGACTCCGACCCGGGCGTGGATGTGCAGCCGGTGCCCGTCCTCGGTCTCCGCCACCACGCCGACGACCCGCCCGCGGTCCAGGATCGTGTCGACGACCCGGTGGCCGGTGAGCAGGCGGACGCCCAGACGTTCGGCTGCGGCGACGAAGTCGTCGATCAGCAGCCGGCCGCCTTCGGCTCCGCCCATGGAGCGTGAGTGGTAGAGCCCGCGGCCCTGGGGTGTGAGGTTCTCCGGGACCTTTTCGAGGTAGTCGTACAGGCCGTTGGACGCCTGTGCCAGGTGCAAGGCGTCAAGTGTCTCCAGTTCCTCGTGTGCCTGGGCGCCGTGGTCGTAGAACGCGGCCAGGCCGTCGAACTCCCATTCCGGCAGGCCGAGAGTGGGCGAATGAGGGTCGTACAGCGCGGGACGGCCGATCCTGGCGAGGTATCGGAGGGCTGCTGTCCGGTCATCGGCCACTCCTTGCTCCCGCAGGAACTTGTTGTTGGGGATCCATACCCCTCCGGCCGACTTCCTGGTGGTGCCTCCGAATCGAGCGGCTCGTTCGAGAACGAGTACCGAGCGACCGTGACTGGCTGCGGTGACGGCAGCAGACAGACCTCCCGCACCACTGCCGGCGACGACCACGTCGATGTCCACGTCGTACTGAAGCGGGCGGCTCTCAACATTCAGCATGGTGCTCCTAGCCCAAGCCTGTGTCACGCATGGCGGACATTTCTACTCATATCGTCGATGAACATGTGTGGGCGGCTCCGGTTCTGGCGGTGCACAGGCATTCCGGTGGCGACTCCGAAGTGGAGCGGACGTCGATGAGCTCGGACTGAACCATCCGGTACTCGTGCGTGAGGAGAAGCTGGAGATCCTCCACGCCGAGCGCCTCGGCTGCCCGGCCCGCGATGGAGGACATGGCTTCCCGGCCCTGATGCTCGCTGTTGAAGACAAGCGCGATGACGCCGTCGGGAGCCTCGCTCGGAGCGCTCAGGTGTTCCCGCGTAAGCATCGGGACGGCCATGTCGCGCAACAGGTGCCGTTCGTCCAGCAGGCCCGGCAGTTCCAGGGGGCGAAGGGCGAGCTCGTACTCCAGTAGCGCGGCGAAGTCGTTCGGCGCCGAGGTGGCCAGGTCGGCGTCGCCGCTGGATCGGTAACAGGTCTCGACGACCCCGGCGACCGGGAACGCCGACTCTCCTGTGCTCGCGGTGGCGACGACGTGGTCTGGGCGTAGTGCTCCAGGCCCGGCATGCGCTTGACGATGTCGGCGTGATCGGTCCTCCAGCGCCGACTGAAGGCCGACGGCCACAGCGACGAGTTGCGTTGGAGGAGGGTGATGCGGTGAAGCACGATCGCGACCTTCCGGTAAGTGCAGCGAGCTCGGGAGAACAACCCCGAGAGCCGCCCGGCTCTGTGCACTATGTGCATCGTGTTTCGCCATATTTACACTGGGCTTGCGTGCTGGCAACCCCCGTGTGGCACGAAAGCTCGGTGCGGGGGAGTGAGGAGGAGCTACCTCGCAAGCGCTGAGTAAAGTGCGTGCATGAGCACTCCACCTGCCGATCTGTCCCCCTCGCCCGCGGAGGAGGAAGAGCCGACCAACTCGCGCAACGTCGGCTCGAAGACGCTGGCCAGGGGGCTGCGTGCACTGGAGTTCGTCGCCGGGTCGGAGGGCGGTGCGACCATCCAGGAGCTGGCCGCGGAGCTTCAGGTCCATCGGACGATTGCCTATCGCGTTCTGGCGACGCTGGAGGATTTCAAACTCGTCTTCAAGGACCCCGAGGGGCGGTACCGGGCCGGAGCCGGACTCAGCGCCCTGGCGCATCAGGTTCAGCGCGGTCTCCGCGAGACTCTGGAGCCGTATCTGCGTGACCTCGCCCGTGAGCTGCAGGCAACGGTGGCTCTGTTGGTCGCGGAGGGGGATGAGGCCGTGGCGGTCTCCGTCGTCGAACCGCCCTACTCGTCGTATCACCTGGCCTTCCGGACCGGCAGCCGGCACCCTCTCGACCGGGGTGCCGCGGGTCACGCCCTGCGTGCGGCGATGGAGCGGTCGGTCGGCGAGCCGGAGATCGTCACCAAGGCCCGCGGCGACGGCTACGCCAGCACATGGGGAGAGGTCGAGCCCGGCGCCTACGGCGTCGCCATCCCCCTCCGTCGCGGAGTGGGGCTGCCGGCGGCCTGCGTCAACCTCATCACCAATCGCGCCGAGGTGGCAGAGCGGGCCATCCCCGTCCTCCTGGCGAAGGCCGAGGAAATCAACGCCAGCCTTTCCTGAGTCCGTCTTCAGTCGGCGCCACCGTCGCCACGCCGCGCCCATTCTCTTCACGCGATCATCCGCCGCCTCCCGCAGCTGTCACTGCGGGAGGCGGTTCGCTTTCCAGCCCTCGGACCAGCTTGACACCCACATCCATCGCTGTTCACATAGTGCTATTAAGCGTGTAGATAGTGTTCCTCGGGGTTCCCCACGCCAGCGGCCCCGACCTTTCGAAGGACCGATGGTCATGGCACATCGTGGATACGACAGCGTCTGGTCCGACCTGCAGCAGGTGGAGTTCAGTCAGGGATTCCTGCAGGCCGGCCCCTACCGCACGCGGTACCTGCACACGGGCGACGACTCGAAGCCCCTTCTGCTGCTCCTGCACGGCATCACGGGGCACGCCGAGGCTTACGTCCGCAATCTCCGCAGCCACGGAGAGCACTTCAACACGTACGCCCTCGACTTCATCGGCCATGGCTACTCGTCCAAGCCGGACCACCCCTTGGAAATCAGGCACTACCTGGACCAGATCCAGCACGTTCTGGACACTCTCGGCGCCGAACGGGCCTACTTCTCGGGCGAGTCGCTGGGCGGCTGGGTCACGGCACGGATGGCGCAGCAGCACCCGGACCGTGTGGAGCGCATCGTGCTCAACACGATGGGTGGAACCATGGCGAACCCCAAGGTGATGGAGCGGCTGTACACCCTTTCCATGGAAGCGGCCGAGGACCCGTCATGGGACAGGGTGCGCGCCCGCCTGGAATGGCTGATGGCCGACCCGATCATGGTGACCGACGACCTGATCCGCACCCGTCAGGCCATCTTCGAGCAGCCCGACTGGAAGGCGGCCTGCGAGATGAACATGGCTCTGCAGAACCTGGAGGTCCGCAAGCGCAACATGATCTCCGACGATGATCTGCGCTCCATCGCCGCGGATGCCCTGGTGATCTGGACGACCAAGGATCCCTCCGGTCCCGTCGACGAGGGGCGGCGTATCGCCCAGCTCATTCCGAAGGGACGGCTGGCCGTCATCGAGAACGCCGGGCACTGGCCGCAGTACGAGCAGACGGACGAGTTCGACCGCATTCACCTCGATTTCCTGCTGGGCGGCTGATCGATGCGCGGCATGGCGAAGGGAGGAGGGACTCTCGTGAGCAGCAGGGTGGACACCGACGTCCTCGTGATCGGAGCAGGCCCGGTCGGACTCACGCTCGCGAACCTGCTCGGGGGCTATGGACAGCGGGTCACCGTGGTCGAAGCCCGCGCGGAACTCATCGACTACCCGCGAGGTGTGGGGCTGGACGACGAGTCCTTCCGCACCATCCAGACGATGGGCCTCGTCGACGAGATCGGCCGGCACACGGTCCCGCACCACATCATGCGCCTGGTCAACGGCAAGGGGCAGGTGCTGGTGACCAACGATCCGGCCACCGAGGAGTTCGGCTGGCCGCGCAAGAGCGGATTCGTACAGCCTCTGGTCGACAGGGAGCTGCTCGCGGGCCTCGACCGCTTCGACACCGTCGACGTCCGCTTCAGGCACCAGCTGGAGGACCTGACCGAGGGCGACGACCACGTCGTGGCGACCGTCCGCGCGGGCGGGCCCGGCGAGGACAGCGCCCTGCATCAGCTCAGGGCCCGGTACGTCGTGGGCTGCGAGGGCGGACGTTCCTTCACCCGCAACTGGATGGGCGTCGGCTTCGAGGGCAAGTCCCCCTCGACCCGCTGGCTCGTCATCGATGTCGACAACGATCCGCTGGGCACTCCCAACGTCTACCTCGGAGCCGATCCGAAGCGCCCCTACGTGTCCATCGGCCTCCCGCACGCCATTCGGCGCTGGGAGTTCATGCTCTTCGACCATGAACCCGCCGAGTTGGTCGACGACCCTTCCTTCATGGCCCGACTGCTCGCCGACCACGTCCCCGACCCGTCGCGACTGGACGTCATCGGCCAACGTGTCTTCACCCATCACGGCCGTATCGCCGGCAGCTTCCGCAAGGGTCGTGTCCTGATCGCCGGCGACGCGGCCCATCTGATGCCGGTCTGGCTCGGGCAGGGATGGAACTCCGGCATCCGCGACGCCACCAACCTGGCCTGGAAACTCACCTCCGTCCTGCGGGGGCAGGCTTCTCCGGCACTGCTCGACACCTACGACGTGGAACGCAGGAATCACGCGCAGGCCATGATCGACCTGAACCTGACCGCGGGCTCGATCATGAAGTCCGACCGCAAGGCCGCCACGGTCCGCGACGCGGCGGCCGCCGTGCTGAACCTGGTGCCGTCGGCCAAGAGCTACTTCACAGACATGCGTTTCAAGCCGATGCCGCGCTACGACCGCGGGGTGGTTGTCGACGTCACGAGCCGCACACCCGGCCGGGCGGCCGAGCGCATTGCGCGCAAGCTGCTCCCCATGGTCGACGCCCCCGACGACAGGTCGCCCGTGGGCACCCAGTTCATCCAGCCCCGGGTGAACACCCAGGACGGCCCCGGTCTCCTCCTCGACGACGTACTCGGCCCGTGGTGGACCATCGCCGCCTGGGGCAACAGCCCCGCCCGCCTGCTGAGCCCCGACGACCTGGAGCGGGTACGCGAACTCGGCGCCACCCTGGCGTGCTTCGTCCCCGAAAGACAGCGCGCCTGGGCCGAGAAGGAATACACGGACGCTTCGGTCCCGGTCGTGGTGGTAGGAGACGCGGACGGTTCCGTCAAGCGGTGGTTCGACAATCGGCCGGTCGGAGTGCTCTTCCTGCGCCCGGACCGGTTCGTGGCCGCGGCGTGCCTCGCGCAGGAGGCGTCCGCCGCTTTCGCCAGTGCGCTGACGGCCATGTCCTTCAGCCAGCGGGAGGTCTGACTGTGTCCGTTGCCCTGGTGTGCATGTCGCACAGCCCTCTGCTCGAGTTCGGTGAACCGCCGGCGGATGTCCGCGAAGCCGTCGACAGAGCCTTCGCCGACGCACGGGACTTCGTCAAGGACTTCGACCCCACCCTGGTCGTCTCGTTCGCACCCGACCACTACAACGGCTTCTTCTACGAACTCATGCCGCCGTTCTGCATCGGCTACGCCGCCCACGCTGTCGGCGACTACGACACCCGGTCCGGCCCTCTGGACGTTCCCGCCGACCGTGCCGAGGCACTGGCCCAGCATGTGCTCGACCAGGACATCGACATGGCGATCTCCCGCCGTATGGAGATCGACCACGGAGCGGTCCAGCCACTGGAGATCCTCTTCGGTGGGATCGATGAGCGGCCTGTCATCCCGGTCTTCGTCAACGGCGTGGCCCGGCCTTTCACCTCCATGCGCCGCGTCCGCCGTATGGGAGAGGCCGTCGGCAGCCACCTGCGCGAGCTGTCCGAGCGGGTTCTGGTGATCGGTTCCGGCGGGCTGTCCCACGATCCGCCGGTGCCGCAGTGGGCGTCGGCGACGCCGGCGCAGCGGGACATGCTGCTGAACGGCCGGCACCCGACGGCCGCCGCCCGGGCCGCGCGTCAGCAACGCGTGATCGACACCGCGAAGCAGTTCGCCCGCGGCGAGGCGGGCATCAAGGATCTCAACCCGCGGTGGGACGAGCGGTTCCTCGACATCTGTGGCTCGGGCGACCTGAGTCCCTGTGACGTGCTCACTCCCGATGCCATGGCGGCCGATGCCGGCAACTCCGCGCACGAGGTACGGACCTGGCTCGCCGCCTTCGCCGCACTTGGCGCCGCCGGCCCTTACGAGGTCACCTCGCGCTTCTACCGCCCCATCCCTGAATACATCGCCGGATTCGGGGTGATGACGGCACGCGGGAGCCAGTGACCGCACGGACTCTTCCCGGTCGGGCCGTTCGGCCCGTCCGGGCTCAGGCGACGGTGGACGGCCGAGGGCTCATCCTCGTTCTCACGCTGTGCGAGACGACGAGTTCTCCTGAGTCGAGTTGCCCTGTGACCCGCCGCTGGGGCGGAAAGTGACCGACTTGCCGGAGAAGCGAGCGCTGAGTCCGCTCGCCGTGGGGGTGACCGAGCGCAGGTGCAGGCCCTCGGGGATGTTCCGTAGCTGGATCGGCTTCTCGAAGATCTTGTCGAGCAGCGCTTGGGTGGTGGCCAGTGCGCCGCCCGTGACCTCGAAGTCCTTGAAGGCGACACGGTTGCCGGAGACCGCCGAGACGGTGGCCGTCACGGTGACCTCGCTGCCAAGGGGGAGCGGGACGCTCGCATTGATCCGGCCCGGGCGGGTGCCCTGGGAGACCTCCAGGCCGATGGCGTGGGCCACGTCCGTGTACGACAGGTAGGCGGTCGCCTCCGCCGAGTGTGCCAGTGCCTCGGTGTCGTCGTCGGGCTTCGACAGTCCGTCCAGTGCGAGGTCGAGTCGGGAGACCGGAAGTGGGCGGTCGGGTCCGTCGGCGGGTATGTCGTGCGCGGTGATGTCCACGTGCCGCAGGGTGCCGGAGGCCAGTTGGGCCAGCACGGGGAAGCCGCGGACGTGGACCTCGGGCCGTTCGGGTGTGTCCATGCCCTGCTGGAATGCCTTCGCCGTGCGCGACTCCACGCGGGCCGTCGCGACCCGGTCGACCACGAGGGGCACGAGGGTCAGCGCGACCAGGACGACGCCGACGACGACCGGCCGTCGGGCTCTGCGGGGCGCCGCGGGTGGCTCGAATGACGCGTACGGGACGTCGTCGTCCTCATATCCGTACCGGGGCTGGCGCATGAGACTCCTTCAGAGGGGTGACTGTGCCCGGCGCCGTGCAGACGCTGGACCGTGGAAGCTGCGTCGTCCTGGTCGACGCCTGCGGCGATCAGCGCGGCGGTGGCGGTGCCGGTGCCGTCGTCGGCCCAGGTTCCGGAGTTGACGCTGTCCAGGAGTGCCAGCAGGTGTGCTTCGAGGGCTCTGCTGAGGGGGCCAGGCGGAACGCTGGTGTGGAAGACGCCCTGCCGCTGGCCGCGGGCGAGGATCCCGGCGACCGTGTCGCGGGCGGGGGAGAGGAGTTCGCTCACCCGATCGGCCCCCAGATCCCGGCAGGCGAGGGCGATGAGTGTGCGGTAGCGATCGCCGACAGGCCACAGGGTAAGGACGAAGCGCGCCAGGGCACTCGCCGGGTCGGGGGACGGCGTTCTCCCGACGGTGACCGCGAGGCGTATCGCTTCCGCCGCGTCCGCGGCGAGTCCCTCGATGAGCGCGGCCCGACCGGCGAAGTGCATGTAGACGGTGCGACGTGCCACGCCGGCGGCCTGGGCGATGTCGGCGAGGCTGCTGTCGGGGTTGCGGCCCAGTTCTTGCCGGGCCGCTTCCAGGATGCGGGTGCGGGTTGCACGCGTTGGGCGACGCTGTGGCGCGTACGGGGCTGGTCGGCTGGTCACGTCGGCACCTCTGGCGTGGAGCGGGCGGGGGTCCCCGAGATATTTGCACAGTAGTGAGCAATAAACTAGCCTACTCATCGATGTGCAATTAACTCGTCCTCGGGAGTCCCGATGCCTTTGATCACCACCACGCCCGTCGAGAAGATGACCGGGTCCTACCCCCGGCGCTGGTGGGCTCTGATCGTCCTCTGCCTGAGCCTGTTGATCGTGGTCATGGCGAACACCTCGCTGATCGTGGCGGCGCCCGACATGACTACGGACCTGGGCCTGTCCAGCAGTGACCTGCAGTGGGTCATCGACGGCTACACCGTCCCGTACGCCGCGCTGATGCTGGTGCTGGGCTCGATCGGCGACAAGTACAGCCGCCGCGGCGCGCTCGTCGCCGGGCTGGTGATCTTCGCGGGCGGCTCGGTGATGGGCAGCCTGGTCGACGAGACCGTACTGGTCATCACGGCCCGCGCGATCATGGGTGCGGGCGCCGCCGTCGTCATGCCCGCCACGCTGTCCCTACTGGTCGCGACCTTCCCCAAGAGCGAGCGGACCCGGGCCATCACGGCCTGGACCGCCACCTCCGGTCTCGCCATCGCCGTGGGCCCGCTGGTCGCCGGGTGGCTGCTGGAGGACCACGCGTGGGGCTCGACCTTCCTGATCAACGTCCCCATCGCGGTCGTCGCCGTCATCGGCGCGCTGGTCCTGATCCCGCCGTCCAAGGCCGAGGGCATGGGCCGGATCGACTACGTGGGCGGTCTGCTCTCCATCATTTCCGTCGGCTGCCTGGTGTACGCGACCATCGAGGGCCCGCACTTCGGCTGGGGCACCGGCCCGATCGCCGCCGCGGTGGTCGCCGGTTTCGGCCTGGTCGCCTTCGTCGCCTGGGAGCTGCGTCACCCGCACCCCATGCTGGACGTGCGCAAGTTCAGGCTGCGCCCCTTCAGCGGGGCGATGCTCGCGGTGCTGTTCTTCTTCTTCGGTACCTTCGGCGCGATCTACTACTCCACCCAGTACCTGCAGTTCGTCCTCGGCTACGACGCCCTGGCAACCGGCGTACGCCTGCTGCCGCTGGCCGGTGCCGTCTTCCTCGGCGCCGCGGTGACCGGGCAGCTGACCCCGAAGCTGGGCATGAAGCCGATGGTCGTGGCCGGCATGCTGATCGGCACCACCGGCGTCTTCCTGCTCACTCAGGTCGACAAGAGCTCCACGTACACCGACTTCCTGACACCGATGATGCTGCTCGGCTTCGCGATCGGCCTGAGCGTGTCCCCGGCCACCGACACCATCATGGGCTCCTTCCCCGAGTCCGAACTCGGCGTCGGCGGTGGCGCCAACGACACCTCCATGGAGCTCGGCGGCTCCCTCGGCATCGCGATCCTCGGCTCGCTGCTGGGCACGGCCTACCAGGACAAGCTGACCGACCTGGTCGGCGGACAGCTCCCGGCCGACGCGCTGGAGACCGCCAAGGAATCCGTGGGCGGCGGCCTTGCGGTCGCCGAGCAGCTCGCGAAGACCCCCTCGACGGGTGCCCAGCAGGCGCAGGCCCTGGTGGACGCTGTGAATGAGTCCTTCGCGCACAGCGTCGCGCACACCAGCCTCATCGGCGGCATCATCATGGCCGCCGGGACGCTGATCGTCCTCGCCGTCCTGCCGGGGCGCACGCGCGCCGGAAAGCCTGTTCAGGAGGATGCGGTGGAGGCGGAGGCGGAGGCGGAGGCGGAGGCGGAGCGCGCGGGCGTCGTCTGAGGCTCCCGGCGGGACGGTTCAGGAGGAGGCCGCCCGCCGTGGATCCGCCGTAGTTCTCCATCCCAGGACGGTCGTGCCTGAGCGGCGCACGGCCGGGGGCGGTGCCGGGAGGGACAGTCGGCACCGCCCCTCTTCCGGTCCTCAGCCGAGGTCGGGCAACGGGCCCCGAGCGACCTCGCGGGTGCGGCTGACCGGCGGTGCCCAGGACCAGGGCGATGTCGACCCTCGGGCCGCCCGACACGCGCAGCACCATCTTGGCGAGGTTCGAGGCGGCCTCGTCACCGTCGAGGTCGTGGCGGGAGAACCTCAGCTCTGCCAGGGACAGCTGAGTGCCGTCGAGGGTGGAGAGGGCGGCGATGGGTTCGAGGGCCGGTGAAGCGGTCGGGACGATCCCGACCTTGAGATTGCCCAGGGCTCGAGCGGCGACGCCGTTGTCCGAGCGGGACATGTTCGAGGCAGCGGCGTCGCAGGACCTGCACGAGTTCCGGGCGTGGCTCGGGAATCCGAGTGCTGAGCGGGATGCCTGCCGCGCCGAGTTCCGCCGGGTCGTTGAGCCCGGCCAGAGGCGCTGTCAGGCGGTCAGGGTCATCCCCCGCGCTTGGCTGCCATACGGGTGGCCGCTTCGTAGACCAACTCCGCATGCAGCTCGAACATCGCCACGAGGTCGACGGCGTCGCCGTTGACCTCCCGTTGGACGAAGAGGCCGTCTGCTCCGGCGACGGCATAGATGGAGAGCGTGCGTACGGCGTCCTCGTTCAGGTCGGGGACCAGGACCTCGATCACCTCGGAGATCTTCCGGCGGGCGATGTCGCGGACCTGGAGGAACACCGTCCGGCCCCGGGGCTCGGTGGGTCGGCGCTCCAGGGCGAGCATGAGGCCCAAGCGCAGGAAGTCCGGTGCGTCGACGAGCGACTTCGCCACGTTCGCCGCCATGCTCGTGACCCGCTCCAGCGCCGTGCCCGTTTCTTCCCCCGGCAGCTCGACGGCGGTGAGCCACGTTTCGAAGCTGCGCTCGATGACGGCGGCGATCAGGTCGTCCTTGTCCTTGAAGTGCCAGTAGATCGAGCTCGCGGGCAGCCCGCACTTGGCGCTGACCGCCGCGATCGAGGTGCCCTCGTACCCGCGCTCACCGGCGATCTCCACCGCGGCGTCGAGGATTCGCTGTCGCGACTCCACCCCGTTCGCGCGCTTCCTGCGCTCCATCTGCGGCCTGGTCATCGAATCCGTCCTTCCTCATCCAGCCCTTGACCTCGTCGTGCGGCCACTTTACCGTAGCGATGATTCCAATTGGAGTAAACGCTACAACAAGAGCCGACGCAGTTCAGGGACGACAAGTGAGGTGGCCTGGTGAGCGGTATCCGTGCCAGGGGCAGAGCCGAAGACGAGGCGTATGACGTAGCCGTGATCGGCTACGGGCCTACAGGAGTGACCGCGGCGAACCTGCTGGGGGCGATGGGCCTCAGGGTCGTCGTACTCGAGCGCGACGCCGAGATCTTCTCCCGGGCCCGGGCGATCTCCACGGACGAGGAGGTCATGCGGATCTGGCAGCGCGCCGATCTGGCCGAGCGGCTGAAGCTGGACATGCTGGCCGAGCGGCCGCTGGACTTCGTCGACGCGAAGGGCCGTGCTTTCATCAGCGCTCACCCGAGCCCGCGCGGCCATGGCCATCCGCCGCAGATGTTCATCTATCAGCCGGCGCTGGAACAGGTCCTGCGAGAGGGGGTCGGCCGCTACCCGAACGTGGAGATACTGCTGCGGCACGAGTGCCTGCGGCTGCGACAGGACGGCGGCGGGGTCGAGCTCACGGTGGTGGGTGCAGACGATTCGGTACGACGGCTGCACGCGAAGTACGTCATCGCTGCCGACGGTGGCTCCAGCCTCACCCGTGCCCAGCTCAACATCGGCTACGAGGGCAAGACGTACGAGGACCGCTGGGTGGTCATCGACACCCAGATGCTGAAGCCCTGGCCGGACCACGACCGGCTGCGCTTCCGCTGCGACCCGGCCCGGCCGGCGGTGGACTGCCCGACCCCGCTCGGTCACCACCGCTGGGAGTTTCCGATCCTGCCCGGCGACGACGAGACGTACCTGACCACCGACGAGGCCATCTACTCGATGGTGTCCCGGTACGGGATCGGCCGGGACCAGATCAAGATCCTGCGGGCCACCGTCTACAGCCACCACGTCCGCTTCGCCGCCCGCTTCCGCATGGGCCGCGTCTTCCTCGCCGGCGACGCTGCCCACGCGATGCCGCCGTGGATCGGCCAGGGCATGGCCGCTGGCGTGCGCGACGTGGCCAACCTGTGCTGGAAACTGGCCGCCGTACTGCGCGGCGAACTGCCCGAGACGGTGCTGGACAGCTACGAGGCCGAACGTAAGCCGCACGTCAAGGAGATCACCAAGCGTGCGGTGTTCGTCGGCCGGATCATCACCGAACGGCGCCTCCCGGTCACCCGGCTCCGCAACACCGCACTACGTGCCCTCAACCGCATACCGGGCTTCAGCAACTGGCTCCAGGACTCCAACTGGATACCCGTCGCCCACTACGCCGACGGCTTCCAGGCCCGCCCCCGCACCAAGGCGTCCGGCCACCAGCTCCCCCAGCCCTGGGTGACCGGCGCCGACGGCGAACGCCTACGGCTGGACGACGTACTCGGCGGCCGCTGGCTGCTCCTGCACGCCCGCTCGGCGGTACCCCAGCCCTCGTGGGACCGCGCCGGTGTTCCCTCGCTGACCGTCACGCCCGCCGGCTCCGAGCCGGCCGAGGGCACGGTCGTCGACAGCGAGGGCGTGCTGCTGCCCTGGATGGCCGAGCACCGCGTGGCCACCCTCGCACTGCGCCCGGACGCCTACGTCTACGCAGCCGCACCCGCCGGCGCCCCACTCCCGCCGGCTCCCGCCGGCTTCGCCCCGGCGCCGCGCGCGACCGCTTCGATCGCCCTGTAAGGACTGCCATGACCACGCACACCGAACTGCCGTCGATGCAGGAGTCCATGCTCGACGTCGCCGGTAAGAAGATCTTCGTCGCGGAGACGGGAGAGGGCCCGCCCGTCCTGCTGCTGCACGGCGGCGGCCCTGGTGCCTCCGGCGTCTCCAACTACCACCGCAACATCGCGGAGTTGGCCAAGGAGTACCGGGTCATCGTGCCCGACCTGCCCGGCTACGGACGCAGCACCAAGGGTGTCGACGGCGCCGACCCCTTCGGGTACCTGGCCGACACGATCCGCGGCCTGCTCGACGCACTCGGCCTGGACAAGGCCCACATGGTCGGCAACTCCTACGGCGGCGCCTGCGCTCTGCGCCTCGCCCTGGACACTCCCGACCGGGTCGACCGCATGGTCCTCATGGGCCCCGGCGGTATCGGCACCACGCGCGCGCTGCCCACCCCGGGCCTCAACAGCCTGCTCAACTACTACTCCGGGGACGGACCTTCCCAGCTGAAGCTGGAGAAGTTCATCCGCAACTACCTGGTCTTCAACGCCGCCGATGTGCCGGACAGTGTCATCGACGCGCGCTATCGCGACAGCATCGATCCGGAGGTCGTCGCGGCTCCGCCGCTGAGGCGCCCGAAGTCCCTGCGCGCCTTGTGGAAGATGGACTTCACCCGCGACGCCCGGCTGTCCCGGCTGCCCGTGCCGACCCTGGTGCTCTGGGGCGCTGCGGACAAGGTCAACCGGCCCGCGGGCGGACGCATGCTGTCCGAGCGGATGCCCAACTGCGATCTGTACGAGGTCGCCAACACCGGTCACTGGGTCCAGTTCGAACGCGCCGAGCTGTTCAACCGGCTGTGTGCCGACTTCCTGGCAGGCCGCCGATGAATCCCACCGCCTCGGTCTTCGGTGCCGTCCACCTCGGCTACCTCGTTATCGAGACCAACCGCTTCGCCGACTGGCGCCGTTTCGGCACCGACGCCATCGGCATGCACCACGACGACCTCGACGCCGGCCTGATGCGGTTCCGTCTCGACGACCAGGAGTGCCGCTTCCTGCTCCGGCGCGGCCCGGCCGAGGACGTCGTCGCCACCGGCTGGCACCTCGACGACCACTCGACCTTCGAGCAGATCGAGGCCCGTATACGCGCCCACGGCGTACCCGTCGTCGAAGGCACTCCGGAGGAGGCCGCCCTGCGGGGCGTCGAGCGCCTGCTGCGATTCCCCGGCCCCAAGGGCATCACGCAGGAGATCTACACGACGCCCGTGAAGTCGGTCGAACCTCTGCGGATGCTCGCGTCCGGATGGGTTACTGGTGACTCCGGCATGGGCCACATCGCCATCACCTCCACCAAGCCCACTCAGCTGCGGGGCTACTTCAACACCGTCTTCGACGCCCGCCTGACCGACTACATCGACGAGACGATCAGCGGCGTCAAACTCAAGATCCGCTTCCTGCGGGTCAACGAACGCCACCACTCCATCGCGATCGCCGCCGTCCGGGGCCTGCCGATCGACCCGATACGCACCCGGGTTCAGCACCTCAACATCCAGGCCGCGTCTCTCGACGACGTGGCGCAGAGCTATCAGCGGGTGTGCGAACTCGGCTTCGACATGGCTCTGTCCGTCGGCCAGCACACCAACGACAAGGAACTGTCCTACTACGCCCGTACCCCCTCGGGCTTCGAGTGGGAGGTGGGCTGGAACCCGATCGTCATCGACGAGTCCACGTGGGAACCCACCACCCACCAGGGCATCAGCATCTGGGGCCACACCCCGGTCGGCCGGACCATCGTGGACAAACTCGACCAGTTCCGGCTCGGCGCTCTCTCCCTCGCCCGCCAGGAGAACACCGTCCCGGCCCTCAGCGGTGCCGGTATCCCCGACGACTGACGGTGCCTGCGTACGGACCGGTGTCGGCGCCGGTCCGGATCGGCGCGTGCGGGGCACTTCCTCTTGCCCGGCGTCACTCTGCCTGCCTGGCGCGCCGCGCTGCGCTGCTGAACAGCGTCTTAACTGGCTGCTTGCTGAGGGGCTGCCCGCGGCTGGGCTTCCGCGCTGTCAACGACGAAACCATCGGCGGGGGCATGTCGGCCATCACGATGACGATCACCTCGAGGATCCGCAGCAACAATCGCCCTGGCCCGCTCACGTAGGTCGACGTCATCGACGACTTGGTGCTCTCGCGCTGCTGTCCCGGGGGATCAACTTGCGGCTCAACGGCAGCGGTGAGCCCCGGCCGAGCGTCGGCCGGGGCTCACTTCCCTGTCGCCCGCGATCAGGATATGCTCCCCGTCCGCGCCACCAGGTCGAGGGCGATGTCGGTGATCATGTCCTCCTGGCCGCCGACCATGCCGCGCTGGCCGACCTCGACGAGGATGCTGCGGGTGTCCAGGCCGTACCGCGCGGCGGCGGTTTCGGCGTGGCGCAGGAAGCTGGAGTAGACGCCCGCGTAGCCGAGGCTGAGGGTCTCGCGGTCCACCCGCACCTCGCGGTCCTGGAGCGGTCGTACGAGGTCGTCGGCGGCGTCCATGAGCGGGAACAGATCGCAGGCGTGCTGCCAGCCCATCAGGTCGGCGACCGCGACGAACGCCTCCAGCGGACAGTTGCCCGCCCCCGCGCCCTGCCCCGCGAGCGAGGCATCGACCCGTACGGCGCCGCTCTCCACGGCGACCACGCTGTTGGCGACGCCGAGGGCGAGGTTGTGGTGGGCGTGGATGCCGAGCTCGGTGGCCGGGTCCAGGACATCCCGGTAGGCGCGGAAGCGGTCGCGGACGCCGTCCATGGTGAGGCGGCCGCCGGAGTCGGTGACGTAGACGCAGTGGGCGCCGTAGGACTCCATCAGCTTGGCTTGGCGGGCGAGTTCGGCGGGTTCGGCCAGGTGGGACATCATCAGGAAGCCGGCGACGTCCATGCCCAGGTCGCGGGCGGCGGCGATGTGCTGGGCGGAGATGTCGGCCTCGGTGCAGTGGGTGGCGACCCGCACCGAGCGGATGCCCAAGGCGTGGGCCTGCCTGAGGTCGTGCAGGGTGCCGATGCCGGGCAGCAGCAGGGTGGTGGGCGCGGCGTGCTGAGTGGCGTCCACCACCGCCTCGATCCACTCCCAGTCGGTGTGGGCGCCCACGCCGTAGTTGATGCTGGAGCCGGACAGTCCGTCGCCGTGGGCGATCTCGATCGCGGCCACGCCGGCGGCGTCCAGGGCGGCGGCGATGGCGCGGGCCTGGTCGACGGTGTAGCGGTGGCGGACGGCGTGCATGCCGTCCCGCAGGGTGACGTCCTGGACGTAGAGAGCGGTTCCGGTGCCGGTCATCGTGCGGCCCTCTCGGTGGAGCGGTGGGCGGCCATGCGTTCGGCGGTGCGCAGCGCGGCCGAGGTCATGATGTCGAGGTTTCCGGCGTAGGCCGGCAGGTAGTGGGCGGCGCCCTCGACCTCCAGGAAGACCGACACCTTCAGCGCCTCGTCGGTGCCGGGAGCGAGAGTGCGCAGCGGGTCGTCCGCCGCCACCCGGTCGAACTGCACCTTCTGCTTGAGCCGGTAGCCGGGCACGTACGCCTGGACCCTTCCGACCATCTCCGCAATGGACGCGGTGACGGCCTCGGTGGCGCAGTCGGACACCAGGCAGTGCACCGTGTCCCGCATGATCAGGGGCGGCTCGGCCGGGTTGAGCACGATGATCGCCTTGCCGCGCGCGGCGCCGCCGACCTGCTCGATGGCCGACGAGGTGGTCTCGGTGAACTCGTCGATGTTCGCCCGGGTGCCGGGTCCGGCCGAGCGGGAGGCAATGGACGCGACGATCTCGCCGTAGTGGACCGGGGTGACCGCGTTCACGGCGGCGACGATCGGGATGGTGGCCTGGCCGCCGCAGGTGACCATGTTGACGTTCGGGGCGTCGAGGTGGGCGTCGCCGTTGACGGGCGGGACGACGTAGGGGCCGAGGGCGGCGGGGGTGAGGTCGACGAGGGTGCGGCCCAGCGGGCGGAGCACGTCCTCGTGGTGGCGGTGGGCGCCGGCCGAGGTCGCGTCGAAGACGATCTCGACGTCGGCGAATTCGTCCAGGGCCACCAGGCCCTCGACACCGTCGTGGGTGGTGGCCACCTTCAGGCGGCGGGCACGGGCCAGCCCGTCGGAGTCCGGGTCGATACCGGCCATCGCGGCGATCTCCAGGCTCTCGGAGAGCCGCAGGATCTTGATCAAGAGGTCGGTGCCGATGTTGCCGGAGCCGATGACGCCGACCTTGGTCCTGCTGCTCACTGGTCGTCTCCTTCTGCCGCGACTGTTGTCGTGGCGTCTTTGGCGAATCCGACGCGTACGGAGCCCAGCTCGGATATGTGGGCCTCGAAGTAGTCACCAGGGGTGGCGGGGGCCATCGGGCCCAGCGCCCCGGTCAGCACCACATCGCCCGCGCGCAGCGGGTCGCCCCGCTCGGCGAGCGCGGAGGCCAGCCAGACCGCCGCGTTGAGGGGGCTGCCGAGGCAGGCGGCACCGGTGCCCTCGGAGACGGCTGCCCCGTTGCGGGCCATGGTCATCGTCACGGCGCTGAGGTTGACCCTGGTGAGGGGTACGGGCGTGGCGCCCAGGACGTACAGACCGCAGGAGGCGTTGTCGGCCACCGTGTCGACGAGGGAGATGTCCCAGTTCGCGATACGGCTGTCGACGATCTCCAGCGCGGGCAGCGCGAAGTCGACCGCTCGCAGAAGGTCGACGACCGTGCACTCCCGGTGCGGAAGATCGCGACCGAGGACGAGAGCGACCTCGGCCTCCACCTTGGGTTGCAGCAGCCGCCCGACCGGCACCTCGCCGCCGTAGGGCACGGCCATGTCCGCGAACAGCGCGCCGAAGTCGGGCTGGTCCACACCGAGTTGACGCTGCACGGCAGGCGAGGTCAGGCCGATCTTGCGGCCGACGATCCGTCGTCCGGCGTCCAGGCCGCGCCGGACGTTCAGCTGCTGCACGGCGTACGCGGTCTCCAGGTCGCCGCCTTCGTCGAGCAGGGTCCGCACCGGTGGGCAGGCGACCCCGGTGCGGGTGGCCTCCGCTAGGATGTCGGCGGCCTTGACCACGGCCGGTGGAACGGCGTCCGGACGGACGCTGTCGAGCACGGTCGACACGGGATACCTCCAGAGGGGGGAGTGGCGGTCCGGGCGCGGGCCCCGGTACAGGTACCGATATAGACAGCTCGCCGTTGATGGGACAACATTTGTTCCGTGGCACGGAACATTGTCGGCGGCAGCATGCTGGAAAAGGCCGCACTCATCCTTGAATCCTTCAGTCCGAGTGGCGGGACGTACCGCCTGTCGGAACTTTCGGAGCGTACGGGCCTTCCCAAGCCGACCGTGCATCGGCTGGCGGCGGACCTGGTCCGGCTGGGCTGGCTGGAGCGCTCGGGCGCCCAGTACCGGCTCGGCGCGAAGCTCTTCGAACTCGGCTCACTCGTCCCGCACCGGCTGGATCTGCGGGAGACTGCCCTGCCCTTCCTCCAGGACCTGTTCGAGGCCACTCGCGAGACCGTCCACCTCGGCGTCCGCGAGGGACTGGACGTGGTCTACCTCGAACGTATCCACGGCCACGAGGCCCTGCAACTGCCCTCACGCATCGGCGGCAGCCTGCCCCTGACTTGCACCGGCGTTGGCAAGGCCCTGCTGGCCTTCTCCGGCGCCGAGCTGACCGAGGAGGTGCTGTCCCGCCCGCTGCCCAGCCTCACGCCATACTCCATCACCGACCCGGCCCGCCTGCGCATGGCCCTGGAGAAGACCCAGGTCTCCGGCCTCGCCTACGAGGAACAGGAGGCCGCCCTCGGCGTCAGCTGCATCGCCGCCCCCGTCTTCGCTGGCGACGCCACGGTCGCCGCCCTCTCGGTGGCCGTCCCCCGCACCCGCTTCAGCCCCGCCCAACTCGCCCCCGCCGTACGGACGGCGGCCCTGGGCCTGTCCCGTGTGCTGCGCGGGGGCGGCTGATCGAACTGGGGTGTATCGACGACCAGTAGAAGGAGAGGACCGGCGTGGTGTTCGGGGCGTCAGTGAGCAGGCCGGTGTCGCCGCACCACCGCTGCGTCAGCGTTTGTCCGGCCGTCTGCGGGGCCTGCGTCGGCACCGGGTGCCTTGCCGGCTGGTGCTATGGACGTGGACACCGGACTCGCGCTGCTGCGCGAGGTCCTCGCCCAGGTGCCGACCTCGTTAAAGCCCTTTGCGCCGTCTCCGCACGAAATCCGCTCTCAGGCGTCGTCCGAGGCGCCGGCCAGAACTCCCCGCGCGAACCGTGACCTCCCGAACCCCGGCCGCAGCGGCGACGAGCCTGATCCCGCCATGTCCCAGCGGCCGAGCCTCCGCCTCTGTGGCCAGCCGACGTTGGCGCTCCCCCAGATGCGGCAACAACGCCTGAAAGCTCGCAACCACGACCGCCTCGGTACCCTCCAGACTCCCGACACCGCAGCAGCGATCCCCGGAGTCGGAAGCGGGACGTGTTTCCCGGCAAGTCCTTAGCCCCGCCCAACTCGGCCCGCCATATGGGGGGGGGCTGACCGCGCCAGGCGTATTGATCACGAGCGTCGTTGACACTGGCTGGGGCTTGATCATGACGAAGACCTCCGGTGCGCTTCGCGCCCACCCGGCAGCAAGCCATACGACATGAAGGCGGATGTGCTTGCACACGTGCCGGATCGGTGGTGACGAGGCAGGTCAGGACGTCTTTCGTCCTTGCTCTGGGCGTTGAGTATCCAGATGTCGCTGCAGCGGACTGTGAGCACCGTCATTTAGATAATTGCTCGCATGTGTGCAAGTGTGGTCTCGCTGCTCCAGTTGAAAGGGATAGTGCGGTGCCGATATTCGTCACGTGCACACGCGGAAGGCGATTCACCCAGGTGTGCCGTCCTTGTTGCGCTGAGAGCCTCGGCCGCCGGGGGCGGTCCCTGTCCCATGCCGGGCGGATGACGCTATTGCACAGGTCGAGGGGCAGATGCCTCGGCTGGGTCCGAGGCCGCGGGGGCAACGGTGTGCTGCGGCCGCACCGCGCCGATGGTGCTTCGGTACGTCGTCCACACGATTGCCGGGGAAAGTGAACATGGTTGTCCCGACCAGTGTGATATCCGGAGCGGGGAATTTGCCCGTGGCCTTGACCCCTTTCGTGGGCCGGAAGCGTGAGGTCGCCGAGGTCCGGCATGCGGTGGCCACGGCGCGGCTGCTGACCCTGACCGGGGTGGGTGGGATGGGCAAGACCCGGCTGGCCCTGGAGGTGGCTGCGGAGTTCTGCGAGGAGTTCGCGGACGGGGTGTGGGTCGTGGACCTGGCCCCGGTGCGGGTGTCGTCGGCGGTGGCTGATGCGGTGGCGGCCGCGCTGGGGGTGCCGGACACGGGCACCCGGCCCGTCCTGGAGCAGCTCGCGGGATATCTCGCCGGGCGGCAAGCGCTGATCGTGCTGGACAACTGCGAGCATCTCGTCGACGCCTGCGCTGAGTTGGCGATGCTTTTGCTGTCGGCCGCCGCAGGGCTGCGCATGGTGGCGACCAGTCGGCAGACGCTGGGTATCACCGGCGAGCATGTCTTCGACGTGCCCCCGCTGGCCCCGGACGAGGCGGTCGAGCTCCTGCAGGCCAGGACGTCAGCCGTCCGGCCGGAGTTCCGGGTGACCGACGCGAACCGGGCACAGGTTTTCCGGCTGTGCGCCGATCTGGACGGGTTGCCGCTGGCCATCGAGCTGGCCTCGGCCCGGCTGCGCACCCTCACCGTCGATCAGGTGGCGGACCGGCTGGAGGACCGGTTCACGCTGCTCACCAATGGCTGCCGGATCGCGCCGCCACGGCAGCGCACACTGCGCGCGCTGGTCGACTGGAGCTGGGAGCTGTGCTCTCCCGTCGAGCGGCTGCTGTGGAACCGTCTGTCGGTCTTCGCCGGGACCTTCGGCCTGGACGCGGCCGAGGAGGTCTGCGCGGGCGAGGGTATCGAAGCGTACGAGGTGCTGGACCTCCTGGACCGGCTGGTCGCCCAGTCTGTGGTGCTGATCGGTGAGGTCGAGGGGCTGCCGCGCTACCGGCTGCTGGAGACCGTCCGGCAGTACGGACGGGAGCGACTCGCCGCGTCCGGAGGAGAGGAGAAGCGGCTGCGGCGGCATCGCGACTTCGTCCTCGCCCTTGCCGAGCGCGTCGACAAGGGCTGGTACGGCCCCGGACAGGTCGAGAACCTGACCAGGCTACGCGCCGAGCATGGCAACCTGCTGGTCGCTCTGGACTGTGATGCCGACCCCCAGGCCAGGCTCAGGCTGGCCGCCGCGCTGGCCTTCCACTGGTGCGTCGGCGGCTTCCTCGGCGAGGGGCGCCGTCAGTTCGACCGGGCTCTGGCGGGGGCGTTCGAGCCTACTCAGGTTCGGGCCCGCGCTCTGGTGTGCGCTGCCTGGGTGGCGCTGTCGCAAGGCGATCTGGCCGTGGCCGATCAGTGGCTGGACGAGGCCGACGAGATCGGCGAGCAGCTGGGCGACCCGGCCCTGCTGGCCGACGTGAGGGGCTTTCGCGGGGTGTCGGCGCACTTCCGGGGGCAGGTGGGGGAAGCCATGACCCGGTACGAGGGCACGCTGGCCACCCTGACTGCGCTGGGCGACGAGCGTGGAGCGGCCGGCTGGCTGCTCGCGCTGGCCTGCCTCCAGGCTTATGTCGGGGATCCGCGTGCGGCGGAGACCGGCCGGCACCTGATCACCGCCGCCGAGGCGACCGGGGAGCGGTGGGGACGCGCGCAGGTGCTGCTGGCACTGGGCTTCGACGCCTGGCAGCGGGATGACCAGGAGGAGACCAGGGCACGCGCCCGGGCCGCACTGGAGAGTATGCGGGGCTTCAACGATCACTCGGCGGTCGCGAGGATGCTGGAGGTGCTCGCCTGGGCCACCGCCTCGGCGGGCGACCGTGAGCAGGCCGCCCGGCTCCTGGGCACCGCGGGCACCATGTGGCGGGACGCCGGCACCGCCATCACCGCGTTCGACCCGCGGATGGCCGAGCACCACACGCGCTGCGAGGCAGAGGTCATCGCCGCCCTGGGCCCGGCCGCGTACGAGAAGGCGTTCGCGGAAGGCGGCATGCACGACAGCCCCGACCGGGCCATCGCCTTTGCCCTGGATCCCCACGCATACGCCCACGCCAACTCCGACACCAGCCCGGTTGCCCTGAACCCCCTGACCCGCCGCGAGCGGGAGGTCGCCGCACTCGTGGCCAAGGGCATGAGCAACCGGCAGATGGGCTCCGCACTCGGCCGCTCTCCGCGCACGATCGAGGGCCACGTCGAAAATATCCTGGCCAAGCTGGAATTCGGCTCCCGCGCACAGATCGCGTCTTGGTGGACAGCGAACCAGCCGCTCACCCCGTAGGACAACCCCGTAGAACCACGCGGTTTCAAAGCGGGCCCCGCCGCGTAGAAGTACGCATGGTCCAGGGGCCGGTCCCGCGCTGATCCTTTCCCCGATGGCGCACTTCCCAGCGGACAAAGGAACCCACATGACCAGCACGAAGCAGGGTGGACTCTCCCGTAGATCATTTCTCGGCGCTGCGGCAGTGGTCAGCGCGGTGGTCGGCGCCGGCCTCGGCGCGATGATCGGTGCCGCTCCCAGCGCCGTCGCCGCCGCCGGCGCGGACTTCACCTGGAAGATCACCCACGAGGCCGACCAGGACGTGGAGAACTACGTCAAGATGCTCAAGGCGATCCGCCAGGCGACCAGCTCCCACCAGATCGATCCGCCGAACGGCCGTACCGTCTACGTCACCGATGAGGCAGGCACCAACGCCTTCACTACCGTCGACATACACCCCAGCGAGGGCGGGAACTTCGTCCGGCTGTTCCTGCGCCGGTCGGACGTCTATCTCATGGGCTGGCGCGTCGGCTCCACGGACAGTGACGGCACTGTCCACTTGGGCAGCATCTTCACGCTGGACGCGAATGTGCAGCTGCCGGGATCGATCCGGACCACCACCGCTACCGCAGAGGCGAACACGGACCCCCGGTACGAGGGGCTGGAGAACTACAGTGCCCTGGCGCAGCAAGGCGCCAGCCGCACCAACCTGCACATCAGCCCTTCCAGCCTCGAAGGTGCTGTGAACAGGCTCATTCAAGGTCGGGGTACGGGCGCGAACGCGACCGCCACCGCAGCTGCGGCGATCCTTCAGATAATCGTGGCGCTCGCCGAAGCTGCCCGGTTCCGGGTTCAGGCGGTCCAGACCGTGCAGGCGTGGCTCGTCGGCAGTGACTTCGTCCTCAGCCCAACACACATCGCGCACCACAACTTCTGGGCCACTCTGAGCAACACAGTGATCGCCATGTGGCTCGGCGGTGCCATCCTCCTCTCACCGGAACTCGAGGTCGGCACCGTCGTCTACCTGGTCATCGCGGACATCGCGCAGAACGTCATGTTGGCCCACCACTCGGGCCTGCACAGCAAGGACGCCGGCGGCAAACTCGAGGTGGGGAAGACGTTTCTCGTCGCGGGCGACAGCTCCGGCGATTTCGAAACCGTGCAGGCCGCGATCGACGCTGTTCCCAAGGATGACGCCGGGTACCAGATCTTCATCGACAAGGGTTTTTACAACGAGGCCATCAGCGTCGGGTCGCACCAGACCTGGCTGACGATGAAGGGGGTCAGCGGCGACGCCAAGGAGGTCGTCATCTCGCACAATGCGGCCCACGGGATGATCAACCCGGCGACCGGCTTGCAGTACGGCACCCAGGGCAGCGCCACGGCGACCTTCACTGCGCCCGACCTACGCGTCCAGGACCTCACGATCCAGAACACGTTCGACCCCGCGTACCAAACGGAGATCGATCCCTTCGAGACCCAGGCCGTAGCGTTGGCCGCCATGGGTGACCGGCAGATCTACAGCAACATCCGACTCCTCGGCCGCCAGGACACCCTGCTCGTCAAGGCGCCGACCGCCACCGACCAGGTCCGGCAGTACTTCGTCGCCAGTTACATCGAGGGCTCGATCGACTTCATCTTCGGCAACGCCACGGCGGTGATCGACCGGTCCAAGATCGCCATGCAGAACTGGGTCGGCGGGACGGTGCTGGCGCCGAACACCGACTGGCGGAAGAAGTACGGCATCCTGATCACGCACAGCGAGATCTTCACCAACGGTGTTCCGGAGAAGACGATGTATCTCGGCCGGCCGTGGCACAACGTGCAGGAGGCCTGGCCCCAGGCGCTGGTCCGCGACACCGTGATCCACTCGGGCATCAAGTCCGAGCAGCCCTGGACCAACATGGTCCCTGAGTACCCCTGGGACTGGGCCCGGTTCAAGGAGTACAACAACACCGGAGCGGGGGCCGGTACCGGCACGAACGCCCCGAAACTGACCGCCACCGAGGCGGCCGACTACACCGCCCAGAAGTACCTGGCCGGCACTGACGGCTGGAACCCAGTCTTCTGACCGCGGCCCTCGCGGCACGGTGAAGCGACGGCGGGGCCGGGACAGCACGACTTGTCCCGGCCCCGGCACCAGGTTCCAAGGTGTGCCGACAGGCAGCCCATGGCTACTCTTGCGGCATGACGACGTCTCTGATCACGGAGACGGAGGTGGCCCCACTCCTTCGGTAGGAGAAGGATGGCTGCGCGATCCGTTCAGGCCGGAAGAGCCAGGCGGCGATGATCTTGCGCCCGATGCCAGTCGCGGCATCTTGTTGCCATCACGTCTGTCCGGAGCCGAACCCCAGCTCCAGGGGCAGGAGTTGCCAGGCTATGCCGCTGTGGAACACGTACAGGATGCCCTGCAGACACAGCCGATCCGGCACCGGCCGCGGGCCCGGCAACTTCTCGGGCCAGGGCGGCGGCAGCGACTCGATCAGCGCCCACAAGTCGTCCTCCACGATCCACAGCCGAGAACTCACACCCTCCCGAACCGTCACATCAGTTACGCCCGACCAGGGCGCCTCTAGCGAGCTCGTAGTGGGCGTACGCCGTGCCATGGTTGGGGAAGTCGCGTGGGACGCATTTCCAGGGGATTTCCGTGCGATTGACGTAGAGGAGCGCGTCGGAGACGTCGCGCAGTTCGCCCGACGCCGGTTTGTCGGTGGGTCTGCGGTCAAGCCGGGCTTGTCTCCGAGCCGTCAAGTCGGCTCGGTCAAGGCCCATCGGGCGTCGGACAGGTCGCTGGGATACGGCTTCCGGTGACTCACGGCACAGCGTGATCATGGACGTATCGGAGGGCTCCGTTCCACTGCCCCTCGGGCGTTTCTGCGCCCGGATCCGAAGCCACAATCACCGGAGGCTCGCTCACGTCGGTCGACGTCCGTCGACGACTTGGCGCTCTCGCGCTACTGGCCCAGAGGAATCGGCTTCCGGCTTACCTGGCAGCGGTGAGCCCCGGCCGGGCGTCGACCGAGGCTCACTTCTTTGCCGCGCCTCGTCGGTGCCGGGAGCGAGGGTGCGCAGCGGGTCGTCCGCCGCCACGCGCTCGGAGTGCACCTTCTGCTTGAGCCGGTAGCCGGGCACGTACGCCTGGACCCTTCCGACCATCTCCGCAATGGACGCGGTGACGGCCTCGGTGGCGCAGTCGGCGACCAGGCAGTGCACGGTGTCCCGCATGATCAGGGGCGGCTCGGCCGGGTTGAGCACGATGATCGCCTTGCCGCGCGCGGTGCCGCCGACCTTCTCGATGGCCGAGGACGTGGTCTCGGTGAACTTGTGGATGTTGGCCCGGGTGCCGGGGTCCGCGGAGTGGGAGGCGACGATCTCGCCGTAGTGGACCGGGGTGACCGCGTTCACGGCGGCGACGATCGGGATGGTGGCCTGTCCGCCGCAGGTTGCCATGTTGACGTTCGGGGCGTCGAGGCGATCCTCACCCTTGACCGACGGGACTTACGTGCCATACGTCCTCTGGGCCGGCACAAGGCGTTCCGGGTCCTGCCCGACGACCTGCCGCTGAGACGAAGGCTTTCGGGTGCGAAGTGCCCACTGCAGAAATGGACTTCGGCAGCAGCTCACCTGCGTGGATCCTTTGGGGCGAGGCGTTCGAGTTCGGCGGAGGTGGAGTTCAGCAACTCGTTCCACGCCTGCTCGAACTTCTGCACGCCCTCGTCTTCCAGGAGCTGGACGACGTAGTCGTAGTCGATGCCGACGGCAGCCAGCGCGTCGAGCTCGGCCTTCGCCTGCTCGTACGTGTTCCGGATGGTGTCGCCGGTGACTTCACCGTGGTCGCCGGTGGCGGTCAGGGTTGCCTCGGGCATGGTGTTGACGGTGCCGGGGGCGACCAGTTCGGTGACGTACATGGTGTCGGGGTAGGCCGGGTCCTTCACGCCGGTGGAGGCCCACAGGGGGCGCTGCCTGTGCCGCCGTGGTTCTCCAGTGCGGTCCAGCGGTCGGAGGAGAAGACCTCCTCGTACGTCTGGTAGGCGAGCCGGGCGTTGGCGAGGGCGGCCTTGCCCTTGAGGGCCAGGGCCTCGTCGGTGCCGGTCTTCTCCAGCCGCTTGTCGATCTCGGTGTCCACGCGGGAGACGAAGAAGGAGGCGACCGAGCGGATCCGGGACAGGTCCAGGCCCGCCGCCTTGGCCGTCTCCAGGCCGGTGAGGTAGGCGTTCATGACCTCGCGGTAGCGGTCGAGGGAGAAGATCAGGGTGACGTTGACGCTGATGCCCCGGCCGGTGGTCTCGGCGATCGCCGGGAGACCGGCCCGGGTCGCCGGGATCTTGATCAAGGTGTTGGGACGGTCGACCAGCCAGGCGAGCTGCTTGGCCTCGGCGACGGTGGCACGGGTGTTGTGGGCCAGGCGCGGGTCGACCTCGATGGAGACCCGGCCGTCCTGACCGCCTGTGGCGTCGTACACCGAGCGCAGCACGTCCGCCGCGTCGCGTACGTCGGCCGTGGTGATCATGCGGATCGCCTCGTCGACGGTGACTCCGCGCGCCGCGAGCTCGGCGAGCTGCTGCTCGTAGCCTCCCCCACTCTCGGCTTCGCTCGAGCGGGGGTACCCCCATCCGCCGGAAATGGCCTTCTGGAAGATCGAGGGGTTGGTGATGACACCCACGACGTGCTTCCGGAGGATCAGCTCGCCAGGTTGCCGGAGGCGATCCGCCCGCGGGAAAGGTCGTCGAGCCAGATCGCGACGCCTCCTTCGGAGAGTCACTCGAGTGCGTCGTCTGTCGTTGGAGTCGTATCTCCTCGTAGTCGTGTGCGTCGTCGGATACGGCGTCCCCGTGCGCCGGGTCCGACGCATGCGTCCACGACACCACGGTCATACGGCGGGCGCGGGGGCCGGGTTGCCGTAGTAGGCGTCGGGGCCGTGCTTGCGGGTGTAGTGGCGGTTCAGCAGGTGTGGGGGCGGCGGGGGGCTGGTGGGGGCCAGGGCGAAGGTGTGCAGGGCGATGTCGGCGACGGCTTCGCAGATGATGGCGTGTTCGAGGGACTTGCGGGCGGTGGCGCCCCAGGTGAAGGGGCCGTGGCCCGCCACCAGTGCCGCGGGCACCTCGACGGCCTTCTGGTCGTCCTCCTCGAGCATGTCCACGATGACGCGGCCGGTGTTGTACTCGTAGTCCTTGGCGCACTGTTCGGCGGTCAGGTCGGGGGTGCTGGGGATGGGGCCGTTGAAGGTGTCGGCGTGGGTGGTGCCCAGGACGGGGATCTCACGGCGGGCCTGGGCGAAGGCGACGGCGTGGGTGGAGTGGGTGTGGGTGACGCCGCCGATGGAGGGGAAGGCGAGGTAGAGGCAGCGGTGGGTCTCGGTGTCGGTGGAGGGCCGCAGGTCGCCTCCGACGACCTTTCCGTCGGAGAGGCGTACGGTCACCAGATGGTCGAGGGCGAGGTCGTCGTAGGGGACGCCGGAGGGCTTGATGACGAAGACCCCCGCCTCGCGGTCGACGCCACTGACGTTGCCCCAGGTGAGCGTGGCCAGGCCGACCTGGGGGATGGCCAGGTTGGCGTCCAGTACCTCTTGCCGCAGGCCGTCGCGGACTCGTGCGGTCACTGGTCGTTCTCCTTACGTGAGCAGACAGGTCGTCACAGGGCCTGGGCGAGGCGGTGGTAGGCGGCGTTCCAGCGGACTTCCTTGGTGAACTGGTCGATGCTGGTGTTCTCGTCGATGGTGAGCAGCTCGACGCCGGTCATGGCGGCGTAGTCGGTGAGGGTTTCGAGGTCGACGGCGGAGCTGAGCACGGTGTGGTGCGGGGCGCCGGCGAGCAGCCAGCTCTCGGCGGACTCCGCGAGAGAGGGGCGCGGCTTCCAGACCGCCCGCGCCACCGGCAGACGCCGCAGCGGCTCGCTGGGGGTGATGACGTCCACGGCGTTCGCGGTGAGCCGGAAGCGGTCGCCGAGGTCGGAGAGGCCGACGACGACGGCGGGACCCTCGGCGGCGTCGAAGACCAGGCGGACGGGGTCCTCACGGCCGCCGATGGAGAGGGGGTGGATCTCGCAGCGGGGGCGGGCGGCGGCGATGGAAGGGCAGACCTCCAGCATGTGGGCGCCGAGGACGCGGGGGGTGCCGGGGCCGAGGTGGTAGGTGTAGTCCTCCATGAAGCTGGTGCCGCCGGGGAGGCCGGTCCCCATGACCTTCATTGTGCGCAGCAGGGCGGAGGTCTTCCAGTCGCCTTCGCCGCCGAAGCCGTAGCCGTCGGCCATCAGGCGCTGCACGGCGAGGCCGGGGAGTTGGCGCAGGCCGCCGAGGTCTTCGAAGTTGGTGGTGAAGGCGGTGAAGCCGCCCTCGGTGAGGAAGGCGCGCAGGCCGAGTTCGAGACGGGCCGCGTACAGCAGGGAGTCGTGGCGGATGTTGCCGGGGCGCAGCGCGGACGCCATGTCGTACGACGCGATGTATACGTCGGCGAGTTCGGCGGCGGCCTTGTCCTCGACGTCGTCGACGACGGCGACCAGGTCGTTGACGGCGTAGGTGTTGACGGAGAAGCCGAAGCGGAGCTGGGCTTCCACCTTGTCGCCCTCGGTGACGGCGACGTCGCGCATGTTGTCGCCGAAGCGCGCCAGGCGCAGGCTGCGCGCAGTGTGGCGGCCGACGGCGGCGCGCGCCCAGGCCGCGATGCGCCTAACGACGCGGGGGTCGGTGGCGTGACCGGCGACGATCTTGCGGTCGACGCCCACACGGGACTCGATGTGGCCGAACTCGCGGTCGCCGTGGGCGGCCTGGTTGAGGTTCATGAAGTCCATGTCGATGCTCGGCCAGGGCAGCGACAGGTTGTACTGGGTGTGCAGGTGCAGCAGGGGCCGGTCCAGGGCGCTGAGTCCGGCGATCCACATCTTGGCGGGGGAGAAGGTGTGCATCCACACGATCACGCCCACGCAGGTTTCGGAGGCGCTGGCTTCCTGGCACATTCTTCGGATGGAGTCGGCGTCGGCGAGGACCGGCTTCCACACGATGCGGACCGGGACCTTGCCGGGGCGGCCGAGGGTCTCGGAGATGTTCCTCGACTGCTCGGCGACCTGACGCAGGACGTCGTCGCCGTACAGGCCCTGGCTGCCGGTGAGGAACCAGATCTCGTGGCCGGGGTAGGGCGTGGTGGTCGTTTCCATGGGAGTTTTCCTGTTCAGGAGTGGACGGCAGTTTCGGCGCGCAGGCCGCGCAGGCGGTGCATGACCTCGTTCGCGCCACGGCCGAAGTAGTCGTGCAGAAGCCGGTACTCGGCGTACAGACGGTCGTAGGCCGCGGCCCGCTCGGGGTCGGGCAGGTAGACGCCCGGACGGGCCTTGCCCATGGCCTGGGCGGCAGCCCGGATGTCCGGGTACGCGCCGGCGGCGACCGCGGCGTGCATGGCCGCGCCCAGAGCCGGACCCTGCGCGGAGTCGATGACGCCGAGGGGGAGACGGGTGACGTCGGCGTAGATCTGCATCAGCAGCGCGTTCTTCATCAGGCCGCCCGCGATGATGAGCTCCTTCACCGGCACACCGGAGGTCTCGAACGCCTCGATGATGGTGCGGGTGCCGAACGCGGTCGCTTCAAGCAGCGCCCGGTACACGTCCTCGGGGCTCGTGGCCAGTGTCAGGCCCACCAGGACGCCGCTGAGGTCGTGGTCGACCAGGACGGAGCGGTTGCCACTGTGCCAGTCGAGGGCGATCAGTCCGTGCTCGCCGATCGCCTGCTCCGCCGCCAGGGCGGTGAGGTGTTCGTGCGCGTCGCGTCCCAGGGCGGCGGCTTCCTCGGCGTACGACGTGGGGAACCCGGTGCGCACGAACCAGCCGAAGATGTCGCCGACGCCGCTCTGCCCGGCCTCGTAGCCCCACAGGCCCGGTAGGATGCCGCCGTCGACGACCCCGCACATGCCCGGGACCTCGGCCCACTGGTCGGAGCTCATGACGTGGCAGGTGGAGGTGCCCATGATGGCCACCATCCGACCTGGCTCGACCGCGGTGGCCGCGGGCGCGGTGACATGCGCGTCGACGTTGCCGACGCAGACGGCGATGCCTTCCGGCAGGCCCGTCCACGCCGCCGCCTCGGCCGTCAATCTCCCTGCGGGGTCGCCGAGTTGGCCGATCGGCTGGTCCACCTTCTCCGCCACGAAGTCCGCGAAACCGGGGTTGAGCGCGGCCAGATAGTCGGGAGAGGGATAGGTGCCGTCCTGGTACTGGCCCTTGTATCCGGCAGTGCAGGCGTTGCGGACGTACGTGCCGCACAGCCGCCACACGATCCAGTCCGCCACCTCCACCCACCGCTCAGTGCGGTGGTAGAGCTCCGGATCCTCCTCCAGCAGCTGCAGCCCCTTGGCGAACTCCCACTCCGAGGAGATCTTCCCGCCGTACCGCTTCAGCCACGGCTCCGCGCGCTCCTCGGCGAGAGCCGTGATGCGGTCGGCCTGGGCCTGGGCGGCGTGGTGGCGCCACAGCTTCACGTAGGCGTGCGGGCGGCCGCCGTACTCGGGGAGTTCACACAGCGGGGTGCCGTCGGCCAGCGTCGGCACCATCGTGCAGGCGGTGAAGTCCGTACCGATGCCGATGACCTGCTCCGGCCGTACGCCGGCCCGGGCCAGGGCCTCGGGTACGGCGATCCGCAGGACGTCGATGTAGTCCGAGGGCACCTGCAGCGCCCAGTCGGGCGGCAGCGGCGTCCCGTCGGGCAGCGCCCGGTCGAGGACGGCGTGCGTGTAGGGGTGCTCGGCGGAAGCCACTTCGGTGCCGTCGGCGACGCGGACCACCACGGCCCGTCCGGAAAGCGTCCCGTAGTCGACTCCGATGACGTAGGTGCCGGGAGAGGTGTGTTCGCTGTGCTCGGCGTTCACCACCGGGCCGCCCTTCTGATCGAGATCTCGTGCGTTGTTCGAAGCCATGGATGAGGTGGGGAGGGAAGGCTGTGGCAAGAGGGGCGGGCGTGGACTGGCTCAGGCTCCGCCCGGCGGCGACGTCAGCCGTTGATGTCGCGGCGGTTACCCGTCGAGACCGGGGGTCCATGGAGGAGCCGCTGCAGGTGCCTCGCCTGTGTGGTCGACGTGTCCGCCATGTCGTCGCCGACCGCCGCTGTCCTCGCGAGGGGGGCGTCCGCGGTCGCGTGGGTGGTGACGGCCGAGGTGTGGTGCCCGGGACGCGCAAGTCGTGCTGGGGGAGGCTGCCGTTGCCCGACGAGCGCGGCGGCGATGCGGTTGTCGCCCGACGACGGGAGAGTGCTGCTCGCGGTGGAGGCATGGGGTGAGTCGCTGATGCCGACGGCCATCCGCTGCCCCCTGGAGGGCGCGGCGCGGCTGCCGCGGTGAATGTGACCGGTCACGGACATGGGAGGATTGTGAGCGGTCACAGCGTGGGCGTCAAGAGAGCGTGACCCGGGCTCTGCGCCTCGAACACATCCATCGGTGCGGCACACTCCTCACTCGCTGAGCGGTCCCCGGGGTAGACCCGACCGGGACGGCCGACGGGGCCACTCCGAGGCGCCGCGCCGCCGGTACATGGAGGTGGGGCCTGGTGCGGGGCACGTCCTCTCGGGTGACGACCACGTCGAACGCGTCGCGCAGCCCGATGCTGTGGGTGGGGCAGCACGGAGGCCGCCCGGGAGCTGGACGCGACCGCGAGCGGCAGACCGCGCCGCTTCGCGTCCGCCACCAGCAGCCGTACGCCGGCGAAAAAGACTGGTCGCCGTCGGCGAGACCCTGGTCGAGAGCCTGGCCGCAGCCACGCGGCTTCTGGTCGTGCACGGTCGTCACGGTGACCTCGTCGGCCCGCTCCCCTTTGACCTTCCGGGCGGACTCTGCGACCAGTTCGCTCACTTCGGCCCCGGAACCGTCGTTGACCAGGATCAAAGTGTGTCCGGCTCGACGATCAGCCCCAGCGACTTCAGGAACAGTGAGAAAACGCTCTGGGCCTGGAACATGGGCACGATGACTCCCTGCAGCGCCCCTGCGCGGCCGTGTCGGCCAGGCAGGGGCTGTGGAGGAGTCGGCCCGGCGCCAAGAGAATTCCCGGCGCCGAACCCGTGGATCGATTGCCGCGACCCGCTACTGCGGGACGATGCGGAACTGCTGGTTGCTGCTGGTGCTGCCGCTCCACTGGCCGAGGTCGGAACCGCTGGTGGTTCGGTTCAAACCGTCGGCGTACAGCCCCGTCGCGCGGTTCTTGAGGCGAACGTACGAGCCCGCCGTCACCTCCATCCAGTCCTGGGACGTGGCACTGCTGTCGGTCGTCTGACCGGCGGTGGCGCCGTTGGCGGTGGCTCCCAGGCCGTCGAGGAACAGCCCGGTGGCATGGTTCTTGAGGCGGATGTAGCTGCCGTCGGGGACGATCGACCACTCCTGGTTCGTGGTCGAGCCCAGCGGCCACTGTCCGACGGCGGAGCCGCTGGTCGTGCGCCCGCCGCCGTCGATCATCAGCCCGGTCGACCGGTTCGCCAGCTTGATGTACGAGGTGCCGCTGCCGGCGATGGCGGAGGAGACCTGGATCCTGTCGATGTTGGGGGCGTAGGCCGAGCTGTTGCCGAACTTGATGGTGTTCGAGCCGGCGGTCAGGTTCACGTCGACGGTGGTGGTCCAGTAGTTGGTCCAGCCGCGGGTGTTGCGGAAGTACACGCGCTGCGGGGTGCCGCCGTTTACCGTGATGTCCGCGTAGCGGTTGATGATGTTGTAGTCGTTGCCGCCGTCGCCGCGGTTGTCGCCGTTGGCATAGCTGACGACCAGGCGGTGCAGGCCGGAGGACGCCGCGGTGACGTTGTTGAACTGCAGGGTGTTGGCCGCGCCGTTGCCGAGCATGTCGACGTACTTGCCGCCGGAGGCCGTGGTACCGGACTCGATCGCGGCTGTGCCGGCGAGGGTGTTGGCCGTGTCCTCCGCCTCGTAGCTCGCGGTCGTGCCGGACGTCGAGTGGGTCACGTCGATGGAGTCGACGCTGATGTTGTCGCTGTTGTCAGTGGTGTAGGCGCCGTAGTTGATCCGGTTGATGCCCTGGGAGAGGTACATCGTGACCGTCTTGGTGGCGAAGGTGTTCCAGTTCGCCGTGCCCGGCAGGGCGAGGTCGGTCAGTTTGGAGCCGTTCACCGTGACGCGGGTGCTGCGGTCGGTGGGGGCGCCAGTGTGCGGACCGGCCGAGTAGCGGAGGGTGACGTCGTAGTAGCCGTTGTTGGGGGCGGAGACGACGAAGTTGGTGCTCGCGTTGCTCGAGTTCAGGTACCCGTCCACGAAGTACGTGCCGGTGTAGCCCGTGTTGGAGCCGTAGGTCACCCGGGCGCTGCCGCTGAGATCCGCGTTCTCCGCCTGGTACCGGGTCGGCACGTCCGCCGAGGAGAGGCTGGTGGCGGGAGTGATGGTCATCTGGTAGGCGGACGTCGCGCTCATGCCCGGAACGGTCACGGTGATCTTGCCGTCGGTGACCGGGAAGTCACCCTCCAGCACAACCGCGGGTCGGCCCGCCGCGTCCTCCGTGCCGGTGCTGGCCGTGGCCTGGACGACGGCGTGGACGGTGCTGCCGAAGCCCGAGGTGGCGCCGAAGCCCTGGACGGTGACGTCCGTGTCGCCCGACGCGCCGCCGAAGATGACCCGGGACTGCTTCTTCGCGGCGTCGAGCGTCGCGATGCCCTGGAGCGCGCCGTTCTGGGTCGGCGGCGTGACGGTGACGGTCCTGCCCGTCATCTCGCCGTACCAGTTGTACAGCCACCACGCGCCAGTCGGCTCGTTGTTGCGGGTCGTCAGGCCGTTGAGCGTGCCCTCGGTGACCCAGTACGCCAGGTCACCGCTCACCTTGGTGTTCTCCAGCCGGGTCATCCACTGGATGAGCTGCCCGGGGATGCCGAGGTCACCCGTGGCGCGGGTGTACTCGTTGATGACGATCGGGATCTTGGAGAGGCCGAGGCTGGTCTCCACACCACGCCAGTGGTTGTAGTGGTTGTAGTAGTCGGTGAAGAAGTTGTTCTGGAGCTCGTGCCAGGTGACGACGTCCGGGACGACGTTGTTCGCCTTGGCGTACGTCAGGAAGTCGGCCATCGTCTGGTTGTCGTAGACGCTGAAGCCCGGGCCGGCGATCTTGGCTGTCGGGTCCGACGCGCGGATGCGGTTGTAGACCGTCTTCCAGTCGTCGAAGAACTTCGCCTTCGTCGTGGCGTTGGTGAACATCCCGCCGTACCAGATCCAGTCCGGCTCGTTGAACGGGACGTACACGTACTTGCCGTAGTTGGGGTCGGCCTTCACGGCGGCGACCATGTCGTCGACCTTGCCGAGGTAGTCTGTCAGGCCCTGGTTCTCATAGGGCCAGTACCGGTAGATGTCCTGCATGTAGATCTGGATCTCCTTGGCACCTGCGTTCAGGTACTGCGGAGCCACATCGAACACGTCGCCACTGGGGTGCTGCAGACCGCCCTGCGGCTTCTGCGCGGCCTGCTGCGGGTGCAGTGGCTGGAGCACGTTGTCGGTCGTGACGCCCGGGTTGCCCAGACCGTAGAGGAAACCCGACGCGCCGTGCGCGATGTCGCCGGTGTCCTGCGACAGGTCAACCGTCAGCTGGGCGTTGGCCGCGTAGCTCGTACTGGGGAACAGCGCTCCGCCGACCGCGAGCGCGACGGACAGTAGTCCGATGGTGATTCTGCGACTCATGCTTGTGAACCTTTCCGGCCGCTGGCTGATCGGCCGACGGAGGCCGCTCCCGAGCCGGGAACGCCGCGACGTTCGACCCTGCGGGCCCTGTTCGCCGCCGACAGGACATGGAGGGTCTCCTCATGTCCGTGCCTCGCTTCTCTGGGAACCCTCACCGCCGCCTAGACCGACGATGAAGGAGCTTGCGGAGCGCCTCCCCCGGTGCTCCTGCACGCGGCGGCGCCCGGCGATGAGCCCCGGCTCCGGAAAGACGGGTGTCCGGGTTACATCAGGGGCGCCAGTTGTGACCGCTCTCATGTACGGGAGGAGTGTGAGCGGTCACAACGGTGGTGCGCAAGAGTGTCGCCGAAAAACGGTCGGTGACTACACCCGTGGGAGGGCCTGACCCGAGGGGGTGGCGCTTCCCGAACAGGGGCACGGGAGCCAGTCACGCCGAACGGCGTTCGACTGGAGTGGGACCGCGGACTGCAGGGCGCGCGGGGAAGGTGCCGGCGGGGTCGATCTGCCGTTCGGGTCGGTGGCTTCGGTGGCTTCGGTGGCTTCGGTGGCTTCGGTGGGGTTGGTGGGCTTCGCACCGCGGTCTCCGTGCGCGCGGCTGTCTCCGGGCATGCGGCGCTCTCGGCCGCCTGGAGTCCTCGTCGCCGGAGGAGGCGACGTCTCGCCGGCAGAGGGGGCGGCTTGGGCGTCGTCGAGAGAGGCTGGAGTTGGGCGAGGCCGAGAGTGGGCGCAGTCGGGTGAGTCAGGGAAAACGGCGCTGGCGGCGGGGCGCCGTCGCCGCTCTCCCTGCACCGCTCTCCCCGCGTCGCGGACCGCCGTCGCCGTTTCGCAACCTGAGCCAGGCATGAACGCGCGGAGGGTCGAAGGGGCCTCCCCGGGGACATCAACCCGACTACCGGGCAAGTCAGTTGTGCGATTTCCAGGCCGTGGCGGACAGGGGCGCCGGACATCCGGGGCAGTCGCCACCATCGGCGGGTGTTCAGAAAATCTTCACTTCTCACTTGCGTGATGACGCCGAGACTGCTCAGACTACCGGCACGTGACCGGTCACAATGTGACTGAAACAACCGCGAAACTTGTTCCCCCCCTCTTGTGCGGCGGTGGAGGGGCGCTAAAACTGACCCCACGCCTGTGACCGGTCACACCATCCAGCCAGGCAAACCGGACTAGGGAGAACTCGTGCTCAAGACCCGCTCATTCCCAGCGGCGGCGGCCACGCTGACGGCCACCGCCCTCCTGCTCACCGCCTGCGGGGGCGGCTCCACCTCGGACAGCGGTTCGTCGAGTGGATCTCCCAAGACGGTCACCCAGGCCGAGTTCGACAAGGCGATGTCCACGCCGACGAACCTCACCTTCTGGACGTGGGTGCCGGACATCGACAAGGAGATCGCCCTCTTCGAGAAGAAGTACCCGGCGATCAAGGTGAAGGCGGTCAACATCGGCTCCAGCACCGATCAGTACAAGGCGATGCGCACCTCGCTGCGCGCCGGCAAGGGTGCCCCGGACGTCGCCCAGGTGGAGTACCAGTTCCTGAGCAGCTTCACCCTGACGAAGAACCTGCTTGACCTGTCGCCGTACCACGGCATCAAGGATATGAAGAGCGAGTTCCCGACCTGGGTCTGGAACCAGGTGAGCTCCGACGGTGCGGTCTACGCCGTTCCGCAGGACACGGCCCCGATGGGCATGATCTACCGCAACGACATCCTCGCCAAGTACGGCATCAAGACGCCGACGACCTGGGAGGAGTTCGCCACCGCGGCGAAGACGCTCCACGAGAAGAACCCCAAGGCCTACATCACCAACCTGCCGGGCAGCGACCCCGGCCAGTTCGTGGGTCTGCTGTGGCAGAACGGCGCCAACCCCTTCGGCTTCGACGGCAAGAAGACCGTCACCATCGATCTCGACAGCCCCGAGGTCACTCAGGTCGTGGACTACTGGCAGAAGCTGATCCAGGCGGGCGAGGTCTCCACCGACGCCGACTTCAACGACCAGTGGTACAAGGGCCTGTCCAGCGGCAAGTATGCCTCGTGGCTCGCGGCCGCGTGGGGCCGTACGTTCCTCGAGGGGGCGGCCAAGACCACCTCTGGGAAGTGGCGGACGACGGAACTGCCGCAGTGGAACGCCGGTGACCACGCGACCGGCAACTGGGGCGGCTCGACCAACGCCGTGATGAACACCACCAAGAACCCCATCGCCGCCGCCGAGCTCGCTCGATACATCAACGTCGAGGAGGAGCCCGCGAACCTGTTCGTCACGAAGCAGCAGTTCTTCCCGTCCAAGACGAGCATCCTGAACAGCAGCGAGTTCGCCGACGCGAAGTCCGACTTCTATGGCGGCCAGCAGGCCAACAAGACCTTCGTCGACGCGTCCCAGAACGTGACCACCTCCTTCGGCTGGCTGCCCTTCATGGACTACGCGTACACGACCTTCAACGACACGCTCGGCAAGGCCATCGCCGACAAGGGCGACATGGAGGCAGGTCTGAAGGCTTGGCAGGAGAAGCTCGTCGCCTACGCCAAGCAGCAGGGGTTGACCGTCAAGTGAGTTCTCTCCCGTCCTCCGCGGTGCCGGTGCCCAGCGCGCCGGCGCCGCGGCGAGCGCGCCGCTCCTCCGCGGCCCGGCGCCAGCACACGGCGGCCTACCTGCTCGTCGCACCGTTCATGGTGATCTTCATCGCCATGATGGTGATCCCGCTGTGCTATGCCGCCTACCTGTCGCTCTTCCGTGAGCAGTTGATCGGCGGCACGACCTTCGTGGGCCTGGACAACTACGGGCGCGCCTTCGGCGACAGCGCCTTGGCGCAGGGGCTGCTGAGGGTCGGGCTCTACCTCGTCATCCAGGTCCCGGTCATGCTGGGTGCGGCGCTGCTGTTCGCGCTCGCCCTGGATTCCGGCAAGCTCTACCTGCAACGTCTCGTCCGCCTGTCGATCTTCCTGCCCTACGCGATTCCCGGCGTCGTCGCCACCCTCATGTGGGGATACCTGTACGGTCACGACTTCGGCCCCTTCGCCCAGATCGCCAGGGCGCTGTCGCTGCCCGTGCCGCCCTTCCTATCGCAGTCCTGGATGCTGGGTTCAATCATGAACATCACCACCTGGGCGTTCGTGGGATACAACATGATCATCATGTTCGCGGCGCTGCAGGCGGTCCCGACAGAGATGTACGAGGCAGCCAGGCTCGACGGCGCCGGCGAGTTCCGCATCGCCTGGCACATCAAGATCCCGTCCATCCGCAACGCGATCGTCCTCACGCTGATCTTCTCGATCATCGGAAGCTTCCAGCTCTTCAACGAGCCACAGCTTCTGCAGAAGCTGGCGCCCAACTCGATCGACTCCGCCTTTACACCGAACCTCTACGCCTACAACCTGGCCTTCACCAGCCAGGACATCAACTACGCGGCGGCGGTGGCCTTCCTCCTGGCGGGTGCCATCGCCATCACGTCCTACGCCGTCCAGCTCACCCAGCAGCGTCGGGAGCGCCGCCGATGACCGCTCTGACACCTTCCCCCGCAACCTCGACGGCACCCGCCTCCCGCAAGGCGCGAGGTAACCGTCCCCGCCGCAGCCCCCTGCTGACCGTGCTCGTTCTGCTGACGCTGCCGTACTTCCTCCTTCCGCTGTTCTGGCTCATCGTGTCGTCGACGAAGACCAACGGTGAGCTGTTCTCGACGTTCGGCCTGTGGTTCAGCGACTTCCACCTGTGGTCGAACGTGGTGGACGTCTTCACCGCTCAGGACGGCATCTTCTGGACCTGGAGCGGCAACACCATCCTCTACGCGGTCGTCAGCGCGGTGGGGGCGTCCGTCCTGGCGACCGCCGCCGGCTACGCGTTCGCGAAGTACGACTTCCCGGGCGGGAAGGCCCTCTTCTCCGTCGTCCTCGGGTCCATCATGGTGCCGACCACGGCGCTGGCGATCCCCACCTACCTCGTCTTCGCGCAGGTGAACCTGACGGACACCCGCTGGGCGGTCATCCTGCCGAGCCTCGTCAGCCCGTTCGGTGTCTACCTCATGCGCGTCTACGCAGCCGACACGATCGACAGCCAGATGCTGGAGGCCGCCCGTGTCGACGGCGCGAGTGAGATGCGGATCTTCTTCTCCGTGGCGCTGCGCCTCCTGGTGCCCGGCGCGGTCACGGTGCTGCTGTTCACGCTCGTCGCCACGTGGAACAACTACTTCCTGCCGCTCATCATGCTGCGGTCGAACGACCTGCTGCCGCTGACCGTGGGACTGGCGCAGTGGCAGACGGCCGCCAGCGGCCAGTCGGGAGCGCAGGCGCTGTTCTCGCGGGTCATCACGGGGTCGTTCATCTCGGTCCTGCCGCTGATGGCCGCGTTCCTCTATCTGCAGAAGTACTGGCAGTCGGGCCTGACCAGCGGAGGAGTCAAGGGATGAGCAGCGAACCGCAGGCGTCGAGCACGCCCCCCGGGCTGCCTGAGCACGTCCTGTTCGGCGCGGCCTACTACCCGGAGTACTCGCCGAACCGGAGCGTCGACACCGATCTCGACCTCATGGCCGAGGCCGGGATGAACGTCGTCCGGGTCGGCGAGTCGGTGTGGTCGACGTGGGAGCCCGAGGACGGCCGCTTCGAACTGGACTGGCTCCAGGAGGTGTTCGATGGCTGCCAGGCGCGGAACATGTCCGTGATCCTCGGCACGCCGACGTACGCGGTGCCGATGTGGCTGGCGCGCAAGCACCCCGACATCGCCGCCGAGCAGCCGGACGGGCGCCGGGTGCCCTGGGGCGGCCGCCAGGAGATGGACCTTACGCATCCCGCGTACCGGTTCCACGCCGAGCGCGTCATCCGCGCGGTCATCGGCAGGTACGCCTCCCACCCGGCCCTGATCGGCTACCAGGTCGACAACGAACCGGGCCTGCGCCTGCTGCACAACCCGGGCGTCGTCGAGGCGTTCACGGAGGAACTGCGCAAGACCTACGGCGATGTCGACACCCTGAACGAGGAGTGGGGGCTGGCGCACTGGTCCCACTGCCTGTCGGGCTGGGAGGACCTCTGGGCGCCGCACGGCAACCTGCACCCCCAGTACGACCAGGCGTGGCGCGCCTTCCAGACGCGGCTGGTGAACGACTTCATCGCCTGGCAGGCCGGCATCGTGCGGGAGGTGGCCACCGCCGCGGGGCGCGCCGACCAGTTCGTCATGACCTGCGTCGCCTACGACGTCCCCGCCGTCGACGACCTGGCGGTCAACCGCCCGCTGGACGTCGCCGGTGGCAACCCGTACTACCCCATGCAGGACCATCTGGCGCTGCCCGCGCCGGACGAGCTGCCCGACACGGCGTGGATGGTGACGGGCACCTGGAACCTCATCCACCTCGCCGACCGCATGTACGCCTCGAAGCGGGCCCCCTTCCTGGTCACCGAGACCAACGCCGGCGCCACCGGCGACTCCTCGGTCAACCTCCCCGCCTGGGACGGCCAGTGGCGCCAGGCGGCCTGGGCGATGGTCGCGCGCGGCGCACAGATGATCGAGTACTGGCAGTGGCACTCGATGCACACCGGCATCGAGATGCACTACGCCGGAGTCCTCCCGCACGACATGCGCCCGGGCCGCGTCTACGCCGAAGTGGCGCGGATCGGCGCCGAGTTCCACCGCGCGGGCGGCGCCGTGGCGGCGCTGCGCCCGGACGCCGACGTCGGTCTGCTGTACTCCGTGCCGTCCAAGTGGGCGCTCGCCTTCCAGCCTCCCTGGACGCCGCCCGGGCCGTACTCCTTCTTCACCAGAGTCGAGCGGGCGTACGACCGCATGGTGGGGACGTGGGCGCGCGGCGCGTTCGACGCGGCCCTCAGCAGCCGGGTCGTCCACGAGCGCCAGGTGCTCCCCGACGGCGACAACCCGGCCCAGAACACGGAAGGCCAGGATCCCGCGGCCCTCGCACAGGAGCTGCCGGTCCTGCTCGTCCCCGCGCTGTACGCCGCGAGCGACCGTCTGCTGGACTGGCTGGTGTCCTACGCCGAGGCCGGCGGCCACCTGCTGGTCGGTGTACGCACCGGCTACGCCGACGAGTTCGCCCGGGCCCGCTCGGAGGTCAAGCCGGGGCGCCTGGCGGATGCGGCGGGAGTCTCCTACCAGGAGTCCTCCAACCTCGACTCACCCGTGCCGCTCCGTGCGGGACCGGAGCCGAGGGGTCTGCCGGCACTGGAGTTGCCCGAGGGCGCCACCGGGAAGGCGTGGGCCGACTGCCTGGAACCGTGCGCGGAGAACGGCGCGGACGCGCTGGTCTCCTACCTCCACCCGCACTTCGGCCGTTTCGCGGCCGTCACCACGCGGGCGCACGGCGCGGGCCGCATCACCGTCGTGGGCACCGAGCCCGATCCGGCCACCGGCGCGGCGCTCGTCGACTGGGCGGTGCGGGTCGCCGGTGCGGCGAGGCCGGACCACCGGGCGACGCCGTCGGCACGCCGGTGGGGCGGACCCGGGTCCGTCCGTGTCAGCTCCGCGGTCGCGCGGGACGGGGCGCGGGTGCACATCGTCCACAACTGGTCCTGGGACCCGGCGACCGTCACCGTCCCCACCGCGATGCGTGACCTGTTGTCGCCCCGGAGCTACTCGGCCGGCGATTGCGTCGAACTCGGACCGTGGGACGTCCAGGTGCTCGCCGAGACGAGCCAGGGGCCGACCTTCCGCGGCTGAAGCAACGGGGCTTGCACAACGGGCGTCGCCCCGGCGGTGACGTCCCGTTTGCGTCCTGCCCCACCCATGGGTTCCAGGGGTGGGGCAGGGGCCGTTTACGGGGCCCACCGACTTCACGGCGGTGGCATGTCCGGCCGGGAGCCGTTCGAGAGCCCCCGGGACACAGGGGTGGACTTCATCCGTTCCAGTCCGTCGAGTGGCGGCCGCACGCGGTGTTCCGGGCGGGGATGCAACCGCTCCCGCAGCCTGCGGCGGTCCCGGGGGAAGGACGAAACACCTCGTCAGGTGGGCGACGCACCAACGGGTTCACACGGCGGCGCCCGCTGAGCTTTCGCGGATGATCAGGTCCGTGCCGGCGAAGGTCGGAGCGAGAGGCTGGAAGCCACTCTCCAACTGGCTGCGCAGGAGACCGAAGGCATCGCGGCCCAGGCCCTGGAAGTCCATGCGGACCGTGCTCAGTGCCGGCGTGAGGAATTCCGCGTGCGGGGCGTCGTCGAAACCGATGACGCTGACGTCTTCCGGGACCGACCGTCCGGCGTGGTGCAGGGCGCGCAGCACGCCCAGCGCGAGGTCGTCGTTGCCGCACAGGATCGCGGTGACGTCCGGGGCGTCGGCCAACCTTCGGCCCTCCTCGTAGCCGGCCTGCGCGCCCCAGCCCTTCCCGCCGTGCGGCTCGGGCGGGGTGATGCCGGCCGCCTCCAGGGCCGCACGCCAGCCCTGGGCACGCGGCCCCTCCGAGCGCCGGGTGCCCACCGACGTGGGGATCGCGACGTAGTGGACGGTCCGGTGTCCGAGCTGAAGCAGGTACTCCGTGGCGGCGCGGGCCGCCTCGCGGTCATCGGCCCACACGGCCGGCCGGGGAGGGGTCCGGCCGTGTGGGGGCGCTTCGACGACCGCGGCACACGGCACATCCGCCGGGATACGGCGCAGTGCCGAAGCGGCGAGCTGGTCGAAGCCGATGACCATCAGACCGCCGCCTCCGGCTACGGCCGAGGAGACCGCGCGGTCGAGGTCGTCGTCGGGCGTGAGCACCTTCACGCCCAGGGAGTAGCCCGCGGCGCGGGCCGCTTCCTCCAGACCCTGCAGGGTGGTGGCGTAGCCGTAGAGGGTCGTGTTGGACGTCAGGACGGTGATGGACCGGGTCACGCCGCTGGCCAGGGCGAACGCGGTGGCGTTGCGCCGGAATCCCAGCGTCTCGATGGCCGCCTCGACCCGCTTGCGTGTCTCCTTGCGGACGTTCGGATGCCCGTTGATGACCCTCGAGACGGTCTGGTAGGAGACGCCCGCCGCCTGAGCGACGTCTCGAATACTGGCGGCCTTGCGCGGTCCCTGTTCAGGGTCTGGCTCATCACCGGGGCTTGTGTGACCGATCACATCCATGTAAGGATTGTGAGCGGTCACAACACTGCCCGTCAAGAGATGGGAGTTGGCGTCGTCCGGCATTTATAGCAGGGACACGCAATGCGCTGTGGGGTGCGGCATCGGGCGAATGCCGGCGCGAGACCCGCGGAACGCCGCGAACGAGCGGAACACCCGCGAAAGACCCGCGAGAGATCGCACCCCCTGGAAGGGATATCGCGTTGATTACCGCTGTCGAAGCAGCTGAGAAGTCTCTTCTCTGGTCCCACGACGTCCTCGGGCTGCACGCCGTCGCGGATTCCAGCGGGGCGGTCAGGCTGGGGGCACCAGGCCAGAACTGGGACTCCTTGCTCCCCCTCGTCGAGGTCACCGCGACCGGCCATGGCCGCATATGGTCAGGGGAACGTTTCATCGACAGCGCCATCGGCGAGCGCCTGGCCTACCGCAGCCACGAGACGGCCGCGGACGGCGACTGGCAGCGCACGACCATCCGGCTGGCGGACCCTGTGACCGGCCTGGCCGCCGACATCGCGCTGTGGACCTGTCCTGGCGCGGGCTTCCTCCGCTCGCAGGTGCGCCTGGTCAACGAGGGGACCGCCCCCCTGCGGCTGGAGGGTGTGTCGACGCTGACGCTCGGCGGCATCCTGGACGGCCAGGGCGCGCTCGACGGCCTGACCCTCCACTGGGCGGACAACGACTGGCTTGCCGAGTGCCGTTGGCGGCAGGCTCCCTTCCGCGACCACGTCGTCCCGCTGAGCCGGTCCGCCCACGGCCACGAAGGACGCGGCTGCTTCGAGCGGTTCTCGCAGGGAAGCTGGTCCACGGGGCGGCATCTGCCGATGGCTGCGCTCACCGACCGGGCGGGCCGCGCCTGGCTCTGGCAGATCGAGTCCAGCGCGGGCTGGCGCTACGAGACCGGCGAACGGGAAGGCGCCGCCTACCTCGCCCTCTTCGGCCCCGACGACGCCCACCACCAGTGGCACCAGACCCTCGCGCCGGGCGAGGAGTTCACCACCGTCCCGGCCGTCCTCGTCGGGACCGAGGCCGGCGGCCTGGACGCCGCGTTCGGCGAACTCACCGCCTACCGCCGCCGTATGCGCCGTAGCCACCCGGACCACACGGCGCTCCCGGTGATCTACAACGACTACATGAACACCCTGATGGGCGACCCCACCACCGACAAGCTGCTGCCGCTCATCGCGGCGGCGGGGGCCGCCGGTGCCGAGGTCTTCGTCATCGACGCCGGCTGGTACGACGACGATGCCCAGGGCTGGTGGGACGCCGTCGGTGCCTGGGAGGCCTCCGACAGCCGCTTTCCCGGCGGCATCCAGCAGGTCCTGGACGCCATCAGGAACCACGGGATGACCCCGGGACTGTGGCTGGAGCCGGAAGTGATCGGCGTGCGCAGCCCGTTGGCTCGCAGCCTGCCGGCGGAGGCGTTCTTCCGCCGGGGCGGCGTCCGCGTCACCGAGCACGGCCGCCACCACTTGGACCTGCGCCACCCGGCGGCCCGCGCCCACCTCGACCGGGTCGTCGACCGGATCGTGGGCGAGTGGGGGGTGGGATACATCAAGTTCGACTACAACATCAACATCGGCCCCGGCACGGAGAACGGTACCGAGAGCGCGGGCGCCGGCCTGCTCGGACACCACCGCGCCCACCTCGACTGGCTCTCCTCCCTCCTCGACCGGCACCCCGGCCTCATCCTGGAGAACTGCGCGTCGGGCGGACTGCGCATGGACTACGCGCAACTCGCGGTTGTCCAGTTGCAGTCCACCAGCGACCAGCAGGACCCCCTGCGTTATCCGCCCATCGCGGCGGCGGCCGCCACTGCGGCCACCCCCGAGCAGGCCGCCGTATGGGCGTACCCTCAGCCGCAGTTCAGCCCCGACGAGATCGCCTTCACCCTCGTCGGCGCGCTGCCGAACCGTGTCCACCTCTCCGGGTTCCTCGACCGCATGAACCCGGAGCAGTTCTCACTTGTCCGCTCCGGCATCTCCGCCTACAAGGCCATCCGCGCGGAGATCCCCGAGAGCCTGCCCTTCTGGCCGCTCGGGCTTCCCTCGTGGGAGGACACCTGGATCGCCTCCGGCCTGCGCGGCCAGGCCGCCAGCTGGCTCGCACTGTGGCGACGCGAGCCGGCCGCCGACGAGCGAGCGGAAGTTCCGCGTCTAATGAACCAGCGCAGATCCGACGACGCCACCCGCACGCTCACGATCCCCCACCTGCGCGGCACCGGCCTTCGTCCCACGGTGCTCTACCCCGCCACCGCCGACGCCACCGCGGCCTGGGACGTCGCCGCCGGACAGCTCACCGTCCGCCTGCCTCGCCCGAACACCGCCGTTCTCCTGCACCTCGGCTCGGAGTCTCCGGTACCGGACCTGTAGGACCAAGGGGCCGGCCGCCGCTCCCACCCCCGACCGTCGCCGCGGCAGCGGGCACGTTCTCGCTGCCGCTTCCGGGTCCACGCCTGTCGTGAGCCCCGAAGTCGGCAGAAATCAGTCTGGGCAGTAGGACGAAGGCCGTCCCGCGGCCATGGTCGTGCGGAGCAGTAAGGGGTCATGGCCGCGGGCGACGGTTCGCCCGCGTCGGCCGCGCCGGCCGTCCCGGAAAGCGGTCCGGCATGGATGGCCCGTCCATGTCCCGCGTCCTCGTTGCCGTCCGCCGGCGACTCCGGACCCACGTGATCCGTCGATGGCTCGGCTTTCTGGATGAGATCGGACACCGTCATGTCCTCGGCGAGCACGGCCTCGGCACGCGCCGTACAGCAGTGCCTTCGTGCCCGCGGGAAGCCGTATCGGTGGACACATCACGGTCGGTGCGCCGCCCACCTGGGCGCGTTGCCCCGTACGGCGCAGCACACCGAGGGGCCGATCAGGTAGGGGACGGGGTGCGCGACCCGCGGGGTGAGCTGCCCTCCTCCGCCAGTTCGCGCAGGCGGTCGAGCTTGGCGTGCTCGCTTGCGTACTGCGGAACGAAGGTGTTCCGGGTCTCGATGCCGCGTTCGGCGGGCACCTGGATGCCGCCGACCGACGTTGCCACGTGGCCTCCGTCGCGTACCGCGCGCATGAGGGCGGCGATGCCCGCGGTGTCGACGAGGCCGCCGACTCCGTCGGGTGTCTCCTTGCGCACCAGATGCCGCACCGGTCGTGGAGCAACCTGAACGAAGGTGTCGGCCTGTGTGCCGTATGACGATCGGCCGGAGTCAGATCCGGGATGTCTCTAGGAGCTTGCAGATCATCAACATGTCGTCTTGATCTTGTTGTTGGGGTCGTTGTTCAGGGCGGTGACCCGGGCCTGGAGGGCCCCCAGGACGGCGGGTGGGCTGGTCGCTGGTGAGACGCTGATGCCGTGTGCCTCGAGCAGTCTCCTGATCTTCAGCAGGGTGCGGTGCATGGCGGTCCGGCTGCTGCCAAACAGTACGGCGAGGGGTTCCGCGGCCAGGTTGACGCGCAGGTGGAGCACGGTGGCGAGGACCTGGTCGGGGAAAGTGAGCCGGGGCGGGCGGCCACGTCGAGTATCGCCGTCCGTGGCCAGGGTCTGAGTCGGATCGTCCAGTTGGTGGGGGGATAGTCCGGTCAGGGCAGGGTCGGACATCAGGGCCGGGTCCCGTGCCGGCGTCTGCGAGGCTCGGGGTGTCGGGATGGCCGGGGTCGGCTGGGAGTGCAGGGCATAGTTCCAGTCGCCGTGGAAGGCATGGCGGGTCAGGGGCAGGGCTGCCATCTCCGCGTCGTCGATGGCGACTCCGGTCGGGTAGGTGTTGGTGTCCAGTTCGGCCGTGACGTGCAGTCCGGTGCGGGTGGTGGTCGCGGCGATGGACTCGACGATGACTTCGTGGCTGGTCAGCGGTCGGCCGCGCCAGTTCATGGTGATGTGGGAGAAGAGCCGGTGCTCGATCTTGTTCCACTTCGATGTGCTGGGCGGCAGATGGCAGACCGTGATGATCAGGTGCGTCTCGGCAGCGAGCCGGGCGAGTTTGAGCTTCCAGGCCCGGGTGCGGTAGCCGTTGGATCCGCCCGCGTCGGCGGTGATCAGCAGCCGTGTCGCCTGCGGGTAGGCGGCCTTGCCCTGACCGTGCCACCAGCGGCGGATCGATTCCACTGCGAATGCCGCGGTGTCGTGATCGGTGCCGACGTTGACCCAGCCGGTGTCCGCCGCCAGGTCGTAGATGCCGTACGGGATCGCCTTGCCCAGCTTGGGGTCGGCGAAGTCGTGGATGTGCACCGGGATCGGGTCACCCGCAGGCCGCCACGAACGACCACTGTTTTTGAACTCTCCGACGAGTTCCTTCTTCTTGGTGTCCACGCTGATCACGGGCTGGCCGGCGTCCCGGTGCTCGCGCGCCTGCTCGTTGAGATAGCGGAACTGGGCGTCGCGGTCCGGGTGCTGGCTGCCCTCAATGGTCTTGGCGTTGGCCTGCAGGCTGAAGCCTTCCTCCCGCAGCAGAGCGGAGACGGTGTCGGCGCTGACCTTGTGCCCGGCCCCGGTCAGCTCACGGGCGAGGATCCGGGTCGATTTCACCGTCCATCGCAGCGGCGACATCGGATCACCCCGCTCGTCCGGTTCGACCAATGCCAGCAGCGCGGGTCGCAGCCCCGGATCGAGGTCCGCGACCCGCTTTCGTCCTCCGCCGGGCCGCCGCACCCGCTCTAACGGGGCTTCGCCGGCCTCCAGCTCGAACACGCCCTTGCGTACTGTCGTCTCACTCACCCCGGCCGCCTGGGCGACGGCCCGGATGCCGCCGTGTCCCAGCAGCCGGGCCTCCGCTCCCATCAGCAAGCGTCGCTGCCGCTCGTCGAGATGCGGGAACAACACCTCAAACTTCATAGCGAGCTGGGCACGAGCCTCGTCCGGGATGCGCGTACCACACCAACGAGCTCCAGCGCGGGAAGCAACACGTTGATGATCTGCAAGCTCTTAGGTGGTCGGCGAGGTCATGGAACAGGGCAGGCGCTTAGAAGGCGCCTGGCGCATCTCGTCGGCAGGTGCTTTGACCTGCCACCGTCTTCCTCACTGACACGCTGTCAGGGGTTTTGTGGGACGTATGTGGGACGAGGGCACCTCTGGGACGGATGGGGTGCAGGGGTTCCCGACTGTGCCAGGTGGTCACCGTCACATCTCCTTACCTGTTCGGTGCGCCCGCGCGGAAATAGATCTACCCCTCTCCTGCGTTCTCGATCTTCGAGCCGAGGAGGGGAAGGTGTCGGGCCTGAAGCTGTTCCACACGACGAATGGCGGCGTGACGGAGGTCGCGCCGCGCCTTGCCGAGATCGAGGCGGATGTGCAGGGCCTCGTCGAGGCGCACATGGAGACGATGCTGGGGGTGCGGTTCCTGGCGAGCGAGTACGTCATCGACTGTGCTGACGGCGGCCGAATCGATTCGCTGGGGCTCGATGAGAACGGGGCGCCGGTGGTCGTGGAGTTCAAGCGCGGCACCTCGGCCAGCGTGATCAATCAGGGTCTGTATTACATGGCGTGGCTGATGGCGCACAAGGACGCCTTCCGGGACCTGGTCCGCGACCGGCTCGGGGTATCGGCCGCGTCCCAGGTGCTGTGGAGCGCACCCCGGCTCATCTGTGTCGCCGGCGATTTCACCCGCTACGACGGGCACGCCGTACGCGAGCACAGGCGCAGCATCGACCTGGTCCGCTACCGATTCTTCGGCACGGACCTGATTGGACTTGAGACCGTGGCGTCCGTCACCGGGCGGACGCCGGCCGCGCGGCCGGTTCGCCGGAGCGCGGCCGGGCTGCTGCCCGCCCGAGAGCAGGGCGGTGCGCTGGCGCAGCTGGCGGAGGCGGTTGATGAGGTGCTGCTTGGCCTCGGGGACGGCGTCAGCCGGGTGCAGCGTAAGCAGTACCGGGCGTATCAGCGCCTGCGGAACTTCGCCTGCGTCTGCCCGCCGCAGAAGACCAAGCTCCTCATCTATCTCAAGGCCGACCCGAAGGAGGTCGACCTCATGCCTGGCTTCACTCGGGATGTGACGGGGCTGGGCCACCACGGCACGGGCGACCTTGAGGTGCAGTTGCGCTCCGAGCGGGACATGGAGCGGGCCGTAGACCTCTTCCGCGCCAGCTACGCGGCGGCGTAGCCGGCCGGTGTGTTTGTGACGTGAGGGCGTACGGGGCTGGGCTGCTGCGGATGTTGTGGTGATCGTGCCTTCCGACGTACGGGCAGGTAATGGCGGTGGTCCACCAATGATGCGCGGGATCGCCGGTTTGGCCAACCGGCGATCCCGCGCTATGTTGCCCCGTTTCGAAGCAGGCTGCGTTCACCTGCCCGAGCCGTCATCAGCTCGCCGCAATCGTCAGCGGTGCTTCGGGTGCCGGGCGGCCTGCGATGCTAGCCCGCATCCTCCCTGAGCCATCGGGGGAACGGAGGAGACCGAAGCCGTCACTGACAGCGCCGACTGATGCGGGTCAGTTGACGGTGCGCCGGCTAGGTCGTACTCGTCGAGTAGGCTCCGGGACGGAGTGCTCATCGTGTGCGCCTACTCGTGGATGCCTGGCTCTTGCACTGACGTCGGTCCGGTTCGAAGGCAAGTCCGGGCGCGATCAGTTCGTCGGCCACCGCTTCAGCGGGGACCCGACGCGCGAACCCGTTGGAGTCGAGGGCCGTGGGCGGGGCACGACTTCAGGTGTCGTCCCGAGGGAACTTGTGGTCTCTGCCGCAGCGCAGTGTGATGTCCCCGCTCGTCTTGTCGAACTTGTGGAACAGGAACAGCTCCCGTGCGTCGCAGTCCTCGCAGACCTCGGCCCGTGCGACGGGCCACAACGGCAACGGTCGCGGGGATGAGGGGCCCTCCACGTAGATGCGGTCCGGGTCGAGGGTGTCGGGGAACGAGCGCTCGAAAGGCTCCCAGTCAGGATGGCTTCCTTGGAGACGTCGCCCGATCAGGGTGAATCCGCCGTTGCCGGCGTACGCACAGGTGTCGACCAGTTCCCAGCGGAGGGCGGACAGCCAGCCCACCGATTCCAGGGCCGCCACGACCAGCGGCTGAAGCGTCTCGACCTCCCGCTCCAGCTTGTGTTCCGGCTGCACCCTGCTCGCGTGGCTGGAGTCGTTCCGCATCCCGCGCAGTTCGCGCAGCGTTCCGAGCACCCCACCAGGGTCCAGGGAGCCCTCCAGCTCCGGAAGTTCGGGGATAGGCCCGGCCTTGACCAGGGCTTCGATCTGTTTCTCCCATGTCCCGAAGGTCGCACCGCCCTGCGAGAGGGATCTGTTTCTACGAAGGGTGTCGACGTAGCCCTGGTCACGGTGTATCTGGACCGCGACGGCAAGCACCCCGACACAGCGCGCCACGCCTTCCGCGAGTTTCAGGAGAGCGTCCTTGCGATGGGCCGACGTCGTGGCGATGCGGTACTGCCGGGCCAGGGCCGCGACGTGGTACGGGTAGGTCCACTCGGCCCGCCGGACCGGGTCCCCGAGCGGCTTGACGAGTTCTTCGATGATGCGCGCCTCGTACGCGGATGTCTTGGCGACTCGGCGCATCTCGTCGAGGCCGGCCTGCACGCCCTGGAACACGTTCGGCAGGATTCTTGAGGTCGTGACCGCGAGCGCCGCTCTGCCGTGGTCGAGTTCGTCCAGATGCGCGTTGAACTCAGGGTCCTTGATCAGCTCGACGGGCACGGGCGAGTTCATGGACACGCGCGAGTAAGGGCCGTCCTCTTCGCTCGCCCGGGTCCGCATCCACTCACACAGGGCTCGGCCGTCGTTGCCGATCGGGCGCAGCACGGTCAGACCGGTCACGGCGTCCCCGAACTCCGCAGGCAGCACACGCCAGTTGCCCCCGAGTCCCACCACGTCACCGCCGGTACAGACGGCCACAGCCTGCCCCGGCCGGGGAGGCTCCGAGAGTTCCGCCGCGGTCGCCACCGTCTGGAGGTCTCGGCCGCTCAGAAGAGGGAGGCCCGTGGGCCGCCTACCGGGGGAGCCGGTTCCCACGCGCCGTGCCACCGTGGAGAGCGGACCGAAGCCCGTACCGGGCCCGCCGAACAGGAAGGGGGCCTGGGGCAACGCGTAGCCGGTCTCGACGCCGATCTGATCGCGCAACAGGTTCGGGTACTCGGGCGCGATCTCCTGCTCGATGAACTCGTCCACATCCTGTCCCAACGGCACCCGCACCTTGTGCCGCAGCTCGGGATCCGGCAGCGGACGCCCCCGCGTGTCCTTCTGGAGCTCCCCCTCCGGGGCCGATATGGCCACCGCCTGTCGTACCCGGCGCGACAGTGAGCGCGGGAGCTCCGCCGACAGACCCGCGTTCTTCAAGGCCGTGGAGAAGTCGCCCTCGAACGCGTTCCAGGTGGACCAGTTCTGCCCGTTCAACGCACGAAGCGCTCCCACCAGGGCATCCGTTCCGTCGAAGGATGCACGTGTCGGCCAGGATTCCGCATCGCTGACGGTGTCGTCGCTCACCACGAAGTACTGCCGCAGCTGCTGCTCGACCGTGACCTCCTGATAGCCGAGGTCATCGACGTCGAGCAGCAAAGCCCCGTCCTCACCGTCGGCTTCTTGCCGCTCCCCCGAGTTGCCGGCGTATGCGGCCTCGTAGTGCTCGCCGAGGCGGGCGATGTGCTGGTCCGTCAGATAGTGCCGTTTACTCGCCTGCGTCCCGCGCAGGGTCGCGAAGTGGCCCCGGGCATCCAACGCGATGACTTTGCCCCGCAGTCGGGGCGGCTTGTGGTTGGACAGCAGCCACAGAGACGCGGAGAGACCGGTGTTGACGAACAGATGCGTGGGCAGGGCGACCACACCCTCCAACAGGTCGTTCTGCACCAGCCACTGCCGGAGCTTCGCCTCGTCCGATCCGGTACTGCCCCGGTTCAGCGTCATGGCGGGCAACAGGATGGCTGCCCGGCCGCCGCCCTCGGCCGGAGGCCGCATACGGGCGACCATGTGCTGCACGAAGAGCCAGGAACCGTCATTGATACGCGGCAGCCCCGCCCCGAAGCGGCCGTCGTGGCACAACTCCTCAGCCTCGCGCTTCACTTTGCTGTGTGTCCGTCGCCACTCCACCCCCCACGGAGGGTTCGACAGCAGATAGTCGAACGTCTCGCCTCGGTGCCTGTCGTCGCTGAGGACGTTCCCGAAGCAGATGCCTGTCGGATCCGTGCCTCTCATGATGCGTTCGGAGCGGGCGATCGCATAAGTCTCCGGGTTGATCTCCTGGCCGAAGAACCTCACCTCGGGGGGACTGTCCAGGCCGCGCAGGTAGTCCTCGACGGCGGTGAACATGCCCCCGGTGCCGCAGCACGGATCATGGACGGCGATGGGCTGGCCCGCCCGGTCAAGCGTCGCCGCGTCTGGGCCGAGCAGCAGTCTGGCGGCCAGCGTGGTCACGTCGCGGGGGCTCGCGTGCTCGCCCGATCGCTCCGGCGCTGCCTCGACGAGACGCCATACCAGTTCTTCGTACGCCGACCCCATCTCCTGGTCGGAGACGGCATCAGGACTCAGATCGAGCTCGGCGAAGCCGGACACCACGCCCCGCAGCACACTCGCGTTCGCCAACCTCCTTACCTCAGTGGCGAATTGAAACGCGTCCAGTACTTCCACGACCTCGGCGGAGAACACTCGCGCAAAGCGCTCCAGTGCTTCGGCGAGCAGCTTCTCGGCATCCGGTGACGCCTCGTCAACCGTCGTGAGTAATCCGCCGAGGCTGTCCCGAGTGTCCGTAGCTCCGCCTGTCTTGTCCGGTCTGGCCTGCGCCGAGTCCGAGCTTGCGGCCGCGACGCCGCCTTCCTCCTCCGTGGCCGCCACCTTCAGCCCCAGGTCCACCTCATGCCGGCGCAGGCAGTCCATCCGGCGCAGAAAGGTGAACGGGAGTATCACGTTGCGGTACTGATGGGCTGGCATGCTGCTCCGCAGTAGATCCGCTACAGCCCAGCAGGCATCCACCAGTGCTCGGCTTTCGACCCCAGCCACTTGCCCTCCTCGTCCCGGCGGCCACCCACCAGCCGGGCGCCGGTCATCATTTCACCCCGTGACCAAACGTGATGATGATTGGTGCGCCAAGGGCAGAGAGCTCGGTGATATGGGCCATGGCGTCCGTCCCAACGGCGCTGATGCGGTGGTTCGGCAGGAAGACCTGGCACTAGGCTTGCACCTACGTGCTGTCGGACGGCCGGGTAAAGCCTTGATCAGGGCAGACGTGTCGCTTCGCCAGCACGTTGATCGGTGCAACCGCCCACCATGCCGACGATGTGCCCAGCTCGGACGAACGCGCGGAAACGACTGGCACCTTATCGCCGAGTTGTGCCGTCCCATGACATCGGCTCCTCGCGTTCAGGCTTGGCGGGCGTAGGACGCGCGGCGAGCGCGATGATGAGGTCGCGCAGTACATACATCTGGGCGCTCGATTGAGGCGAGTGCCGGCGGCAGCCGGTCGAGCCGCTCCGCCCGCAACCAGCGCTCGGTCGCCAGGTCCTCGCCCCCCTCGGGCGCGCATTCAGGTGTAGCCCAGGCTGGCCCTCCCGGCGTGCAGCTGGACGACCCGCCCTGCACGCCCGCTATCGTCGCGCATAGCGCGTGCGGTTCTGACCGAACAGACCATGAATCAAGGGGAGTTCGAGTGGAGGAACTGAGGCCCGGCGAGCAGACGCGCACCTGACCCGGAGCTCCCAGTGCCCATGGCAGACCTGGGCGGCGAGGACCCTCAATGACGTGCGACGATCTGTGTCCGCTGTCCGCGACGTGGATGCATGGCCGCTGCGGTTCGTACGGTGACGACAACGGCCGCCGAAGAATCGGCCATTGCTACCTGGGCGGCGTGCGGCGGAATCTACCTGGGTGCGGTGACGCGTAGCCGGATGGCCTCCTACCCATCCGGCTAGCGCGTGTGACCTGACCAGTCAGCAGTGGCATGGGCTGGCCGATCAGACGATGTATTCCTCCATCAGTTCGGCGAGGTGGACGATGGCGGGCCAGGTGGTGGCGATGTTGGTGTGGGCGTGGAATCGCCGTTGGGCGTGGACGTACATGGCCCAGTCGGCCGGGTTGTCGCCGTCCTGGAGGAAGGCGGGCACGATCTCCAGGGAGGTGGGGTTGGAGCAGGTCCAGGTCCGGTTACCGGTCTGGGCCGGGTCGAACTTGGTGAGCGTGAGAGGGGTCTGGTTCTGATCTGAGCGCGGGTTGATGCCCCAGAAGGCGCGTTCCCCGACTTCGACCAGGCCGGAGAATCGTCCGTGCCGGGTGACGGAGATCAGTTCGTCGGTGTCTTCGCCGGTGCTGGCCATTTCCTGGGTGACACCGAAAGCTCTGGGCGCTGCAGAGCGATCGCTGCGCTCGCGTAGCCGGATGATGCGGAGGCCCGGCTGGTCGCCGGGCTTACGGCGGTCTGGATCCGCGTTGGGGGCCGTGAGGTCGATGCCCGGCAGCACGAGCTGGTCGAAGGTGAGGCGGCTGTCCTGTAGCCAGGGCCAGATGTCCTTGTCGCTCGTCCGGGCGCGGCGTACGAGCAACAGGCGGTTGGCTGTGGAGTCGAGCGACAGGGCGTTGGTGAGGAATTCGGCGAGGGCAGCGCGAGCGGTACGGGGCACGCGTCCGCGGCCGGCCACGAGTGCTTCCGGCAGGGTGGTCAGTGGCATGGGGCGCTCGGTGGGGCTGCCCGGTGTCGTCATGAGCTGTGCCGTGGACTCCTCGTGGGTGTGCTGACGGATCAGCATGGGTGCGAGCATCCGCTCGCCGGCGGGGGCGAGCCAGACGGTGATCAGCTCGAAGGGGCCTTCGACTCCGGGTGGGGCGGGGAGTTTGGGCAGGTGACCGGCTTGGCGGAGGGCGTCCCGGAGGGCGGACGTGGCGCGCTCGATGTCGGTGGTCGCGAAGTCGGTGCCGGGGAAGCGTTTAGCGAGGGCTGCTTTGCTGGGATTGGGGTTGGCCGGCGGGATGGGGCGTAGGCCCTGGACGTTGCGGCGCAGGCTCGGGAGGACTTTCTTGAAGAGGGTTTTGGGGTCGCGCTGGTGTGTGCGGGAGAAGTAGGCCGCGCCTTCCATCTCCACGATGCAGGCGGTGGGGTGGGCGAGGCGGGGGAATGCGCGGGTGATTCGCGCCGTGCGTTCGGCCTCGCTGGCTTCGTAGGCGGCCCGCCGGGCTGCCGGGTCTGACTCGGTGGAGCGTGGCAGGCCGGCGGTCAGGTCTTGCGGGTCGTGGCGGTGGAGGGTGAGGTTGATCGGTCCGGTGAAGCTGGCGCACGCCGCTGTTTGGGTCGCGGGGGTCAGGCCGAGTTTGTCGGCGGCGGCTGTCTGTAGACCTTGCCAGGTGCGGTCGGAGGAGGCCCAGACTTCGAGTTCGTAGGTGGGGGAGCCGGGCAGCTGCATCGGCAGGCGTGTCTTCGAACGGGTCCGTGCCTTGGGGTTGGGCGTCAGGGGGACCAGCCCCTTGTCCTCCAGCTGTCGGGCGACCTGAGTGAGTGCCTCCATGTGGTCTCGGGGCTGGTAGCCGTGGCCGACGGGGTGGTCGTGGGTGGCACGAGCTGGCGGGGCGCCGTCCTGGTCCGGATGGCGGTAGGTCATGCCGCTGCTGTGGACGAGGTGGGCGGCGAAGGGCTGACCTGCTGAAGTGCCAGGGGCGGCGCGCAGTTCGTCGAGGCTGGGTGGCTCGTGGTGGGTGAGGCGGGCGAGGATGCTGGTGACGCCCGGCTGCCAGGTCCAGGAGGTGTCCTGTCCGCGTCGGCGGATGGTGACGGAGCTCTGCAGGAGCATGGGACGTTCGCGGTGGTGGATGAAGCCTTCCTTGGCGGAGAGCAGGACGCTGGCGGTGGGGTCGCCGTTTCCGCGGCGGGGGATGTAGTCGAGCGCGTTCGTCGCGAAGCGGGTCATACCCAGGTCGACGTGGAGGTGGACTTCGGGAACGCCCGGCACAGTTTCCACGTGGAAGGTGAGGACATCCACGCTGGCTCCGACTGCGCCGTCTTCATCGATGAGAGGCTCCGGTTGGCCGAGGTGCAGGGTGCGGCGGCCGTCGGCTCGGGTGGGGCCGAGGCGCAGGTCACGGTGGTGGCCCAGGAGCTGAAGCCCGGTGGTGGTGAGATGTTCGGCGACGAGGCTGGGCAGGAGGTCGAAGACGTGCGCGGGAGGGTTGGCGGTGCCGTTGGGGTGGAGGCCGTGCTGGGCGAGGTCGAGGTCTTCAGGGATCCATTCGAACTGGCCGGCGCCTTCGAGACGGCCGTACCAGTTGGTGTCCGGCACCTGGGGCGCCACGTGAGCGGCGGCCCATGCCGACAGCGCGATCAGCAGCAGGTCCGGGTCGATCTCGGTTCGCGCGCGCAGCCAGGCCGGATGGCGAGGGTCCCAGTGCACGGAGGTGATGTCCGGGTCGATGAGGGTGATCAAGTCCTTCAGTGACTTGGTGGGCAGGTTGTCGGGTCCGTTGCGCTTTCGGCGGCCGGGGCGTGCCTCCCAGGCGGCCTGAAGGACGTTGAGCATCCCGGGCGGGCAGGTCGCTCGGTAGCCGGTGACGGGCCAGCTGGCCCCGGGGGTGAAGGTGAGCACGGTGGCCTGGGTGGCGCGGTAGGCGGGCATCAGCGGTGACCCCAGTCGATGTTGTCGAGGAGATGGGAAGCCAGGCCCCAGCAGGCGTGGGCGAGTTCATGGTCGAGGCGCTGTGCCGCGGTGGCGGTCGGGCCTGGATCGGTGAGCCAGCCGTGCAGGAGTTGCTGGGCGGCGACGATCACGCTCGTGCGGGGAGTGTCGGCAGCGGTTTCGTCGAGCGTGGCGGTGCGGGGCGCGAAGGCGGCGTCGCAGAGGTACACCAGCACCGGTTCGTTGCCGCGGATGCCGCGGCCGATCGTCTGGTGGAGCGGGACGAGGAAGTTGCCGACGAACGCCGCGTGTTCGACCGGGTCGGTCAGGCGGGAGAACAGCACCGGCTCTCCGACCCGCTGCTGCCAGCGGCGGCGTTCGCCGTGGCGGAGTTTGCGCGCGAGGTCGACGGGATCGACCGAGGGGTCGGCCAGCTCGATCGGGTTGCGGAGGCGGCGCATCGCCTCGCGGCTGAGCAGGGACAGCGGGAAGGTGGCATCGTCGGCGGGTGGGTGGATGCGGGCCAGGTAGAACACCGCGCCCAGGGCGGCGACGCGGCGGGCGTTGAGGATGTTGTGGCCGCGTTGGACGGCGCCTTCGGCAGCAACCAGGATGTCGGCGCCGGAAGCGGCAAAGGTGGGCAGTCGGCGCCTTGGGATGCTGTGCCGGGTGGGCGGGTCGTCGTCGCGGATGACGTGGAGGGCCGTGTAGGGCGTCTTGTGGTTGATGTAGTCGGCGACCGTCTGGGCATCGCGGGTGCTCTGCACGGTGAACAGGACCTGCTGACGGTCGTCGGCCAGCCGCAGACGGGCCTGCTGGAGCAGGGACTCGCGCGCACCGGGAGCTGGGTTGCAGATCCAGTCGGCGGCCGTGCACAGGGCGTGGGCGTGTCGAGTGGGGTCGCCGCCGGTGCCCGAGGTGAAGACGGGGCGGCCGTCGACGTAGCGCGGCGGCCGGAAGAACATCTTGCTCTCCTTCAGCGCCGCTCTGGCTTTGGCCGGCTCCCGTAGTACCAGGTTCGGGGCGACGTCCAGGTGGAAGCGGGGCGAGGCGGGCATCCAGCTGGTGGCGGAGGCAAGGACGACATGTGGTCCCTCGATGCCCTCGGCTGTCAGGAGATCATGGAGGTGGTAGAGCAGCCAGCGGCCGACCCCGCGCAGCCACAGGATGCTGAACGATCCGCTGTCACCACCGGGGTTGGGCTGCCACTGAAGTGCCATCAGGTTCCCGGCAGCCTGTTCGGGCACGAACGGCATCAGGTCACGTGGCGGCTGCCGGCTCCAGAAGTCCTCCCCGTCGCCGATCGGGGAGGAGCTGATGGCGTGCAGCCGTTGGGCAACTTCGAAGAAAGAGGTTGTGATTCGCGCGGCCCACACCCCGGCCTGCAGCAGTTGTGCGTACTCCGCCAGCGTGCCTCGGACCTTCGCCTCGTCGATGGCGGGCTGGTGCGTCGTGATCCATGCCTCTGCGGCCTCCTGGGCCGAGACACGAGTGTCGTGGGCTGCCGTCATCGCCTCGATCAGCTCGGCCCAGTTCGTCGCAGGAGCCTGGAACGGGGCGGAGAGCAGCGAGGCGAAGTGCTCTTCGAAGTAGTAGTCGGCGGCTTCTTCCTGCTCCGCCTTGTCCGTGAAGTCAGTCCGTTCACCAAGTCCGTGAAGGCTGCGGGCCAAGCGCCGCAAGAGGCTGTAGCCGGTGAACGGTCCCTCGGCGATGACGTCGCGCAGGGCGTCCGCACCAGAGGCGATGACCAGCCGGTACAGCTCGGTCAGTGCCTGATCGTGCCGACGGAAGTGTTTGTCGCCGGCCGTCACCTCCGGGTTGAGCAGATCGAGGAACCAGGAGTGCTCCAGCCGCTGCCCGATGCGGTCGCCTACCCGGTGACTCCAGCCCCTGCCGGGTTGGGAAAGGATTTCGTGCAGCAGGAACCGGTCGTCGAATTGCTGCTGCACGGTGTCGGCTTCGTCGACAAGCAGGACGGACAGGTGGTGCTGTGCCGCTTCGGCGACGCGGACCTCGATGTGGGACTGAGGCATCCTCGTCGAGGCCAGGCCCGCCGAGGTCGTTACCCACACCTGTGCTTCGGCAACCTTGCGTGCCGCGGTATGCGAAGGACACTGGGACAGAAGCGGGCAGTCTCGACGCCCGCTCTCGCCGGCGGCGGTGAGGCGGCCTGTGCAGGGCCGCTCCTCGCGGGGCAGCGGGGCCCGGTCGGTCCTGCTGGTCAGCCGCAGCTCCTCCAGGTAGCACTGGTCGTCGGCGAACGCCGCGGCGGGGTCCAGACCCGTGGGGAAGGTCGTCTCGCCGTCGTGGAGGAGCGAGCGCCAGAACCGGTCCTTGTGGATGCCTTCCCGGGTGCGTCCGAAGATGGGCACGGCATCGATGCCCAGGGCCTGCAGGAAGCTGACTTTGGCGAACACGTCGCTGCCGGAGGCGAGGACGAACCCGACCTTTTCGCCGCGGCGGGCGACGATGAAGGCGATCAGGTCCAGCAGGGTGGACTTGCCGCTGTTCATCAGGCCGACCACGTGCCACAGGCGGTCAATGGTCATCCGCCACTGCTGATCGAGGAGATGACCTTCGGTGTGGTCGGCCAGCAGGGCTTCCATCTGCCCGAACCGTTTGACGAAGTCCCGGTTTTCGATCTCCGGATGGGCTTCCAGGAGTTTATCGATCTGTTCGGCAGCCCACTGGAAGTCATCGCGTGTGAGGGGGATGGGCTCCTGCACTCGGGAGGCTGCTGCGGGCAGCACCGCGGGTGCCGGCGCCTGGATGAGAGTCTCAGGGACGCGGATCTGTTCCCGCCTGCCGTCGGCCCGCTCGAAAGAACACACCGAACCCGGCGGCGCCGGCCGGTACGAAGACGCCGTCTGATAGGGGGCGATCTTCTGCAGCGTCTGACGGTAGAGGTCATGACGGGCCGCGGCGTACGGGGTGGACCGCCGGATGAACACGGTCGACAACTCCGGCTTGTGGCCTCGCATGTCGCAGGGTTCGAACCCCCGCACCTGTACCGGCAGCTTCACGTACTGATCGAGCTTCTCCCGCATGGTCCCGGTTTTGGCAAGCGGGCCCATCACTTCCCGCAGGGTCCGGAGATGCGGGCCCAGGTCCTCTTCCAGGCGCATGTACCCGGACAGAACCGGCCACAGCGCGCCGACGCCCTGGCCGGGCAGATGGTCGTCCAGGAACGACAGGCCCACTTCCAGCGCGCAGATCTCCCACGGCCTGAGGGGTCCGAGCAGGGGCCGTACGTTGTCGTCCGCCAGTTCCTTCACCAGTTGCTTGCTCCAGGCGCGGGTGTCCCTCATTGCGTTCCTCCTGCCTGACGTGCACGGACGGTGGCCTGCCGCAGGAACGCCTTCTCGTCGAGGACTTCGACGCCGGAAACGCGGCCCTGCAGTTCACGCAGGCTTGCCACCTGCACAAACGCACAGGGCAAGGAGAACGGATTGAACGTGTACTGCGGGATCGACTGGGCCGAACGCCACCACGACATTGCGTTGATCAACGAGGCCGGCACGCTGCTGGCCAAGCGGCGGATCACTGACGACGCGGCCGGCTACCGGGTGCTGCTGGAGCTGCTCGCCGAGCACGGCGACACCCCCGAGGACCCGATACCCGTCGCGATCGAGACCAGCCACGGCCTGCTGGCTGCCGCCCTGCGCACCGGCAACCGCCGGATCTACGCGGTCAACCCGCTCTCCGCCGCCCGCTACCGCGACCGCCACGGCGTCAGCCGCAAGAAGTCCGACCCCGGCGACGCCCTGGTCCTGGCGAACATCCTGCGCACCGACATGCACGCGCACCGGCCCCTGTCCAACGACAGCGACCTGGCCCGGGCCATCACCGTGCTCGCCCGCGCCCAGCAGGACGCTGTCTGGCACCGCCAGCAGCTGGTCAACCAGGTCCGCTCGTTGCTGAAAGCGTTCTATCCGGCTGCGCTGGACGCCTTCTTGGGCAAGCAGCACGGCCTCGCCCGCCCCGAGGCCCGCGCGGTCCTGGCCACGGCGCCGACCCCGGCCCGCGCGGCGAAGCTCTCGCTCCCGCAGTTCCAGGCCGCGCTGCGGCGCGCCGGCCGTGTCCGCGGTATCGAGGCCGAGGCCCGGCGCCTCAAAGAGATCTTCCGCAGCGACTACGCCCGCCAACCGCAGGCCGTCGAGGATGCGATGGGGCGCCAACTCGCCGCATTGCTTGTGCAGTTGGATGCAGCTTGCCGAGCAGCTGGGGAACTGGCCGAGGCGGTGGAGGAGTCTTTTCGCCAGCACCCGGATGCTGAGATCCTGCTCAGCTTCCCCGGCCTCGGTGTCCAGCTCGGCGCCCGGGTGCTCGCCGAGATCGGAGACGACCGCGACCGCTTCGCCGACGCCCGCGCACTGAAGGCATACGCCGGCTCGGCCCCCATCACCAGAGCCTCGGGCAGGAAGAAGTTCGTCGGTCGCCGCTTCATCAAGAACGACCGGCTGATCGCCGCGGGATTCCTGTGGGCCTTCGCCGCTCTGACCACCTCGCCGGGGGCCGACGCACACTACCGCCGTCGACGCGAGGCCGGGGACTGGCATGCCCAGGCGCAGCGGCACCTGTTCAACCGGCTGCTCGGCCAGCTCTACCACTGCCTGCAGACCCGGCAACACTTCGATGAGCAACATGCGTTCACCCCCCTCTCAGCAGATCTGGTCGTCGCGGCTTGACTTCTTAAGCACGTGAGATGTCTTTCGTGAGACCGGAAGGGAACCTTCCGCTCCTGACCGAGCAGGCCCCAACCGTGTGCAAGGACCATCAAGTGGACGGCGTCGTCGGCACCCGTGCCGGCGACGAGCGCCTCGACGTTGGCGCGGACGTCGGCAGGCACGATCTGCGCGGCCTCAGCGATGTCATACGCACCGGTCCGGTGGGCGACCGCCCGGAGCAACAGCCGCTGTTCGGGGCCGAGGTCAGGTACTGACTCCACTGGAGTGGGCGGAGCGATCTGCCGCGAGGTGAGGAGAGCGTGTACGAGGACCGGCAGGGAACAGCGGTGAGGGCAGCGGACTTTCCTGCGCAGTACGCGGAGGTGGTTCTTGACCGTGTGCGGGGACAGATGCGTCTGGGCGGCTATTTCCCCGGGCCTGGCGCCGCCGATCAGGTATTCGGCGATGCGCTTTTCGGCTGGGGAGAGCGGAATGGTTGCTGTGGTGGTCATGAAGGGTCCAGTGGTGGCCGGCTAGTTGGCGTGCAGGCGGACGGGAAGGGTCTGGTGACCGTTGCTGATGAGGGAGGGCACGGGCTTCAGTTCGGCGGCGGGGACCGCGAGCCGGATGTGGGGAAACCGCTCGAAGAGCATCTTCAAGGTGGTGGCGACCTCGAGGCGGGCCAAGGGCGCGCCGAGGCAGTAGTGGACGCCGTGGCCGAACGCCAGGTGGTCCTTGTCGGCGCGGATGGCATCGAAGGTGTCCGCGCGAGGGTGCCATTCGGGGTGGCGGTTGGCTGCGGCGTAGGAGGCGAGAATCGCCTCGCCGCGCGCGATGGTCTGGCCGTCGGGCAGGGGGATGTCGTTGACGGCGTAGCGCAAGGGGAGGTGCTTGACGGCCGGCTCGTGACGCAGGGTTTCCTCGACGACGTCGTCCCAGTCGATGACTCCCGTGCGGACCAGCTGCAGTTGGTCGGGGAGTACCAGCATGGTGAAGACGCTTTGGTCGATGACGTTGACGGTCGTCTCGTAGCCGGCGCTGATCATCAACAACAGGGTGTCGCGGAGTTCTTGGTGTGCGAGCCCGCCGCCGATCTCGTCGTCTCGTGCGGCGATCAGCAGGGAAGTCATGTCGTCGCCCGGGGCGTGGCGCTTGGCGGCGATGAGTTGGTCCAGGTGCTCGTACAGCCGGGCGGTGTTGGCCCGGGCCTCGTCCGGGTTCAGCGTGGTGTCGAAGACGCCGTCCACGACGTGGCGGAAGTCGTCGCGCTGGCTGTCGGGTACGCCCATGAGGTGGCCGATCACCGCGATGGGCAGCGGGTAGGCCAGGCGTTCGCGCAGGTCCACCACCTCATCGGCGGGCACCGTGGCCAGGTCGTCGAGCAGGGTGGTCACTATCTCGTCGATGGCCGGCTGCATGCGGGCGATACGGCGTGCGCTGAAGGCGGGCGCGATGAGGTGCCGCAGCCTGGTGTGGTCGGGGCCGTAGGCGGTGAACATGTTCTGCACCGCGATCCACAGTGCGAGCGGCCAGCGCATGACGGTCTCGGCGTGTGCCGGCCAGTGCGTGCGGCCGTCCTTGGAGACGTCGGGGCTGGTCAGCAGGCGCTTGAGGAGGAAGGGGTCGGTGACGGCCCACGCCTGGACGCCGACGATGTCCACTCGGGCCGCAGGACCCTGCGCGCGCAGCGCCAGATGTTCGGTGTGGTGGTCGGATCCGGTGGGGTCAAGGACGAGTACCGGCTGCTCAGGCATGAACGATCTCCTTAGGGACGGCGGGGAAGAGAACCGGGAGGGATTCAAGGGCACGGTGAAAGGGGCCGGGGCGCCACCTCAGGTCGGCCGCGGGAACGGCGAGGTCTATCTCCGGCAGGGCGTCGAGGAGATAGGTGATCGCGGTCTCCGCGATGAGGTAGGCGTGGGAGCGGGCGGGGCAGGTGTGAGGGCCGATGCTCCAGGCGAGGTGGGCGCGATTGCCGGTGAGAGCGTTCTTGGGGATTCCGAGAGTGAGAGTGGGATCGTTGTTGCAGGCCGCCATGGAGATCAGCACCGGCTGATGGGCGGGGAGCAGGACACCGTCGATGTCGACCGGGTAGGGCGGGTAGGGCGGGTAGGTGATGCAGTAGTTCGCCAGCGGTGGATCGGTGTACAGGACGGTGTCGAGGGCGTCGCGCACGGTGGACTGGCCCGCGTGCAGGGTGTCGGAGAAGTCCTCGTCGGTGAGGATCTTCAGGATTGCGTTGCTGATCAGGTTGGTCAGCGGTTCGATGCCGGCGCCGTAGAGGGTGACGAGCTGGTGGGCCATCTCCATGTCACTGAGGTGGGCTGGGTGCGAGAGAAGACGGGACGTGACGTCGTCGCAAGGCTGTTGCTGGCGCAGGGCGACGAGTTCGGCGACGGCCTGGCCGAGGACCTGGTTGCCGAGCGCGGCCTCCGTGGCCTTTGCTTCGAAGATCTTGGCCATGCCTTCAGCGATGCGCGCCCCGATGTCGTCGGGGCAGCCGAGCAGCGCACTGAGGACACGGAAGGCGATCGGCCAGGCGTAGTGGGTGAGCAGGTCGGCGCGGCCGACGGTGCGGAAGTCGCCGATCGTGCCGGACGCGATCCTCTCGACCAGACTCCGAAGCTCGTGCTGGTCGACCGCGCTGAGGGCGGCCGTGTTGGCGGCCCGGTAGCGGGCATGCTCGGCGCCGGCGGACCGAAGCGCGTTGGGGCGCCACTCCATCATCGGCCGTACCGGGCAGGAATCCGGCACGAACTGCTGCCAGACCCGTGGGTCCGCGGGGAAGCGGAGCGGGTCGTTGAGGATCTGGCGGGCCTGCTGGTATCCGATCACCAGTGTCGCCGGGATTCCGGGGGACAGCTCGACGGGCACCAGGGCACCGTGTCGGCACCGCATGCGTTCGTAGGCGGCGTGTGGATCGGCGGCGAAATCCGGTTCGTACAGGGCGATCAGGTCCGGTGATGCTGCTGGGCCGGGGAAGGGCGGGGTCATCGCAGGGGCTCCAGAGGGGTGGCTGCGCGGAGCGCGGCGAGGTGTTCGGTGAGCGTGATCAGGGCGTGCACGCAGTCGGTGCGGTCACGGGCGTCGCAGGTGATCAGCGGGGTGCGGGCATCCAGGGCGAGGGCGTGACGGAGTTCGTCTTCCTCGTACATGGGGGCATGGGGGAAGACGTTGATGACGACGGCGTACGGGATCGCCCGGGCTTCCAGGAGGCTGAGCGCGCCGTGGCAGGCGTCGAGGTTGCGTGTGTCGACGAGGACCAGGCACCCGAGTGCGCCTTCGGTCAGGTCTTCCCACAGCAGCTGGAATCGGAGCTGGCCCGGCAGACCGAACAGGTAGAGCACGAGACGCCCGCCGGACATGTGGATTCGCCCGAAGTCCATGCCGACGGTCGTGGTGGTCTTCTCCGGGGTTCCGCGCAAGTTGTCCACGCCGACGCTGTCGGCGGTGATGGGCTCCTCCATCCGCAGCGGCGTCACCTCCGACACGCTGCCGATGAACGTCGTCTTGCCCACGCCGAAGCCGCCGGCGACCACGATCTTTACGGACCGGGTCACCGCGGCGGGCACGTAGGTGACGGGCGGGTCAGACCATGGCGCGCAGTCCACGGAGCACCTCCTGCAGCAGGTCGAGGTCGGGCTGGTCGGCTACGGCGGCGACCGGGCTGGTCAGATGACCGCTGTCCATCAGGGCGGAGACGAGGATCCGCACGGTCGAGGGCGGCAGTTCCAGCGCGGCGGCGATATCGGCGACCGCCAGGCCACCTCGGCCGGAAGAGAACAGCCGCATCACCCGGACGGCATCCGGAACCAGGCTCTCGGCAGGACCGCTCGCGGCGATGACCACGCTCTCCAGGCGCACATCCCGGCGCGGGCGGACCCGCCCGACCGTACGGACGTAGGGCCTGACCATGTCGGGGTCCCGCCGCGGCCCGGTCATGCCGGCGAGCCGTTTTCCACACTGGTACGGCGCTCCGCAGTGCCCAACTGCGTGCCCAGCCGGACGGCCAGTTGCGCCATCTGATGGCTGATCAAGCCGATGTCCGCGTCAGGGTCGGTGCAGACCGACAGCATCGTCATGTCCCCTGCCGAGGTCGTCAGGCCGAAGCACTGGTTCGACTCGATCAGCACCTGGCGCAGACTCTGGCCACCGGCGAATTCGTCCCACGCCTTGCCCGCGGCCCGCAGTGCGGCGGTCAGTGCGGCGAACTTCTCCCCGTCGTCCTGGCCGATGGTCTCGGTACGGGCCTTCAGCAGGCCGTCGCCGCTCATCAGCACGGCGTAGCGGACGCCCGGAACGGAGCCGAGCTGTTCGTCGAGCAGCCATCCAAGATCGTTGGAGGTCGTGTCAGCCATGATCCATGTCCTTCGTCGATACGGGAGTGCTCTGGCCCTCACGTCCGCGCCGCGACCCGGCGACCCAGGCGGCCGCAACCTCGGGACGGCCCGGTTCCACCACGTCGCCGGACAGCGCGCGGACGGCAGGGGCAGGACGTGTGGCACGCTGGCGGACGGTGAGCCCGCTCGCCGTCGTCGACGCCGAACCCGGCTCCGGCAGCGCTGTACCGGGGGCGTCGACCGGTACGGTCACCGGCTGGCTCGGTACGGGAGCGGCCAGCAGGGCCGGCGGCAGCACGATCACCGCGCGCGTGCCCTGGTAGAGGTTGGGCGCGGTCACCTCGACGCGGAAGCCGTAACTCTCGGCAAGCCGGGACGCCACACGCAGACCGGTCTGCGGATAGGCCCCGAGCTGCCTGATGTCGTCACGCCGCTTGCCCGACATCACGTCCCGGGCCCAGACCAGCCGCTCGTCCTCCATCCGCAGCCCGGCGTCGTCCACGATCAGGAAGCTGGCGCTGTGGCCCTGCTGCAACGTGACGTACACGCCGGCAGCCGGGGGCGAGTAGCGCAGCGCGTTGTCCAGCAGCACGGCCAGGGTGTGCACCACCGCCTCCACCGCCCGGCCCTCGACGGCGACCAGGTCCATGGACGGGTGCTGGACACGCTCGTAGCCCTCGATCCGCCCCATCGCGCTGCGCACGATCTCGGTCAACGTGGTGGCCGGCCAGCGACGGGACAACTTGTCCCCGGCGAGCACGGCGTAGCCAGAGGCAGTCAGCAACATCTGCTGCGCCAGGTGATCGATCTCGACCAGCGTCGCGTACGCCTCGTCCGACACATGCCGGCGCACGCCGGCGCTGATCAGACTGCTCAGCTTCGCGGCCCGCTGCACCACAGTCTTGGCGAAGGACCGTACCGAGGCTCGGGCGACGTCCACCGACTCATGCCGCGCCTGCGCAACCTGGCGTTCCGTCTCCAAGCGGACGTGCGTGATCTGCTGAGCAGACGCAATCTGCGCCTGCTGGCCTACCTGGACGATGCTGGCCCCGAGTCGCTCACCGAGCTCGTGGAGCCGGTCGGCCAATGGGGTGTTCCTGAGCTGGTCAGGCGCTGCCAGATCGAGCTGTGGCCCGCGACCGTTCTTTACGGCGGTGTCGACGGTTGGGATGACCGTGTCGGACAACTGCCCCACGTATATCTCCGCGGAGCGCAACTGCTGAGTGAGCCTTTGGCAGTGCGCGTGGAGACGGTCGGCGCGGCACTGCGAGGCACGTTGCTTTTTCCAGTAATGCCATGCTGCCCAGGCCTCGGCCACCGCCAGCAGCGCGGCGATCGTCAGTATCAGGTCAGTCATCAGATCCTCGTTGGTGTGGGCTCGAAGGCCTGCGAAGAGCCGCGGAGTGGCTGGCAGCAATGCGGATGAGCTGAGGCTGGCGAGTCGAACCTCGGGAGGCAGAGCCACGAGGCTTTGCCGCCGTGATCGACAAGGCACGCGGTGCACTGGTCTCTCACGAGGGTGTGGTCCACGATCAGCGACACGGTGGGGTTCTTCGATCTGGAGTAGTGGGTCAGGGGCAGGCCGAGCAGCTGCATGAGCGGGCCTGTCCGAGTAGGCGGAGGCGGTGGTCGTTCGCCTGGCCAAGCGGCGGTATCCCGACCGCTTGCTGTTGCGGATCGACCGCCGCGGTCACGTCCTGAGGAACTCGACCCACACGTCCTTGCCGTCATGGCGCGGCGCAGCACCCCACGCGTCTGCTTGCGAGCAGAGGAGCAAGAGTCCGCGACCACTCTCTGCGAGGTCGTCGGGCTCGCCAACGACGGGAAGCAGCGGGCTGCAATCCCGTACCACGATTCGGAGGCGGGACGGAGAGCAGCGCAAGACAAGGAGACAGACGTCTGACTCGACATGCCGATGAACGTTGGTCAGCATCTCCGTGACACACAGGGTCGCAGGGCTGATGAACTCGTCCCAGCCCCAACACTGCATGCGCTCTACGACGATCCTTCGAACAGGGCCGACGATTTCCGGAGTGGCATTGAGGTGTTGCCGGAACTCTCGGACACCCGTTCCTGATGAGGTGATCATGACTCGCTCCCTGGGCCACCTGGTCTGCGCTGCGATCGGACGGCGATGCTCCGCGTCGACCATGCGAAGCGTGGAAGGGCTGCCGCACGAGATTGCTAAGGGAGGTGGTCAGAGTCCGGGCCATCGCGGGCGTCCTTGTGTCGTGGGGTGTGACGCGCTGCTCCGGATGAATCGGAGTTGCGCTTGAACCGCCGTCGGCTGCGATCGAGTTGGAGTATGTCCCTGCGTCTCTCGCCGTGTAACGCTCGCAGCGAAAGTGTCCGCATGAGCGTTGCGGGCATATGCAGGGGGCCGCGACGCCAGGCTTGTTCCGCCGTGTAACTTCCTTGTGGCGGCTACAAGCCAGCAGGGAGACTGGCAGTACTCGTCCGAGGGAGCATCATGACGACAAGGCCGACGACGCCGGCCGCAACGAACGAGCTAGCCGAAGAGGCTGGTCCGACGACACGTCGTCGGCAACTCGGGCTTCGTTTGCTGGCTTTGAGGGAAGTGGCCGGCTTGTCGGCCGAGGAAGCCGGCGAGCGGGCAGGCGTTTCCAAAGCCACCGTCAGCCGGTACGAGCGCGCCAAGGGCAACGTTCGCTGGAATCAGGTCGACCAGCTGTGCAGGGTCTACGGGGCCACAGACGATGAGCGCGACGCCCTGGTGGACCTGGCGAAGAACAGCAGGGCCACGGAGGCCTGGTGGGTACCCTTCGCCGGGAAACTGCCTGGCCCGATGCGGATGCTTCTCGCTCTTGAGAACGAGGCGACACGCATCAGCCACCACACGGTGGGCGTTGTCCCAGGCCTCCTGCAGACGCTGGAGTACGCGCAGGCGATCCAGTCGACGCCGGAGAAGGCCCTGCCGCCGGAGGAACTCCAGGACTATCTGGCGATGAGGATGCAGAGGCAGCGGATCCTCGATCGGCCTACCCCTCCCTCCTACCACGTGATCTTGGACGAGGCGGTGCTTCGCCGGCAGGTGGGAGGCCCTGAGATCATGTCTGGTCAACTGGATCACTTGCTGGCACGTGGGCAGGAGCCGAACGTCACCATTCAGGTGCTGCCTTTCAGCGCCGGCGCGTACAGCGCGGCGCTCAACAGCTTCATCGTCTTCGGTGGTTTCGGTGGTCCTGACCCCTCCTTGGACGTCGTCTTCCTTGAGCACCAGGTTGGCTCGCTGTTCCTGGAGGAGACGCCCGCTCTGGAGGAGTACGCCGCAGGCTTCTCCTTCCTGCGTCAAGTGGCGCTGGACAAGGACTCTTCGGCGGAGCTGATCGCCGAAGCCGGCAAGACGCACCTGCGAAACCGAAAGTAGCGAGGACAAGTCGTGGCCGAACAGCCCCAGCCCGAATGGTTCAAGAGCACGTACAGCGGCTCGCCCACGAATGAGTGCGTGGAGTGTGCGGCGCAGCCGCACGCTGTCCTTGTCCGTGACTCGAAGAATCCGCAGCGGGCGACCCTTACCTTTCCGCGCGCCGCGTGGGTCACCTTTACTTCAGCGCTGCGGCTCGACGATCTTGCAGAGCTCTGACCTGTCCTGACCTGCCGTGCCGGCCCGAAACCCGTAGGCAAGGGGTCCGGGCCGTAGTACGTGTGCAGTGGCCCCTGGCGGACGGGCAATCCCCACGGGTGGAGTGTCCTGATCTGTATCGAGGACCTGAACTGACCTCGTTTTATACGGTATTGAGGAAGGGAAGCACCGTAGCTGGGCCACGAAGATTCCCGCCCCCGACCGGTGACGCGGACAGCCGCGAGTCGCCGACGTTGTCCGCATCAGGGCTTCGAAGGGAGAAGTCATGCCGCAGAAACCGAGGCCCTTGGACGAGAGCAGGTCGGTTCGAGACTGGTGGGGGAAGGAGCTCAGGAACTGGCGCAATGTCAGGGGTTTGTCCACGAGGGCACTGGGGTTGAAAGTGCACGTCAGTGGCTCCACGATCGAGCGCATCGAGAAGAACGAGCGGCCGTGCGATGCCGCTTTGGCGGGGCGGTTCGACGACGCTTTGGAGGCTGGCGGAGCCTTGCGGAGGCTGTGGTGCCTCGTAGAAGAGGATGCGGACAAGAGGAGCCCCGATGATGCGGACAAGCCGTCCGCTCCGCTTGCAGAGGACATCCTCGCTGAGCCGTCAACGGACACGTTCAAGGCTGCTGCACGCACCCTTCGGGATCGGAGCCAGTCACCTGTGAAGCGTCGCGCGATCATGGCCATCGGTGGCCTCGTGACTGTTGCTCCTGGTGCGTTCGCCGACCTCATTCCACCCCTCAACCAGCCATCGCTGCCCGAGGTCGTCCGGCCCGAGGACGTAGAGCAGGTACGAGTCGCCGCGACCACACTCGCGGGATGGGACAACCTGTACGGAGGCGGCGGCCTCGTACGCAGTTCGCTGATGGGACAGCTTGCGTGGGCCAGTGGACTTCTCGATGCTGCTTACGCCCCAGAACTGGAGGCGGACCTCTTCACCGCGGTGGGACGCTTGGCCATCGTCATGGGCTCCAGCGCCTTCGATGCCTACGCCCATGACGATGCGGCGCACCTTCTGACATTCGGTCGGAGATGCGCGGAACAGGCCGACAACTGGCATCTCCGGGCAAACGCTCTGAACTGGCTAGCCAGACAGGCCATTTGGTGTGGAGACCCAGACGCCGGCCTGACTTATGCCGAGAACGGTCTGGTGCGCGCCGATCGGCTCACCCCACGTGAGCAAGCGATGCTCCATAACGCCAGAGCACGGGCACTCGCGAAAATGCAGCGGCCTCAGGAGGCGCTGGCGGCGATCGGCCTCTCCGACGAGGTTTTCAGCCTTGCGCGGGCCGACGAGGACGAGTCATGGATGGCCTACTACGACAACGCCCAGCATCACGGCGACACGGGGCACGCGGCGTTCGACGTCGCGCTCATGCCTGGTCAGCCGTCCCTGATGGCCGTGCGTCGGCTCCAGACCGCGATCGACGAGCACACAGACGCATATGTGCGCTCACGCGCGATCTCCGGTACGAAACTTGCAACGCTGATCATGGCCTTGGGGGATCGCCAGCAAGCCGTTTCGATCGCCCATCGTGCCCTGGACGAAGTCGGTCGTCTGAGGTCCAGACGGGCCATCGACGACGTCAGGGCTTTGTCGAAGGCGTCCGCACGCTACTCCCAGAACCCGGAGGTCGCTGCGCTGCGGGAACGCATCGCCATTACGGTTGACGCATGACCACCACCCGGATTGAGGAGTCGCTCGCTGTACTGAAGGAGATCGCCGTTGCTGCGGGACTCTCGGCGGCTCAAGCAGAGCCCATTCGCCTCGCCGAGAACGACTTGTGGCGGCTGCCGGACGGGGTCGTAGTTCGAATCGCGCGAGTTGGGCAAGAGAGTGCTGCGGCCCGAGAGGTGGCAGTGGCGCGCTGGCTCGCCGAGAACGAGGTGCCGGCCGTTCGGGCCCTGCCCATGAACCAACCCGTCGAGGCAGGTGGCCGGACAGCGACCTTCTGGGAGCTTCTTCCGCCTCATCGGCACGGCTCGGAAGCCGATCTGGCCCCCCTCCTACGTCAGTTGCATGACCTGCCCAAGCCGGAGTTCCCTATCGGCAGGCTGGATCCCTTCGTCCGAATCGCTGAGCGCCTGCAATCTGCGCTTTCAGTGGAAGAGGATGATCGACAGTGGTTGCTCCGGCGCCTGTCAGATCTGCAGGCGGAGTGGGCGGACCTTCCGGGAGGTCGTCCCGAGTGCGTGATCCATGGGGATGCCTGGTCAGGCAATTGCGCCGTGATCGAAAAGCCCAACCGGCTTGCCCTGCTCTTGGATTTCGAGCGGACCTCCGTCGGCCCTCCTGAGTGGGACCTCACTTCGACCGCGGTCGCATACGACACCTTCGGCAAGCTGTCGCAGGAGGAGTATCGAAGGTATTGCGAACTGTACGGATACGACGTGATGCGTTGGCCGGGGTATCCGATACTGCGTGGCATCCGTGAGCTGAGACTGACCACCTTCGCCCTGCAGACTGCCGACCAGAACCCCCGTGCGCTGAGCCAGGCACGCTACCGCGTGGACTGTGTCCGGGGGCGTCGTGGATCACGCCCTTGGGAGTGGGAAGCGGTCGCGTAGCGACTGGTGCGCGGAGGGGCAGGGGTACCAGTGCGTTCGGTGGGCCGGTCGAGCGCTCAATTGCCCGACGGCCCGTTCTCGCAGCCCGGCGGCGATTACGCCGGCACTTTCAGAACCATCACACCGGGCCTGTATACCGGCCTCGGGACTGGTAGGCCCGCATGTTCCGGTGTTGCGTATTCGGGGCTGATGCTTGCGAGTTATGACGGGCCAGGTGCCCACGGAAACGTGAATCGGCGGCCCACCGTCACGGCTTTGTTGCTGTATTACCCCTCAAGGCTATTTGCTCTGCGACCATTTTTCGAACCCAACTCCGCAGGTTGGGTAGAAACTTACTCGTACGTAGCTCCAGGTGTCGATCATCCGGTGGGCGAGGTTCGCCCACGGCAGACGCGAAAGCGTCTTGAAGGACTGGAACTCTATGCAGGGCTATGCCAACGTATAACAACCCGGTGCTATTTGGTCGATGAGTGGCCACGTGGTGATTCAATGAGGAGTTCCTTCTGTCGATACAATCCTTTCGACCTGTTCGGCTGGTCTCTTTCTGTTGTTCCGTCTGGGGTGGTCTCGGCGAGTGGAATGCTCACATGCGGTTCATTTAGGAGGTATTAACTTCAGTTCCGGGGCTTCCTGTATCTACGAGTTTTGGTTAGTGCTCACCTGTCGAGAGGAATGTGTACCGAAGGGTCTGCCAGCGATGGGCGGTAACAGACGCCGAGGCTAAATCTTCGCGAACGCGGGCGCAACATAGACCACGATCGCCGGTCATGCAAACCGGCGATCGTGAAGACCATTGGGTTGTTCGCAGCGGCTGTGCTTGGCGGTGGAGCCACGCGAACGTCGTGATGCGCCAAGCAGATCGAAGGCAAGGACGAGGCGGCCCCGCCGGTGGGCGCTCGCCGATCTGCAGCCGCCGCTGCACGGATCGCGACGACACGGATACGTCACATCACCTCGGTGTGGCGGGGCTCTCCACTCTGTGGGCCCGGGGCGAGAGCGGAGCGCTGTCCATCGTCGAGCAGTCAATCACCCCCTACTCGCGCGAGATGACTCCCATGCCACGTCCACCTGCACTCAAGCTAACCGAAGTCCTAGCGGAGATCCGCATGAGCCCGTCCGCCTTCTATCGTCTTCGAGCTCGAGGCAAAGCACCGCGGATGACCAAGCTGCCGAATGGAGAACTGCGCTGTCGCCGCGCCGATTTGGACGCGTGGTGGGAAGCGTGCGAAAGGGATACACCTGAGTGGTACTGAGCTACAAGGTCAGATTCTGGGAGATACGCCAGCGGTCCGGCCGAGCCAAGGCATTCGATGTGCGTTGGACCGTCAATGGACGCGAAAAATCTGAGTCCTTCCTGACCTATGGCCTTGCGGACAGCCGCAGAGCGAAGCTCATGACTGCCGCGCGTGAGGGCGAGCCATTCGACCTCAAAACGGGCCTGCCGGCATCCGAGCTGCGCGAGTTGCGGCAGCGCACCACGTGGTACGCCGTGGCCCGGGAGTACATGGACTCGCGCTGGGAACGTACTCCCGGCAACACTCGCCGCACTATTGCCGAGGCTCTGGCCACGATCACCGTCGCCTTCGTGGACAAGGGGGCCGTCTATCACGAACCCCGTGTCCTGCGCAGGGCGGTGTACTCGTGGGCGCTCAACAAAAGTGCCTGGGTGCACGAGCCGTGCGAAGAGTGGGGGACCGCACTGGCTTGGCTGGAGCGTAAGTCACTGCCCCTGGCTGAAGTTGGCGACCCTGATGTGCTGCGTCGGGGGCTCGACGCACTGTGCCGGAAACTGGATGGGACCGCCGCCGCGGCCAAGACGGTGAAGCGCAAGAAGGCCGCCCTCAACGAGGTCTTCGTTGGCGCTGTGGAGAAGGGCTATTTCACCCACAACCCGCTCGTCGGCCTGCGGTGGACGGCTCCTGAGGTGGACGACGCCGTCGATCCCGACTGCGTGCCCAACCCTGCCCAGGTGGCACGGCTGCTTGAGGGCGTCCAACGATTGCCGGGGCGCGGACCACACCTGTACGCATTCTTCGGCTGCATGTACTACGCCGCCATGCGACCGTCGGAGGTGATCCACCTCAAGAAGTCCCAGTGTCGCCTCCCTATGACCGGCTGGGGGCTGCTCAACCTCAAGGGCGGGGTCGTCACGGCGGGAAAGGAATGGACAGACGAAGGCACTGTCCACGAGATCCACTCTCTGAAGCGTCGAGCTGCCAAGGCCACGCGCCCTGTCCCCATCCCCCCTGTGCTTGTGCGGATGCTGCGCGATCACATTGCCCGCTTCGGAGTGGCGCCCGACGGTCGGATCTTTCAGAACGCGGCGGGCAACTACATCGACACTTCCGCCTACAACATCACGTGGAACCGTGCCCGAGAAGCGGTCTTCACCGTGAACGAACACGCGTTGGACCTCGCGAAGCGGCCCTATGACCTGCGCCACGCCGGCATCTCGTTCTGGCTGGCCTCCGGAGTGGATCCCGCCGAATGCGCACGCAGGGCGGGGCAGGGCATCCAGGTGCTCTTCCGCTACTACGCGAAGTTCCTGGCTGGAGCACGCGACCGCGCCAACCAGTTGATCGAGCAGTCGATGAGCCAGTGGGAGGTGCCTGGGCCCCCGGGCTAGAGGCAGGCTGGTCCGGAAATATTCCGGACCAGCTGGTCAGGACTGGGATGGCGGTGGGACGAACTGGGATCAAGAGGCCATTTCGCTTCGCCGCTTCAATGTGGGCACGAAGGGCGTCCGAGTGGGAGTTTTCCCAGCTCAGACGCCCTTTTCTCATGCCTTAGAAGAAGCCAAGCTTCTTCGGCGAGTACGACACCAGGAGGTTCTTCGTCTGCTGGTAGTGCTCCAGCATCATCTTGTGCGTCTCGCGGCCGATCCCGGACTGCTTGTAGCCGCCGAAGGCGGCGTGCGCCGGGTACGCGTGGTAGCAGTTCGTCCACACGCGGCCCGCCTGGATCGCCCGGCCCGCGCGGTACGCCGTGTTGATGTCCCGCGTCCACACCCCGGCCCCGAGGCCGTACGCCGTGTCGTTGGCGATCTTGATGGCGTCGTCGAAGTCGTCGAACGAGGCCACCGAGACGACCGGACCGAAGATCTCCTCCTGGAAGATCCGCATACGGTTGTCGCCCTCGAAGATCGTCGGCTGGACGTAGTACCCGCCCTTCAACTCGCCGTCGTACTCGGCGCGTTCGCCGCCGGTGAGGATCCTGGCGCCTTCGTTCCGGCCGATGTCGATGTAGGAGAGGATCTTCGTGAGCTGCTCGCCGGACGCCTGCGCGCCGATCATCGTGTCCGTGTCGAGGGGGTGGCCGGGCTTGATGAGCTCGGTGCGTGCGACGGCCGCCTGGAGGAAGTCCCCGTAGTTGCCGCGCTGGATCAGACCGCGCGACGGGCAGGTGCACACCTCGCCCTGGTTCAGCGCGAACATGGTGAAGCCCTCGAGGGCCTTGTCGCGCAGGTCGTCGTCCTTGTCCCACACGTCGTCGAAGAAGATGTTCGGCGACTTGCCGCCCAGTTCCAGCGTGACGGGCTTCAGGTTCTCGGCCGCGTACTGCATGATCAGCCGGCCTGTGGACGTCTCGCCCGTGAACGCCACCTTCGCCACCCGCGCACTGGACGCGAGCGGCTTGCCCGCCTCCTCGCCGAAGCCGTTGACGATGTTCACCACGCCCGGCGGCAGCAGGTCCGCGACCAGGCTCATCCAGTAGTGCAGCGAGACCGGGGTCTGCTCGGCGGGCTTGATGACCACCGCGTTGCCCGCCGCCAGGGCCGGCGCGAGCTTCCACGTGGCCATCAGGATCGGGAAGTTCCACGGGATGATCTGCGCGACGACGCCCAGCGGCTCGTGGAAGTGGTAGGCGACGGTGTCGTCGTCGACCTCGCTGAGTGCGCCCTCCTGGGCGCGGACCGCGCCGGCGAAGTAGCGGAAGTGGTCGATGGCCAGCGGGATGTCCGCGGCCAGCGTCTCCCGCACCGGTTTGCCGTTCTCCCAGCTCTCCGCGACCGCCAGGGGCTCCAGGTACGCCTCCATCCGGTCGGCGATCTTCAGCAGGATGTCGGAGCGTTCGGTCGCCGAGGTGCGGCCCCAGCTCGGCGCGGCCGCGTGCGCCGCGTCGAGCGCCCGCTCCACGTCCTCCGCCGTGCCGCGCGCCACCTCGGTGAACGTCTCCCCGTTCACCGGAGACGGGTTCTCGAAGTACTGCCCGCGAGCCGGAGGCACGTACTCGCCGCCGATGAAGTGGTCGTAGCGCGTCTGGTAGGAGACGATCGCGCCCTCGGTTCCGGGCGCCGTGTAACGGGTCATCCTGCTCTGCCTCCCTCAGCAGCGCTGCCCGCCGTTGGGCAGCTCTCCGCGGGAGGCTAGGGAAGCGGACGTTGCAGGTACGTTGCAGCGCTGGTCGGACCCGTCGGTGGACGGGTCGCTCATACCCACGCCCACGCCTACAGGTGCGGGTGCGGGTGCGGATGCGAGTGTGGGCGTGGGTGAGGCCATCCGGCCGGTGCCGCCAGCTCCGACTCCAACGATGTGAGCCGCGCCCGTGTCGCAGCCGTCGGGCGAGCAGCCGCCAGCGCCCGCCACACGTCGACGTCGTCCTCGCCCCATGCCGAGTGGGCCCAGTCCGCCAGCAGATCGGGGTCGCCGCAGGCGATCAGCGCGGCGCGCAGGCCGTCGGCGAGACGGCTTCTGAGCCGCACCACCGCCGGTGCCTGCGACGTCGGCAGCGGCGGCCCGGTGTACGCGCTCACGGCCGCCGTCACCGCGCCGGCTGCCAGCCGTCGTTCGACGACGGCCACGTCCGACTCGAATCCCACGGTGAGCCGGTAGGGACGCGAAGCCAGCAGTCCCGGGCCGAGCACCCCGCGCAGCCGCGCGAGTTCGGCCCGCAGCGTCACCGGGGGCACCGACTCGTCCTCGTACAGCGCGCACAGCAGCTCTTCACCCGTCAGACCTTCGGGGTGACGGGCCAGCAGCACGAGTATCTCGCTGTGCCGACGGCTCAGCCTGATCCGCCGACCGCCGGTGACCAGACACGCCTCGTCCCGGCCGAGCACGGTCAGCCGCGGTGTCTCGGCGGCGGCCCGCTCCGGGGCGAGCAGGGCCAGATGTGCCTCCGCGGCCCGCGCGACCGCCTGCACGAACCCCAGGCTGTGCGGATGCGCCAGCCCGTTCCCGCCCGTGATGTCCACGGCGCCCAGCACGCGCCCGGTGCGCGGATCGTGCACCGGGGCGGCCGCGCACGTCCATGGCTGAACCCGCCGGATGAAGTGCTCGGCCGCGAACACCTGCACCGGCCGGTCCAGGGCGACCGCCGTGCCCGGCGCGTTCGTCCCCACCGCGTTCTCCGCCCACCGCGCACCCGGCACGAAGTTCATCCGCCCCGCCTGCCGGCGCGTCGCCGCGTGACCCTCGACCCACAGGAGCCTGCCGCGCGCGTCGCACACGGCCAGTAGATGCTCGCCGTCCGCGGCGAACGTGCCCATCAGCTCACGGAACAGGGGCATCACCCGCGCCAGCGGATGCTCGGACCGGTAGGCGCCGAGCTCGCCGTCGGTCAGCTCCACGTTCGCGGTGCCGTCGGGGCCGACGCCGGCCCGCGCGGAACGCCGCCAGGAGTCGGCCACGACGGCACGCACCGGCCGCGGCACGGTGCCCGCCTCGGTGAACGTCTGGTGCGCCCGTCGTAGGATCCGTACACGCTCGGCGGGGTCGGCCCCCGGTTCCAGGGCCACCCAGGGATCGGTCAACTCGTCCTCCCGGAAGGCGAAACGGCTGGGGTACGGCTTGGGGTGCGGCTGGGGACATCGTCACTCCGGGTGCGCGGGCCGACAACCGTTTGGACGATGGTCACCCGAAAGACGAGCATCCGGTTTCGATCCGGTTCGGGTCGAACGGAGTCGACGAGCCTCAGGTGCCGGTTTCGGTGCCGGTGCCGGTGCCGGTCGACTCAGCCGCGCAACGCCGCCGCCGTCTCGCGCAACCGCGCGTGCACGCCCCGGTGGGTCTCGCGGGCGGGCAGCCATTCCTTGCGGAGTTTCGCCACGCACGTGTAGTTCGTGTCGCACACGTTGGCCAACGGTGACTCCACGGTCTGGGTCGCGAACTGGTACGCGTCCAACTCGCCGAACCCGTAGTCCCGCACCAGCCACTGGACCAGGTCGAGCTGGGATATGCGGAACGCGTCCTCGAGGGGCCGGGCCGAACCGGTCGAGACGATGTGCGTGTCCGACTCGATGCGCGGCCAGGGCGTGGCCAGTCCCTTGAGCAGTTCGACGATCACCACCGTGTTCATGGCGCACTCCACGGCGACCCCACAGGTCTCGCCCTCCCCCTGCCGAGCATGCCCGTCGCCCAGGCTCAGCAGCGCCCCCTCGACGTTCACCCCCAGGTAGCAGGTCACCCCGGCCCGCATCTCGGGCGTGTCCATGTTCCCGCCGTGCGCGTCGGGCACCAGCGCCGAGCGCACCTCCAGGTTGGCCGGCGCCACTCCCACCGTGCCGTGCATCGGGTCGAGGGGCAGTTCTCTCTCGAACTCGCTGTCCTGCGCCCGGAACAGCGCCGTACGCCGGGTGCGGTCCAGCGGCCAGATCCACACCCGCTCCGGGAGCGGGGGCTGCAGTGTGGCCGTGGTGTGCGTGGAGGTCAGTGCGCCGAAGAGGGGGACCGTGGTCGAGGCGGCCCAGTCGCGGGCCGGTTCGATCGACACGAAGTGCACGGCGACCGTGTCGCCCGGTTCGGCTCCCTCGATGTGGAAGGGACCTGTCTGCGGGTTGAGGAAGGGGAACTCGCACACCTCGGACACCAGGTCCTTCTCGGACCGCACCCGCCCGGCGAAGCAGTCCTCCGTGTACAGGTCCAGGACGGTGCCCGGGGCGATGCGGGCCACAGGCGGCGCACCGCCGAACGTCCAGGCGTACTCACCCTGCTTCGGACGCACAGTCAGGATTCGAGGGTCGCTCATCGCTGTAGGGCTCCGTTCTGTGGAAGGCCGGCGGATGCGTTGGAGGACGTGCACGAGCGCTCGCACGGATCACGTTACGGTGCCTGCCGGACGGGCAATGGGAACGCTTGAGATCGGTGGACGAGCATGCGCTTGTGGACAACTCGCTCACCCGAACGGGGAGTTCCGCCGGTGCCGGTGCCGGTGCCGGTGGCATTGGCATTGGCATTGGCAGTATCAGTATCAGTGGCAGTGCCAGCGCGAGTCCCAGTGCAAGTCCCAGTGCGCGTTCTGAACTGCCAGTGCTGGCGCCTCAGCGGACATCGGCCGGGAGCGCGACCCCTGCACGGTCCGAGCCGCTCAGGCCCGTTCCGCCCCCGCCACGCCCAACGCCCCCGCCGCACCCACCGCCGCCGGATCGTCCAGCACGGCCCGCACCACCGAGTGCGCGGCCCCCAGCAACGGTCCCTCGGGGCCGAGCCGTGAGACGGACACGGGGCAGGCGGGGCCCGCCGTACGCCGGGAGAGTTCGGTCTCGAGGGACGGCAGCAGCCACGGCGCGAGCGCGGCCAGCGCCCCGCCGAGCACGACACCTTCCGGATCCAGCAGATTGAGCGCCCCGGTCAGCGCGATCCCCAGGGCTGTTCCCGCTTCGTGCAGAGCGCGCCGCACGTCGGGATCGCCGTCCGCCGCGCGTCCCGCCAGGAGTCCGACGCGGTCCTCGCCCGGTTCCAGCCCGGCTGCCCGCAGCACCGCCTCCTCGCCGGCGTACTGCTCCAGACAACCCCGTCCGCCGCACACGCACTCCGGCCCGTCCGGGTGGACCGGCACATGGCCCAGCTCGCCGGCGAAGCCGCGGGTGCCGCGCAGCAGGTTGCCGTCCATGACCAGGGCCGCGCCGATGCCGATCTCCGCCGACACATGGAGGAAGTTCCCCGGGGTGTCCGCGCCGAGCCAGAGTTCGGCCAGTCCGCCGAAATTGGCCTCGTTGTCCACGGTCAGCGGGAACTCGTCGGGCAACAGCGTGCCGAGGTCGACGTCCTGCCAGTCGAGGTTCGGCGCGCGGACGACCGTACGGCCGTCCCGGGCGACCAGGCCGGGGACGGCCACGGCGAGCCCGGCCGGCCACAGCCCTTCGCGCTCCGCCTCGGCGACGATCCGGCGTACGAGCGCGGTCAGCTCCCCGACCACCGGCTCGGGGGAGCGGCCGCGGTTCGTGCCGTGCCGCACGGCACGCGCGCGTACCTCGCCGCGCAGGTCGACGGCGCAGACGGCAAGGTGGTCGACGCCGATCTCGGCGCCTATGCCCGACGGGCCGCGCCCGCTGACCGCCAGCGCCGAACCGGGCCGCCCGACCCGGCCGGGTCGCTCGGGGCCCAGCTCCTCGAGCAGTCCGGTGCGTATGAGTTCGTCGACGAGGGTCGAGACCGCCGCGCGGGTCAGGCCGATGCGTGAGGCGACCGCCGCCCGCGAGAGCTGGCCCTCGGCGCTGACGGCGTGCATCACCCGGGCCAGGTTGCGGCGGCGCATGCCCTGCTGGGTGTCGGGCAGTGCGCGCCCCGGGCCGGCCGGCCGGGCTTCGTGCAGCGGTGCGGTCATGCCTCCGTCGATTCGTCGATGCTCAGTGGGCGTCCGTGCTCCGTTCCAGCAGCGGGGCCGCGTCGGAGAGTACCCCGGCGATCCTGGCCAGGGTCGTGTCGTCCCGTTCGACGGCGTCGAGCACCGGGCCCCGCGCGGTGTTCCAGCGGCGGGCGACGGCGGCCGGGTCCTCGCCGGTCAGCAGGCCCGCCGCCTGCGCTGCGGCGCCCAGCGCGACGAGCTCCTTGGCCTCGGGCACCTGTACCGGCCGCCCGGACAGTCGGCGCACGGTCTGCTGCCAGGCCGTGCCGCGGGCGCCTCCGCCGATCAGCAGGAGCGGGGCCGAGCGGTCCGCGTCCTCGTCGAGGACCAGGTCGAGCGCGCCCAGCAGGGAGTGCACGGCGCCGTCGTAGGCGGCCTGCAGCAGCTGACCGGCGGTCGTGTCGTGGCGCAGGCCGTGCAGCAGGCCGGAGGCGTTCGGCAGGTTCGGGGTGCGCTCGCCGTCCAGGTAGGGCAGCAGCGTGAGGTGCGCGGTGGGTTCCACCGCCTCGCGGTCCAGGCCGAGCAGGGCGGCGACGCGGTCGACGGCGAGCGTGCAGTTCAGGGTGCAGGCCAGGGGCAGCCAGTCGCCGTGCGCGTCGGCGAAGCCGGCCACGGTGCCGGTGGGGTCGGTGGGCCGGTGCTTCGCCACCGCGTACACCGTGCCCGAGGTGCCGAGGCTCAGCACGGGCGTGCCGGGGCGCAGCCCGAGGCCGAGCGCCGCCGCGGCGTTGTCACCGGTGCCCGGGGCGACCAGCGTCCCCTTGGCGAAGGGCAGGTCGTGGCTGTCGCGCACGGTGCCCGCCACCTCGCCGGGCCGTACCACGCGCGGGAGCAGCGCGGGGTCGAGCCCTACATGGGCGAGGATCTCCTGGTCGTACGACTCGGTCCCGGACGCCCACCAGCCGGTGCCGGAGACATCGCCGCGGTCGGTGGTGCCCTCGCCGGTGAGGCGCTCGGTGAGGTAGTCGTGGGGGAGGCGCACGGCCTTGGTCGCGCGCAGGGCCTCCGGCTCGTTCTCCGCCAGCCAGGCCCACTTCGTGACCGTGAAGGACGCCGCCGGAACGGACCCGGTGCGCTCCGCCCAGAACTTCGCGCCGCCGAGCTCCTCGGTCAGCCGACGGGCCTGCGGGGCCGAGCGCACGTCGTTCCACAGCAGCGCCGGACGTACCGGCTCGCCGCGCTCGTCCAGCGTGACGAGCCCGTGCTGCTGCCCGCCGATCGACACCGCGGCGGCCTCGCGCGCCGCGTCACCGCACTGGTGCAGCGCCTCGCGCAGCGCGTCCCACCACTGGCGCGGGTCGCTCTCGCGGCCGGCCCCGGAGGACACGGTGTGCGGTGCCTGACCGCTCGCGACGACCTCGCCGGTGGCCGCGTCGACGACGAGGACCTTGGTGGACTGGGTGGACGTGTCCACGCCGACGACGAGCGGACCCTCGGCTGCTGACATCGGGCTCTCCCTCAAGTTTTTCCGCGGCTCTGCGGGATCTGTCTTCCCAGAGATGCTTCCGCATACTAATTTGTAAACGGCCATGACGAAATAGTCAGCAGGACAAGTCAGCAAGACAGACTTCAAGCAAGGAGCCGCGGCATGAGCTACCAGCCCACCCCCGATGACAGGTTCACCTTCGGCCTGTGGACCGTCGGCTGGCAGGGACGAGACCCGTTCGGCGACGCCACCCGGCGTGCCCTGGACCCGGTCGAGACGGTGCAGCGCCTGGCCGAGCTGGGCGCCTACGGCGTGACCTTCCACGACGACGACCTGATCCCCTTCGGGTCCTCCGACAGCGAGCGCGAGGAGCACGTCAAGCGCTTCCGCCAGGCCCTGGACACCACCGGTATGACCGTGCCGATGGCCACCACCAACCTCTTCACGCACCCCGTCTTCAAGGACGGCGCGTTCACCGCGAACGACCGCGACGTGCGCCGTTACGCCCTGCGCAAGACGATCCGCAACATCGATCTGGCCGTCGAGCTCGGCGCGAAGATCTACGTCGCCTGGGGCGGCCGTGAGGGCGCGGAGTCGGGTGCCGCCAAGGACGTGCGCGTGGCTCTCGACCGCATGAAGGAGGCCTTCGACCTCCTCGGCGAGTACGTGACCTCCCAGGGCTACGACCTGAAGTTCGCGATCGAGCCCAAGCCGAACGAGCCGCGCGGCGACATCCTGCTGCCCACCGTCGGCCACGCCCTGGCCTTCATCGAGCGCCTGGAGCGCCCGGAGATGTACGGCGTCAACCCCGAGGTCGGCCACGAGCAGATGGCCGGGCTGAACTTCCCGCACGGCATCGCGCAGGCGCTGTGGGCGGGCAAGCTCTTCCACATCGACCTCAACGGCCAGTCCGGCATCAAGTACGACCAGGACCTGCGCTTCGGAGCCGGCGACCTCCGTTCCGCGTTCTGGCTGGTCGACCTGCTGGAGAGCGCCGGTTACGCGGGCCCGAAGCACTTCGACTTCAAGCCGCCGCGCACCGAGGACCTCGACGGCGTGTGGGCGTCCGCCGCGGGCTGCATGCGCAACTACCTGATCCTCAAGGAGCGCGCCGCCGCGTTCCGCAGCGACCCGGAGGTCCAGGAGGCCCTGCGCGCCTCCCGCCTGGACGAGCTCGCCCAGGCCACCGCCGCCGACGGCCTGCAGGGCCTGCTCGCCGACCGCGGCGCCTTCGAGGACTTCGACGCGGAGGCGGCCGCCGCCCGGGGCATGGCGTTCGAGCGCCTCGACCAGCTCGCCATGGACCACCTTCTGGCCGCCCGGGGCTGAACCCGCGCACGCGTGTGTGCACCGATGAGCGTGCACACACGCGTGCCACAGAACGACTTCTGTTCGAGCGATCTTCGTACGGAGTGCGCCGGAACCATGCCGTCCATGCCATGGGTCGGTATCAACTTCCGTGCGGGGGTCGCGCTGTGAGCGCTCCACCGCGACGCTGGACCGTATGGCCATGCCGCCCGTACCGCCCCAGCCGCCCGGACCGCCGGGTGACACCCCGCCGCCCGGCGGATTCGGACCGCCTCACTCTGGCTTCGGACAAGACGACGGGACGGGAGGAGGGGGCGACTGGTCGCCTCCGCCGCCTTCTCGGCCGCCGGGCGGCTCCGGACGGCGCCGGAACCCCCTCTTCGTCGTGCTCGCCCTGCTGGCCGTCGCCGGGGCCGTCCTCGTCGTCGTGCTGATGTCCTCGGGAGGCGACGACTCGCCGGACGACGGGCCGACCGGCGGCAGCAGCAAGGGCTCCACTCCCGCCCCGTCCTTCAGCCTTCCGGTCGAACTGCCCAGCGGTTTGCCGACCGAGCTGCCGTCGCAGTTCCCCACCGAACTGCCCAGCGAACTGCCGACCGAGATCCCGAGCGAGCTCGAGTCGCTGCTGCCGTCCCTGAGCGAGCTGCTGCCCTAGCCTGCACACGCGCGCGTGCCCCACACGGGGTCACGCGCGCGTGCCGAGGCGCCGTCTCTCAGATGCCCCGCGGCAGCCGCACGTAGGTGACGGTCGTCTCGATGCCGCTGTCGACCAGTCGGCCCTGCGCGTCGAACGCCCCGGTGCCGTCCGTCATCCCGAAGTCGTTGTCGTTGATGAGCGCCAGCGTGTCGTCGTCCACGCGCGCGACGCCCTCGATCTTCCCGGGCACCCCGGCGACCTTGCCCAGGTCGACGACCAGCCGCTTGGACAGCACCGGGACTCCTGCGGCGGCGGGGTCGTCCAGCTGCTCCAGCGACGGCGTCGTCGCGTCGTCGTCCCAGCTGCTGCCCAGGATGTTCGCCGACCGGCTCAGCCGCACCAGCTGCAGCCGTGCGGCCTTGTCCGTGCGCTCCTCCACCAGCAGCCGGTCACCGCCCACGGAGACCACCGAGGAGATCTTGAGCTCGGACGTGTCGTCCTCGCTCGGGTCGACCACCTCGACCGGGTCGAAGCGGTACGCGTACTCGGCGGTGACCGCCTTCTTCTTCGGCGAGAAACGCAGCAGTCGCGTGGTCCGCGAGCCCTCTCCCGCTGCCGTGTCCGGGAGCGACAGCGGGCTCTGCACCGCCAGCACGAGGTCGCCGCCCGGGAGTTGGGCGAGCCCCTCGAAGCCACGGTTGACCTTCCGGTGCAGCAGAACCGCGGGCAGCGCCTCCATCACCGGGTAGTCCGTGCCGGTCAGCTTCAGCCCCTCGGGCACGTAACGCGTCAGCACCTTCCCGCGCGCGGAGACGTGCACCAGCGAAGGACCGTACTCGTCGACGAGCCAGAAACTCCCGTCCGCCGCCCGCACGATGCCCTCGGTGTCCAGCCCGTTCGGGTTGTAGGACAGGGGCGTCTGGGCGTTGTACGAGTACGGCGCCTCATCGCGTCCCTCCTGGTTCGACAGCCCCGTCACGGGCTTCCCCGACGACGTGGTGACCGGGATCGCCTGCAACACCTTCACGGTGTCTCCCGACACCCGGATCCGCACGATGGCCGGGTCGAACCCCGGCACGGGGAACGTGCGGCGCTTGGTGCCGCCGACCTTGATCTGGCCGTTGGGTCCGCGGTCGGTGACCGTCCAGAACTCGCCCTTGCGGCCCGTGGGATAGATGTCGCTGCCGATGCCGCCGAGGTCCACGCCCCGGTCGTCGGCCACCGTGCCGGGCAGCAGGGCGTTGCTGAACTCCCCGAGCGGGATGTCGCCGAGCGTCGCGGTCCGGGTGACATGTGCCGTGTGGGACGACGTACCCGCCGCGGCCGGTCCGGCGGTGGCGAGCGCGGCCAGTACGGCGAGGGGTACACCCGCCGCGACGGAACGGTGGACGCGGCGCCTGCCGGTGGCGTGCGGGGACATCGGGCCTCCTGAGGGGCGGTTCGGCAAGTTCGTTGACAGCGGCCAGAGTTGGCGCACGCGCCGAACGCCGTGCGGCCTGCGGGTGAACGCGGGGCGTCGGCCGCCCATCGGGCCGACGCCCGGTCCGGAGCAGGGTGTCGCTGCCGGTCCGGACCGGAGGCGAACCGAGCCTAGGAAAGCGCTTCCTCGCTGTCGGATCGAGCCACCGCCAAGGCCGTCGCCGGATCGTGCGCCGCGTCCCCCGCCGCCGTCCAGCGGCCCCGCTCCTTGCGGTACGGCCACCAACGGCCGTCCTGCCCGAGGCGCAGCTGGCAGGCCGCTCCTTCGCCGACCACCGTCCACCGGTTCCCCCGCGCCCGCAGCACGGGCCGTTCGTCGTCCTCCCAGGCCGAGTCCAGTGCGGCACGCGCGCGTGCGAGCGCCTCGCCCGCTACGGTCCACTCCTCCTCGAGCACGGACAGCGCGGCCGCCCCTCCGAGCCGCCAGGCACGCACGGCCGCCGCCAGCTGCTCCCGGCTGCGCCCCGACCCGGCGGCAAGACGGCCCACCACGTCGGCGGTGGGTCCGTCCACTGCCTGCGGGCCCTCGAGAACGCCCGCCGCCAGCCGGACCGCGTCCTGGCCGAGCGTCAACTCGGCTCGGGCCTGGGCCTGGGCTGGGGGTGCGGCCTGGGGTGCATGTCGTCCGGCCCCCTCACGGAGTGCCTCCGCCAGCAGCAGATGCGCCGCGACGGCCGTCCGGGCGGCCAGGATCGCCAGCGCCGCCGGTTCCACCCCCGACGGGGGCGGCGCATCCGTGTCCAACGAGGGCGGGACGCCCGGTTCCCCCGGGAGCCCGGGCGCGTCGGGCAGCGGAGGCAGGATGCTCCCGGCCGCGTACGCCTGCGCCGCGTCCACCCCTTCGGACCGGGTCGGCTCGGATCCCGCCCGAGCAGCCGTGCCACGCGCCTGGAGGTCGTCCAGCAGGGCCTGCTCGGCGCGCCCCCGAAGCAGCAGCAGGACGAACGGATCCTGGTCGAGCAACCTCGCCATCTGATAGCAGACCGCAGCCGTGTGACCGCACTGGTCCCACGCGCCGCAGTCGCACTCCGCCTCCAGGTCTCCCAGTCCCGGGAGCAGGTCGACGCCGGCCGCCCCGGCGTCCTCGACCAGGTGGGGCGGCATCTCGCGGTCGAGCAGCGCGGCCACGTGCCCGGCCCGCTCGGCCGCCAGGTCCAGGAACCGGTCCCACTGCGCGTCCGAGAGCCGGTCGAGCAGTACGTCGGCCCGGTGCGACGTGCGATCGCGGTCCTGGACGACGGCCGTGACGCGCCCCGGCCGCACCGACACCGCGCCCACGGCGCCCGCGCGTGCGAGCAGGCGGCCCGTCCGCACCTGCTCCCCGTCCAACGCGCCGTCCTCCAACGCGGCCAGCCACGCCCGACCCCACCACGTCTGCGCGAATCCCTTCCCGCGCGCGGGAGGCAACGCGGCGAAGGTTCGTTCCTCGGCGCTGTCGTGCCGGTTCATCGCAGCTCCACCAGGTCGGCCAGCTCGGCGTCCGTCAGTTCCGTGAGCGCCGTCTCGCCGGCCCCGAGAACGGCGTCGGCGAGGTCCCGTTTGCGGCGCAGCATGTCGGCGATGCGGTCCTCGATCGTGCCCTCGGCGATCAGCCGGTGCACCTGCACCGGCCGGGTCTGGCCGATGCGGTACGCCCGGTCCGTGGCCTGCGCCTCGACGGCCGGGTTCCACCAGCGGTCGTAGTGCACGACATGCTCCGCGCGCGTGAGGTTGAGGCCGGTGCCGGCCGCCCGGAGCGACAGCAGGAACACCGGGACCTCACCGTCCTGGAAGCGCTGGACCATGGCCTCGCGCTCGGCGACGGGCGTGCCGCCGTGCAGGAACTGAGTGGGCACGCCGCGTGCTGCCAGATGCTGTTCGAGGAGACGCGCCAAGCGCACGTACTGTGTGAAGATCAGCACGCTCGCCCCCTCGGAGAGGAGAGTGTCGAGCAGTTCGTCCAGGAGCTCCAGTTTCCCGGAGCGTCCGGCCGTCGTCGGCTGTTCCTCCTTCAGGTACTGCGCCGGATGGTTGCAGATCTGTTTGAGGCCGGTCAGCAGCTTCACGATCAGCCCGCGTCGCGCCATGTCGTCGGCCTCGGCGATCGCCGCGAGAGTCTCGCGCACCACGGCCTCGTACAGGCCCGCTTGCTCCATGGTGAGGGAGACGGGACGATCGGTCTCGGTCTTGGGCGGCAGCTCGGGGGCGATCCCCGGGTCCGACTTGCGGCGGCGCAGCAGGAACGGTCCCACCAGCCTGGCCAGTCGCTCCGCTGCTGCCGGATCCCCGCCGGCCTCGACGGCGCGCGCGTACCGCGTACGAAAGGCCCCGAGCCGGCCCAACAGGCCCGGCGTCGTCCAGTCCAGGATCGCCCACAGTTCCGACAGATTGTTCTCCACCGGGGTGCCCGTGAGCGCCACGCGCGCGCGTGAGCCGATGGTGCGCAGCGCCCGCGCGGTCGCCGAGTACGGGTTCTTCACATGCTGCGCCTCGTCCGCCACGACCAGACCCCATGGCTCCTCGCCCAGCCGGCCCGCGTCCAGCCGCAGCGTGCCGTAGGTGGTGAGCACGACCTCCCCGTCGGCCAGGGCCTCCAGGTCACGTCGTGGCCCGTGGAAGCGGCGCACCGGCGTGCCCGGCGCGAACCTCTCGATCTCCCGCTGCCAGTTGCCCATCAGGGACGTCGGACAGACCACGAGGGTGGGTCCCGCCGTCTCGGCGTCCGTCTGGCGGTGCAGGTGCAGGGCGATCAACGTGATCGTCTTGCCGAGCCCCATGTCGTCCGCCAGACAGCAGCCCAGTCCGAGGGCCGTGCTCCGGGCCAGCCAGTCCAGGCCGCGCCGTTGGTAGTCCCGCAGTGTCGCCTTGAGCGCGGCGGGCTGCTCGATCGGCTCCCGCGCCTCAGGCCCCGTCAGGCGCTCCCGCAGGGCCGCCAGCCAGCCGGTGGGCTGCACGTCGACCCGGCGGCCGTCCACCTCGGCGGAGCCCGTCAGAGCCGCGCCCAGCGCGTCCACGGGCGTCATCTTGCGGTCCTGCTGACTGCGGGCACGGCGCAGTTCCCGGGGGTCGATCAGGACCCACTGGTCACGCAGCCGAACCAGAGGCCGGTTGGCCTCGGCCAGCCGGTCCAGTTCCTCGCGCGTCAGTTGCTGGTCGCCCAGCCCGAACCACCAGGTGAAGGTCACCAGCGCGTCCGCCGACAGGAAGGACGGCGTGTCCGATCCGGCGCGATCCGGCCCCGTTCCGTGCTCCGGCGGCCCGACGACCGCGCGGGCGGTGAGCGTGCGGGCCAACTCCCGCGGCCAGTGCACCTCCACCCCCGCGCCGGCCAGTGCTCGCGAACCCTCCCCCAGCAGTTCGGTGACCTCCTCGTCGAGGAGATCGACGGCGTCCGGGACGGCAGCCGACAACAGGGGGGTGAGCGCGGGCCAGGCGCGGGCCGCACGGCGCAGCGCGAGCAGGGCGTCCATCCGCGCGCGCGGGCCGAACCGCTCGATCGCGGCACCGGACCCGCCCCAGATCTCGGTGGCGTCCGCGACCAGCGCGGGATCGCTCACACTGTGCACCTGCGGCACGGCCCGGAACCGGGGCGCCGGTTGCCCGGCGGCAGAGGGACCGATCCCGCCGACGGGTGCGTCGCTGCCGGTCAAGTCGGCCCAGGAGCCGTCGACGTCGATCCCGGACAGGTCGATGCCCGAGACCTCGATCCGCAGCGAGATCCGTACGCCGGCGTCGTGGCCCGCGGCGACGTCGGCCGTCCACGTGCGCAGTTCCGGCGTACGCAGTGGCGGATGGGCCGCGTAGGCAGGTCCGCCCGTCACGAGGGCCGCGGCGGGCGTGCGGGGCAGTGCGTCCGCGACGGCGTCCAGGAAGGAGCGCAGCAGCCGCTCGGGATCGGTCAGTCTCAGCGGCGGGCTCTCGTCCACCGGCACGGCGTGCGCCTCGGGTGGCATCGAGGCGGCCAGCCTGCGCACCTGCTCGACGTCGTCCGGACCCAGCGGGCCGACCCGCCAGGCGTCGTGGTCGTCCGGGGAGAGGCCGGGCAGCAGCAGGCCACGGGCGACGCACCGCAGGGCCAGCAGGGCGGCCGCACCCCAGAAGGCGGTGGCCCGGTGCGCCTCCGGAGCGACACGCGCGCGTGTGAGGACGGGAAGCGCGTCCGGCACCGGCAACAGCAGGGCCGGCACGCGCGCGAGGGCCACACCACTTGCGGCCGGCCGGACGACGGACAGATCCTGCACGGACGCCGACGGGACGACGGGAGGCGCGTCGCCGCCGGGGTGCCAGAAGGCGACGCTGCCGGTACGGGCCGGGGCACCGGGCACGAACACGGCACTGAAAGAGGCCAGCTCAGAGATCTCGGTCGATGTTTCCACGGGGAACCTCGGCGCGGCGATGAACCTTCTCCTCAAACTTGACTACTGGAGGCGGAGTCGCCGAGGTTACAACACTTCGCCGGGGAACGCGCACTACCACTGGGACAGGCTTCGGCAGGGCTCGCCCGAGAACCGACGCGAAGCGTTCTCAGGGGCTCTCAGGGGCGTCTCGGGGGTGTAGCTCAGGGAGGTCTCAGGGTCGGGTCCGGAACCGCGGACGGCGTGGAGCCGTTTTCATGGCAGAGAGCGGCAATGGCCGCGAAGGAGGCGACGCACATGTCGAAGAACGCGAAGATCGCCGCAGGAGGTGTGGCGGTAGGGCTCCTCCTGTTGATCTGGCTGCCCTGGTGGGCGGCCTTCTTGATCATTGTGGGGGTGCCGGTGGCGGCCTACCTCACGCTGGATCCGTCTCAGCGGCGCAGGCTGCGCCGTGTCACCCGCAAGGAGCTCGGTCGGTGAGCGACGGGGACCGAGCCTCGGTCCCCGTCGTCCGGCGGCCCGAGCCGGCGTGGTCGGCGAGGTAAGGCCTCATTCGACTCAGAGCGGCCGTACCGCCATCTTGTCGAGCGCCTCCAGGAGTCCGGGCAGTTCGGGACCGCGGCCGACCGGCAGCACCTCGCCCGGCTCATCGTCGAGCAGGACGAACGCGATGTCGTCGGTCCTGGCCACCAGCGACCAGCCGGGGCCGTCGGCGCGCAGAGTACGCGCATCACCGGGAGCGAAGGAGGAGCGCACGCGACCGAGCGGAGGCGGGGTGTCCACATAGGCGCGCACCTCCGCCAGGACGCGTCGGATACCGCGGTGGCCCTTGGGCGCGCCCTTCTCGACCCCATGGCCGCCATCGACCTCGTCGGCGGCGTCGGCCTTCCTGGATCCGCCGTCGGCCTTCCCGGAGCCGTCGGCGGCCTGGTCGGCCCCGTCGCCCCGGTCCTCCTCGTCCGTGCCCGAGCCCGAGTCCGCCCCGGCGGCCTGCCGCGGGGGAGCGAACTCCGTGTCGTCGATCTGCTCACGCCACAGGGCCCACTGGAGCGCGATCTCGTCGGCCCCCAGCCGCCGCTGGGCCGGGCCCCAGGTGCTCGTGTCCGGAGGGCACAGCGCGGGGCTGTCGGTCACCTCCGGGGCGGGATCGTGCGGCGCGGGCACGCCGGGAGCCGCGACGGCGACCGCCAGCGGCCAGCCGGGCAGCGCGGCGACGACCGTCCGCTCGCCGGGCGACAGGTCGTACTCCATGCCGCAGTCCCACGACGCGATGGCGACCGCGACCAGTGACACGTCGTCGATGACGACGGTCCATCGCGCGCCTTCGCCGTCCTGGCCCAGCACCAGGCCGTACCCGTCGGCGAGCGGCGCGAGGCCGAGCGCCGCACAGGCCTCCGGGTAGTCGTCGCCCAGCGCGCTCGGGAACTTCGCAGGCGTCAACAACACCGCCGTGAGCACATAGAGCGCATCGTCCGCGGCGGCGACGGCGTCCTCGTCCGTCCCTGCCATCCCAGCCTCCCCATCGGTTCGTCCACCGGCGCGCACCCTAGTGCGGCGGGAAGGCCCTTGTCACGACTCCCCGACATACCCGGAGCTGCAGTTTTCCGTCCGGACGGGGCGAATCGACCACCTTCGACCGTTGGACAGGTCACCCCGCAGGCAGTCCGAGCAGCGCGCGGGCCACCGCCCGCGGCGACTCGTCGCGCTCCCGCGCGAGCGCGATGACGGCGCGACAGGCCAGTTCGTTGACCCCGAAGGACAGCGCCTCCGGAGACACCCAGCCCGCCGCTTCGTCGATTCTGTCCTGGTCGTCCTCGGCGCAGGCCGAGACGTACGCGGCGGCCGCCTCGAACAGGTTGGGGGTGCGCTTCCCGGCGGCACGCGACGCCCCGTTCGGACGCCCTTCCCCGTCCGGACGCGACCGCGCGCGCCTCGCGTCGCGGAATCTGCGGAATCTCCCGTGGGCCTCGCGGATCCTGCCGAACATGCCGACCGCCTTCCCCCTGCGCTGTCGCGCAACTGATCGTTCATCTCCTGCTGTTCAACCTAGAGTTGGAGTCACGGCGGCAGAAGGGGGACGCAGCGGTGAAGCGCTTCGAGCGGCTCGAGCAGATCCGGCGGATGGACCCGTACGAGGACGCGTTGGAGATCTACCGGCTCACGTCGGCGTACGAGTTCCCGTGGGACTTCACCCGCGCCCTGGAACTGGCCCTGTACCGCACGTACGCGGTACCGGGCATCGGGCGTCTGCTCGCACAGACGGCGGAGCTTACGGACCGCGCCCAGAAGCGCTACGACGACACCGTGCTCCTGCTGGACGCCGTCGTCGAGCACGGCTTCGACAGCGAACAGGGGCGTACGGCAGTCCGACGCATGAACGAGATGCACCGCAGTTACGACATCGGCAACGACGACATGCGGTACGTGCTGTGCACCTTCGTCGTGATGCCCAAGCGGTGGATCGACGCCTACGGGTGGCGCAGGCTGTCACGCCACGAGATCGTCGCCTGCACCGAGTACTACCGCGCCCTGGGGCACCGCATGGGCATCAAGGACATCCCCGGGACCTACGAGGAGTTCGAGACCTGCCTCGACGCCTACGAGGAGGTCCACTTCGCCTGGGACGAGGATGCGCGACGGGTGTCGGACGCCACCCTCACCCTGATGGCCTCCTGGTATCCGAAGCCGCTGGCACCCGTCCTGCGTACCGCCACGCTCGCCCTGCTCGACGAACCGCTCCTCAAGGCCTTCCGGTACACCCCGCCGGGCCCCGTCACCCGCACGCTGGTGCGTGGAGCGGTACGCGCGCGTGGACGCGCGGTGCGGCTGCTGCCGCCGCGCCGGACGCCCCACCACGCGCGCCAGAACTGGGAGATCAAGGGCTACCCGAACGGCTACCGGCTCGCCGAACTGGGCACCCGCCCGGTGCCCGGCGTGGGCGGCTGCCCCGTACGGCACGCGGACGACTGAGCCGCTCGGTGATCAGCCGCTCGGTGATCGCCCGCCCGGCGATCCGGACGTCACGTGTCGGACCCCCGCCGTGCCCCGACGCGTTCGTGCGTGCGGTCGCCGGAGAGGCGTGAGCCTCAGGCCCTCGACGAGCCTCAGCCCATTCGGCGAGTCTCAGCCTTCGCGGACAGCCAGGGCCAGGAAGCGGGCGTCCTCGTCCGCGTAGGACGTCATGCGCCACCCCGAACCGGCCAGCAGCGGGCGGAGGTTGGGCTCCGCCCGCTGGTCCTCCGGCGTGATCTGCCGACCCTGGCGGGCCGCGAGCGCCGCCCTGCCGATCGGGTGGAACAGCGCCAGAGTGCCGCCGGGGCGCACCACCCGCGCCAGTTCCCGCAGGTTCTCCGCCGGGCGCGGCAGATGGGCGATCAGGCCTGCCGCGAACACGGCGTCCAGCGATTCCGAGCGCAGGGGGAGCGCGGCGACGTCGGCGACCACCAGCCGTCCGTCGCGGTCGCGTCCCGCCCGTACGGCGGCCGCCAGCATGGCTGGGGTCAGATCGGCTCCCACGACCACTCCCGAGCGTCCCACGGCTGCCCGCAGCGGCGTCAGGGCACGTCCTGTGCCGCAGCCCGCGTCCAGGACGCGGTCCCCTTCGCGCAGACCGAGTTCGCCGACCGCGGAGGCGTAGGCGGGGCCGTCGTCGGGGAACCGGCGGTCCCAGTCCGCGGCGCGCGCGGTGAAGAACTCCTGAACGTGTGTGTGGTCGTCGCTCATGCTCCGCATGATCTCTCACCGGCATGGATGACGCCCCGGCGCGCATGTTCGAGCGTGACCCGATCGTTCCGGCGTACTTCTGCGCCACTTTCCAACACCTTTCGAAATGCGCCCCCTTTGTGCTCCCGTGCCCCGGCTAGCGTCCCGTGGCCATGGGACACCTGGACCACGCAGCCTTCGGCTGGCTGACCCCCGCGCTGTCGTACGTGATGGCCTGTATCGGCGCCGCCCTCGGGCTGCGCTGCACCGTGCGCGCGCTGGGCGCCACCGGACGCTCACGCCGCAACTGGCTGATCACCGCGGCCTCGGCGATCGGCACCGGCATCTGGACCATGCACTTCGTGGCCATGCTCGGCTTCGGCGTCAGCGGAACCGACATCCGCTACGACGTTCCGCTGACCGTGCTCAGCCTCCTCGTCGCCATGATCGTCGTCTGCGCCGGCGTCTTTGCCGTCGGCTACAGCCGCGAACGCACGCGCGCGTTGCTGATCGGCGGGCTCACCACCGGCCTGGGCGTGGCGAGCATGCACTACCTGGGCATGGCCGCGGTTCGGCTGCACGGTGACGTGACCTACGACCCGGTGCGCGTCGCCCTCTCCGTCCTGATCGCGGTCGTCGCGGCGACCGCCGCCCTCTGGGCGGCCCTCAACATCAAGTCGCCGATCGCGGTCACCCTCGCCTCCCTCGTCATGGGGGCGGCGGTGAGCAGCATGCACTACACCGGGATGTTCGCGGTGAGCGTCCATGTCACGCCCTCCGGCGACGCGCTGCCCGGGGCCACGGCGATGCAGTTCATCTTCCCCCTCGCCGTCGGCCTCGGGTCCTACCTCTTTCTGACCTCGGCCTTCGTCGCACTGTCGCCCACCACGGGAGAGCGCGAGGCGTCCGCCTCGGCACAGCAACCGATGGAGAGCCGCGTCGGCCGACAGCAGGCCCGGACCGTCTGACGACACCGGCCGCCCGGCACGTCCCCCGTACCCCTTCCGACGTACCCCTTCCGACGTACCACTTCCGAGCGAGGAGGCCATGCGTACACCCCGTAGGACCCCGACGGCAGGCGCCGACGCGCCGCCCCCCACGCGCGGGCGCCGCGCCCACGCCGGACCCCCCGCCGACGAGGGGCCGGACGAGCAGGCGGACGCCTCGGCGGACGCGATACCCCCGCGCGCGGAACGCCTGCGGCTCCGGCCGCGCACCGTGCGTGCCAAGATCGTCTGTCTGTTGATGGTGCCCGTTGTCTCCCTGCTGGCGCTGTGGGCGTACGCCACCGTCACCACCGCGCAGGACGTCTCCCGGCTCCGCCAGCTGCAGCGCGTGGACTCCCAGGTCCGTGCCCCCGTCGCGGCCGCGGTGGCCGCCCTGCAGACCGAGCGCGCGGCCGCCGTCCGGTACGCCACCCATCCCGCCCCCGGGCAGGACGGCGACCTGAGGGCGCTCGCCGAACGCACCGACCGCGCGGTGGCCGCACTGCGGCTCGGCGACGACAGCACCGTCGCCGACGGCCAGGACCTGCCCGCAGGAGTCGCCCAGCGGCTCGAGACGTTCGTGTCCGGAGCCGAAGGCCTCCTCTCGATGCGGACCGCGGTGCTCGACGGCAGCGCCGGCTGGGAGGAGACGTACGGCCGGTACACGAGCACGATCTCGGCGGCCTTCTCGGTCGGCGGAGCCCTCTCCGGCATCCAGGATGCCGAACTCGGCTCGGACGCGCGCGTGTTGCTCGAGTTCTCCCGCGCGGGAGAAGCACTGGCCCAGGAGGACGTCGTGCTCGCCGGCGCCCGCCTGGCCGGGGGCCTCGACGGAGAGCGCCTGCGGCTGTTCACCGGCGCGGTCGACACACGTCGTGCCCTGACCGAGTCGGCCGTCGCGGACCTGCGTGGCCCCGAAGGCGCCGCCTGGCAGCGACTTGCCGCCGGCAGCGCCTACGCCGCCCTGTACGCCGCCGAGGACAAGGTGCTCGCAGGCCGGGCGGGTGCGAAGGCGATCGCGGCTGCTCCGGCGAGCACATGGGACACAGCCCACACGCGCGTGCAGAACGGGATGCGGACCATCGAGGCGGACGCCGGACACGGTGTCGCCGACCGAGCCGACCCGCTCACCCGCGGTCTGCTCACCACGGCCGGCGCGGCGGTCCTGCTGGGCCTCGCCGCCGTCGTCGCCTCGCTCGTCATCTCCGTGCGCATCGGCCGCGGACTCGTCGTCGAACTGGTCAGCCTGCGCAACAGCGCCCTGGAGATCGCCAGGCGCAAGCTCCCCGAGGCCATGCGGAAACTGCGCGCCGGGGAGGAGATCGACGTCCGCGCCGAGGCCCCGCCCGGACCTCCCTCGGAGGACGAGACCGGCCAGGTCGCCGAGGCTCTGGGCACCGTGCACCGCGCCGCGCTGCGGGCCGCCGTGGAGCGGGCCGAGCTCGCCAGCGGCATCTCCGGGGTGTTCGTCAACCTCGCCCGCCGCAGCCAGGTCCTCGTCCACCGCCAGTTGAGCCTTCTGGACAGCATGGAACGCCGCTCCGACGACCCGAACGAACTGAGCGACCTCTTCCGGCTCGACCACCTCACCACGCGCATGCGACGCCATGCGGAGAGCCTGATCATCCTCTCCGGGGCGGCGCCCGGCCGGGCCTGGCGCATGCCGGTCTCCCTCACCAACGTGATCCGCGCGGCCGTCTCCGAGGTCGAGGACTACGCGCGCGTGGAGGTGCGCCAGCTCCCGGAGGCGGCCGTCATCGGCACCGCCGTCGCCGACCTGACCCACCTGCTCGCCGAACTCGTCGAGAACGCCGCCCAGTTCTCACCCCCGCACACACGTGTGCGGGTCACCGGTGAACCCGTCGGCAACGGATACGCCGTCGAGGTCGAGGACCGAGGCCTCGGCATGGGCAAGGAAACCCTGACCGAGGCCAACCGGCGCATCGCGCAGTCCGAGGCCCTGGACCTGTTCGACAGCGACCGACTCGGCCTGTTCGTGGTCAGCAGGCTCGCCGCCCGCCACGGCATCAAGGTGCACCTGCGGACCTCGCCCTACGGCGGCACCACAGCGGTCGTCCTGCTGCCGACCGCCCTGCTGCACAACGGAAAGCCGGAACGTTCCGCCCGTGAGACGGCGGAGATCCAACAGCAGTCTTCAGAACGCGAGTACGCGCGCGTGCCCGCAGCCGACCGGAACGCCGACGGTCGCAACGCCGACGGTCGCAACGCCGCTGACCGCCATGCCCACGACCGCCATGCCCACGACCGGAATGCCCCCGACCGATACGCCTCCGACCGGCGCCAGGAGGCCGTCCCCGCCGCCGCCGACCGCCCCGCGCTGGTGGCGCCCGTCCGAGCCGCCGCCGAACCCGTGGCGGCCGACCCCCCGCCACCCGGAGTGACCGCCTTGCGCCTGCACCGCCCCCCGGACGACTCCGAAGGATCGGACGACCTTCCGCGCCGGGTACGCCAGGCCAGTCTCGCCCCTCAGCTGCGCCACCGACTCTCCGAGGAGCCTGCCAAGGCGAGCTCCCCGCGCGGGGACGAAGGGCGTACCCCCGAGGTCGTACGAGACCGGATGACCGCCTACCGGGACGGCTGGGCCCGGGGCGGCGGCAGACAGTCCGGCCGTCGAGTCATCCCGGATCCCGCACCGGGCAGTGAGAGCAGTGAAGGAGACCCCGCATGATCCAGGACCCGAGCACGAGGCCGGCCCAGCGGTCCGGCGAACTCGACTGGCTGCTGGACGACTTGGTGATGCGCGTGAGCGAGGTGCGGCACGCCGTGGTGCTGTCCAACGACGGCCTGGCCGTCGGCGCGTCGAGCGACCTCAGACGGGAGGACGCCGAACACCTCGCCGCCGTCGCCTCCGGCTTCCACAGCCTCGCCAAGGGCGCGGGCCGGCACTTCGGCGTCGGCGGTGTCCGCCAGACCATGGTGGAGATGGACGACGGCTTCCTCTTCGTGGCCGCAGCGGGCGACGGCTCCTGCCTGGCCGTCCTCACCGCGGTGACCGCCGACATAGGTCTGGTCGCGTACGAGATGGCGCGGCTGGTCAAGCGGGTCGGAGAACACCTCTACACGCCGACCCGCCTCGCCGCGCGGCCGCCCGTCACCGGATGACGCGAGAGAGCGGCCCGTGCAGATGACCGAGGACATGACCAGCGCCCCGCGTGAGCTGGGCAGCCAGTGGTACGACAGCGAGGCCGGCCCGCTCGTCCGCCCCTACGCCATGACGGGCGGACGGACGAAACCCGGCCCCAGCGGAGTGCGCTTCGACCTGATCGCCCTGGTCACCCTGGACCCGGGCGCGCCCGGCACGGGCGGCATGGCCATCGGGCCGGAACACCGCACCCTCATCGACCTGTGCCGCACGGAGACGCAGTCCGTCGCCGAACTCTCGGCGGGCTCGGACCTTCCCGTGGGCGTGGTCAGGGTGCTCCTCGGAGACCTGCTGGAACTCGGCTGCGTCACCGTCAGCCGTCCGGTCCCGCCCGCGCAGTTGCCCGACGAACGGATTCTGCGCGAAGTGATCGAGGGGCTGCGAGCGCTGTAGATGAACGTTCAGACCCGACTTGTGCATGCCTTCTGCCGTTGCCGACACGACCGAGAGAAGTGATCCATGGCCTCCGAGCACTCCGACGCCACGGGCGGGGAGACGGCCCCCCTGGCGTTGAAGATTCTGGTCGCCGGCGGGTTCGGCGTGGGCAAGACCACCATGGTGGGCGCGGTCAGCGAGATCAAGCCGCTGCGCACCGAGGAACTGCTCAGCGAAGCCGGTCAGTTGGTCGACGACACCGACGGCGTGGACCAGAAGGTCACGACGACCGTCGCGATGGACTTCGGCCGCATCACCATCCGCTCCGGTCTCTCCCTCTACCTGTTCGGAACCCCGGGCCAGGACCGCTTCTGGTTCCTGTGGGACGAGTTGTCACAGGGAGCCCTGGGCGCGGTGGTCCTGGCCGACACCAGACGCCTCGAGGACTGTTTTCCCGCGGTCGACTACTTCGAGCATCGCCACATCCCGTTCGTGGTGGCGGTCAACTGCTTCGCGGGCACACGGACATACGGCGCTCAGGACGTCTCGCGCGCCCTCGACCTCGACGGGGGCACCCCCGTCGTCCTGTGCGACGCCCGTGACCGTGACTCGGGGAAGGAAGTGCTGATCCGGCTGGTCGAGTACGCCGGGCGGATGCACACCGCCCGGCTGCTCGACTCCGTGAGCTGACGTCGCCGTCCGCGGCCCGCTCAGGTCGTCCTCCACGCCATGCCGCCGTCCTCCTTGCTCCGGCGGCAGGGACTGGGGAAGGCTTGCGGTCAGATTCTCCGGCGAGGTGGAGGATCACACGGGGAATCGTCACACGGGGAATCGTCACACGGGGAGTGGGACATGGCGCAGAACCAGGGGCTGGGCTGGCTGCTGGACGATCTGACCGAGCGCGTCGACCACGTGCGGCACGCGCTGGTCCTGTCCAACGACGGGCTGGTGGCGGGCGCGAGCACGGGACTGGGCAGGGAGGACGCGGAGCACCTCGCCGCCGTCTCGTCCGGGCTGCACAGCCTGGCCAAGGGATCCGGCCGGCACTTCGGCGCGGGCCAAGTGCGCCAGACGATGATCGAGTTCGACGACGCGGTGCTCTTCGTCACCGCCGCGGGGACCGGCAGTTGTCTGTGCGTGCTCAGCGGGGCCGAGGCCGACATGGGCCACATCGCCTACGAGATGACCCTGCTCGTCAACCGCGTCGGCGAACACCTCACCGTGGACCCCCGACATCCTGAGCGTGCTCCGCTGACAGACCTCTGACCTGCATTTTTGTTCTTCTCCGTGGAGTTATCCACAGGCTCGCCACGAAATCGGCGATTCCGGCTACGGTTTTTTCCGAGGCCACCGCGGACAGCGCGGGCCTGTTTCACTCCACTTCACTCCACGGGGGAGTTCGACCATGTCCGGCAACACCGTCACGCCATCACACGCCGATTCCTTCGCGCCGAGCCGAGCGGCGCGGGAACTCGATCTGAAACGGAGCGAGTTCGACCTCGCCGTGCACCTCGGGCGCATCAGGACCGTGCCCGACGAAGGAGGAGGGGGCCGCCGGGTGGTCCGGGCGGAGATCGACCGGCTGCGTTCGGAACCCGGCTTCCCCGAGGCGCTGCGCGAGCGCGTGCTGGTCGTGGGCACCGGCGAAGGCGCCGCCATCCTGGAGGTGCCCCCCACCCGGTTCACCCGCCTCGCACGGCTGGGACTGGTGGTGCCCGTCAAGTTCTATCTGAACCGGTACCGGGCCGTCGTCTGGCTCTATCTCGCGGACGAACTACGGCAGTTCGCCTCCGAGAAGACCAACGGTTTCCTGCTCACCGGCCGGACCCCCGAGGTGCTGCGGAGCCAGCTGGCCGCGGGTGTCGACCTGCGGTCGAGGAACTGGCGGGGACGCCACCTGGGCTATCTGCTCCGCCAGACCGACGGCCCCTGGCAGCGCGCCGGAGCTCTCGCCGGATTCCTCGACCCCCTCCAGGTGGCCGAGATCGTCAAGGACCCCTACGAGCGTGCCCACCTGAACAGGTTCCGGCCGGGACCGCCGGCCCACGGCGCCCCCGGAACACCCGCCGCACACCTCGTCGAGAAGATCATGACGGCCGACGACCCCGACGAGCTCGCCTGGCTCAGGTCCGACCTGGCAAACACCCTGGACGAGGCCCGCGCCGACCAACCCGCACCCCGCCCCGCCCCGCGCCCCGCACCGAAACCGGCCGTGTCCGGTCCCGCACCGCACACCGCCCCGCCGCACAGGCCGAAGCACCCGCCCACGCCCGACGTGCCGGACGCACCCGAAGAGCCGGACCGGCCGGCGCGCGGCCTGCTCAGCCGGCTGCTCCGTCGGAACGCGTGAAGCACGGGCCCTAGAGCGCCCGGAACAGTCCCTCCTGGACGACCGACACCAGCAGACGCCCCTCGATGTCGTAGATGCGTCCGCGGGCCAGACCGCGTCCGCCCGTGGCGATCGGCGACTCCTGGTCGTACAGGAACCACTCGTCCGCGCGGAACGGCCGATGGAACCACATCGCATGGTCCAAGGACGCCATGTCGAAGTTCCGCGGCCCCCACAAGGGCTCGACCGGCAGGCGGACGGCGTCCAGGAGGGTCATGTCGCTGGCGTAGGTGAGGGCACAGGTGTGGACGAGCGGGTCGTCGCCGAGCGGCCCGACCGCGCGCATCCACACGGCGCTGCGCGGCTCGGCTTCCTTGACGTCCTCGGCGCTCCAGCGCAGCCGGTCCGCGTACCGGATGTCGAAGGGCTGACGGCGCGCCATGCGCTCCAACTGCTCGGGCAACGCGCCCAGATGCTCCCGGACCTCCTCCGCCACCGTCGGCAGGGACTCCGGGTCCGGGACCTCGCGGGCCGGCGGCAGCTGGTGCTCGAAAGGACCTACCTCAGGCTTGTGAAAGGAGGCGGTGAGATTGAAGATCGTGCGCCCCTGCTGCACGGCGGTGACCCGGCGGGTCGTGAACGACCGCCCGTCCCGCACCCGTTCGACCTGGTACACGATCGGCACACCCGGCCGGCCCGGGCGAAGGAAGTACGCGTGCAGCGAGTGCACGGGCCGGTCGCCGTCGGTGGTCCGGCCGGCCGCGACCAACGCCTGGCCCGCCACCTGGCCGCCGAAGACGCGCTGCAGGGACTCCTGCGGGCTGCGGCCCCGGAAGATGTTGACCTCGATCTGCTCCAGGTCGAGCAGGTCGACGAGCCTCTCAGCCGGATTCGTCATCGGTGCGCTTCTCCTGTGCCTGCTTCGCTGTCTGTTCCTGTACTGCCGGTTCCTGCGTTTCCTGCGCTCACAACTGGCCGACGGCCGTGACGCGGACGACCGCGCGGCCCTCGGCGTCGGAGGCCGTGAGGTCGACCTCCGCACTGATGCCCCAGTCGTGGTCGTCGTTGGGGTCGTCGAAGATCTGACGGACGCGCCACAGCGCGTTCTGCGGCTCCTCCTGGATGACGAGCAGCTTGGGTCCCCGGGCGTCCGGGCCGGTACCGAGGTCGTCGTACTCGTCCCAGTACTTGTCCATCGCCTCGCCCCACGCGTCGGCGTCCCAACCGGCCTCCGCGTCCATCTCGCCGAGTTGCTCCACATGATCGAGAGCGGCGAGCTCGACACGGCGGAACATCGCGTTGCGGACCAGGACCCGGAAGGCCCGCGAGTTGGCCGTGACCGGCTTGACCTCGTCGGCCTTCTCCTGGGCCTCCTCGGCCGTCATCTCCGCCGGGTTGGCGAGCTGCTCCCACTCGTCCAGCAGGCTCGAGTCCACCTGCCGCACCATCTCGCCCAGCCACTGGACGAGGTCCTGCAGATCCTCGGACTTCAGGTCGTCCGGGACGGTGTGATCGAGGGCTTTGTAGGCGCTGGCGAGGTAGCGCAGCACGATGCCCTCGGTACGGGCCAGTTCGTAGTGCGAGACCAGCTCGGTGAAGGTCATCGCCCGCTCGTACATGTCGCGGATGACGGACTTCGGCGACAACGGATGGTCACCGACCCACGGGTGGCTCTTGCGGTACGTGTTGTACGCGTGGAAGAGCAGCTCCTCCAGCGGCTTCGGGTACGAGACGTCCTGGAGACGCTCCATGCGCTCCTCGTACTCGACGCCGTCCGCCTTCATCGCGGCCACCGCCTCGCCGCGCGCCTTGTTCTGCTGGGCGGCCAGGATCTGGCGCGGGTCGTCCAGCGTGGACTCCACGACGGAGACCATGTCGAGAGCGTAGGAGGGCGACTCCGGGTCCAGCAGCTCGAACGCGGCCAGCGCGAAGGTGGACAGCGGCTGGTTCAGCGCGAAGTCCTGCTGCAGGTCCACGGTGAGGCGGACGATGCGGCCGGTGGCGTCCGGCTCGTCGAGCTTCTCGACGATGCCGCCGTCCAGCAGCGAGCGGTAGATCGCGATCGCCCGGCGGATGTGCCGCAGCTGCTGCTTGCGCGGCTCGTGGTTGTCCTCCAGCAGGTGCCGCATCGCCTCGAAGGCGTTTCCGGGGCGGGCGATCACCGACAGCAGCATGGTGTGCGTCACCCGGAAGCGGGAGGCCAGCGGCTCCGGCTCGGACTCGATGAGCTTGTCGAAGGTGTTCTCCGTCCAGCCCACGAAGCCCTCCGGCGCCTTCTTGCGCACCACCTTGCGGCGCTTCTTCGGGTCGTCGCCCGCCTTGGAGAGGGCCTTCTCGTTCTCGATGACATGCTCGGGAGCCTGCGCGACCACCAGGCCCGCCGTGTCGAAACCGGCCCGGCCGGCCCGGCCCGCGATCTGGTGGAACTCACGGGCCCGCAGGGTGCGCACCCGGTTGCCGTCGTACTTGGTCAGCGCCGTGAACAGCACCGTGCGGATCGGCACGTTGACGCCGACGCCGAGCGTGTCCGTACCGCAGATCACCTTCAACAGGCCGGCCTGGGCGAGCTTCTCCACCAGGCGCCGGTACTTGGGCAGCATGCCGGCGTGGTGGACGCCGATGCCGTGCCGCACGTAACGCGAGAGGTTCTGGCCGAACTTCGTGGTGAAGCGGAAGTTGCCGATCAGGTCGGCGATGCGCTCCTTCTCCTCGCGCGAGCACATGTTGATGCTCATCAGCGCCTGCGCCCGCTCCACCGCCTGCGCCTGCGTGAAGTGCACGATGTAGACGGGCGCCTGCCTGGTGTCCAGCAGGTCGGTGAGGGTCTCCGTCATCGGGGTGTACCGGTACTCGTAGGACAGCGGCACGGGCCGGGTCGCCGAGCGGACCACCGCCGTGGGCCGGCCGGTGCGCCGGGTGAGGTCCTTCTCGAAGAAGGACATGTCGCCGAGCGTCGCCGACATGAGCACGAACTGTGCCTGCGGCAGCTCCAGGATGGGGATCTGCCACGCCCAGCCGCGGTCGCCCTCCGCGTAGAAGTGGAACTCGTCCATGACGACCTGGCCGACGTCCGCGTGCTTGCCGTCGCGCAACGCGATCGACGCGAGCACCTCGGCGGTGCAGCAGATGACCGGGGCGTCGGAGTTCACGGAGGCGTCGCCGGTCAGCATGCCGACGTTCTCCGTGCCGAAGATCTTGCACAGCTCGAAGAACTTCTCCGACACCAGGGCCTTGATCGGAGCCGTGTAGAAGGTGACCTCGTCGCGGGCGAGAGCCGCCAGGTGGGCAGCCGCCGCGATCATGCTCTTGCCGGAACCGGTGGGCGTCGACACGATCACGTTCGCGCCGGAGACCACCTCGATCAGCGCCTCCTCCTGGTGGGGGTAGAGCGTCAGACCGCGCTCCTGCGCCCAGGACTCGAAGGCTTCGTACAGGGCGTCGGGATCTGCGGTCGGAGGCAGCTGATCGATGAGGGTCACGACCCCATCTTGCCTGCCCTCGCCCTTGATGGGGGAATCGGCTGCCGGCCCGAAGATCACGGCCGCTACGCTGTGTCGCCGACGGAGCGTCATCGCACCCGGTCAACTGGACAGCGGCACACGAGGAATAGGGCGGGCAACGGCCATGATGGGACCAGCACACTCACTGTCGGGGGCCGCCGCCTGGCTCGGCGTCGGTGCGGCGGCCGCCGCGGCCGGGCACACGATGCCCTGGCCGGTTCTGCTCGTCGGTGCGCTGATCTGCGCCGGGGCCGCGCTCGCCCCGGATCTCGATCACAAGGCCGCCACCATCTCCCGGGCCTTCGGCCCCCTCTCGCGCTGGCTGTGCGAGGTCGTCGACAAGCTCTCCTACGCCGTCTACAAGGCCACGAAGAAGCAGGGCGACCCGCGCCGCTCCGGAGGGCACCGCACGCTCACCCACACCTGGCTGTGGGCGGTCATGATCGGCGGTGGCACCTCGGCGCTGGCGCTCACCGGCGGCCGCTGGGCGGTGCTCGTGATCCTCTTCGTGCACATGGTGCTGGCGATCGAGGGGCTGCTGTGGCGGGCGGCCCGGGGCTCCAGCAGCGACGTGCTCGTGTGGCTGCTCGCCGCGACCAGCGCCTGGATCCTCGCCGGAGTCCTGGACAAGGCCGGCAACGGCTCGGACTGGCTGTTCACCCAGCCCGGCCAGGAGTACCTGTGGCTGGGGCTGCCCGTGGTGCTGGGCGCCCTGGTGCACGACATCGGGGACTCGCTGACCGTCTCGGGCTGCCCGGTCCTGTGGCCCATTCCGATCGGGCGCAAGCGCTGGTACCCGATCGGTCCGCCCAAGGCGTTGCGGTTCCGGGCGGGCAGCTGGGTCGAGCTCAAGGTGCTGATGCCCGTGTTCATGGTGCTCGGGGGAGTGGGCGGGGCGGCCGCCCTCAACTACATCTGACGGTCGGCGCGCACCGCGCCGGTTCAGGTCATCTCACCGCCGTCGCCGTAGCGGCGCTCGAAGCGGGCGACGCGGCCCTCCGTGTCCACGGTGCGCGCCTTGCCCGTGTAGAAGGGGTGGCTCTCCGAGGAGATCTCCACGTCCACGACCGGGTAGGTCTCGCCGTCGTCCCACTCGATGGTCCGGTCGCTGGTCGCGGTGGACCGGGTCAGGAAGGCGTAACCGGCGGTGCGGTCGCGGAAGACGACCGGGTGGTAGTCGGGCTGCTTGTCCTGCTGCATGAGCACTCCTCGTGCGGTGGAGGTGGTGGCGACGGGCCGGGAGCGGTCGGGTCGGCCACCGGGGGGTCAACCGGACAGGGCGTCCTCGTCGACGATGTGCATCGCGGCCTCCTCGGCGGAGGCGGCCGCGCCGTCGATCCCCACGTCCGTGGCGACCAGCGCGCTCTCCTCGTCCTCGTGGACGCCCTCGTCAGGCGCCACGAGCCGGCCGGAGCGGGCGGCGCCGACCTCGTTGTCGAGGAGTTCCCCGTCGGTGCCGTCGCAGTCGCCGATGCCGTCGCCGTCGGGCACGTCCAGATCCGGCACCTCCTCGGCGAGCCGCTGGTCCAGGCTCTCCCCCTGTCGGCGCTCCGCGGCGGTCACACCGTCGTGTTCCACGGCCCAGGGGCGGTCCGGTGGGGACCAGCCGCGGTCGAGGGGGTCCCCGACGCCGTCGTTGTCCAGCGTGTCCTCCGCGTCGAGCAGTCCCGTGTCCTCCTGGATGTCGGAAGAGTCGGGCTGGTAGACGTCGTCTCCCCATCCGTCGGCGCTGTTCACGGCTACCTCCAGTGGGTGACCGGCCGGTTCTCCCCGCGGTCGGCGGTGGGATGCCGCCGCACGGGGCACCGGCCGGGCGCGGCGTGTTCCGGATGGATTCCGACGGTCTCCCGCGCGGGTGCCGCTTTCCAGCGTTCCACCCCGCTTCGGTACCGCGCAACGCCAGAGGACGCACGGAGTCCGGTCCGGGCCGCCTCGCTCAGGGCGTCGGCACCGCGACCTGGGGCGGCCCGGACCGCCCCCTGTGTCGCCCCGGGCGCGGGGAGCGGCGCGGACACGGGCGCCTGCTCGGCTCCCGGCACGTGCCCCGCAGCCGACGGCGGTTCCGCCGAAGGCGCAGGCAGCAGGTCCCGTAGCCGCACCGGCACCGGCTGCGACATCTCCACCGGCACCGGTCGTGACACCTGCACCGGCACCGATCGAGACACCGGCGTGGGTGCAGGTTCAGGTGCCCGCACGCCTCTCACCGGCCCCGGCTCCCCGCGACCGCCGCGTCCCTCCTCACCCGTGCCACGACCGCCAGAGCGCCGCGTACGCCCCGTCCGCCGCGACGAGCTCGGCGTGGCTGCCCAGCTCGCTGATGCGGCCGTTCTCGACGACGGCGATGACGTCGGCGTCATGAGCGGTGTGCAGCCGGTGCGCGATGGCGACGACGGTGCGGCCGTCCAGGACACGGGCGAGGGAGCGCTCGAGGTGGCGCGCGGCGCGCGGGTCGAGCAGCGAGGTCGCCTCGTCCAGGACCAGCGTGTGCGGGTCGGCCAGCACCAGACGGGCCAGCGCGATCTGCTGGGCCTGTGCTGGGGTGAGCGTGACGCCGCCGGAGCCGACCTCGGTGTCGAGGCCGTCGGCGAGCGCCTGCGCCCAGGCCTCCGCGTCGACCGCGCCCAGGGCCGCCCACAGCTCGGCGTCCTGCGCACCCGTGCGGGCGAGCCGGAGGTTGTCGCGCAGGGAGCCGACGAAGACGTGGTGCTCCTGGTTGACGAGCGCCACATGGGAGCGGACGCGTTCGGCGGTCATCCGCGACAGCTCGGCACCGCCGAGGGTGATCCGGCCGTCGCGCGGCGCGTAGATCCCCGCGAGCAGTCGTCCCAGCGTGGACTTGCCCGCGCCGGAGGGGCCGACGAGGGCCAGTCTGGTCCCGGGGGAGACCTCGAGCGACACCTTGCGCAGCACGTCGACGCCCTCGCGGTAGCCGAAGTGGACCTGGTCGGCGAGCACGTCGCGCCCGTCCGGCGCCAGCCCGGACTCCCCGCTGTCCGGCTCGATGTCGCGCACCCCGACGAGCCGGGCCAGCGACACTTGGGCCACCTGCAGCTCGTCGTACCAGCGCAGGATGAGGTTCACGGGGTCGACGAGCATCTGTGCCAGAAGCGCGCCCGTCGTCAGCTGACCGACCCCGATCCAGCCCTGCAGGACGAACGCCCCGCCGAGCATGAGCACGGAACCGAGCACCGTGACGTGCACCATGTTGATCACCGGGAAGAGCACCGAGCGCAGCCACAGCGTGTAGCGCTCCCAGGCGGTCCACTGCTGGATGCGCTGCTCCGAGATCGCGATGCGGCGCTCGCCGAGGCGGTGGGCCTCGACGGTGCGGCCGGCGTCCACGGTCTCGGCGAGGGCGGCGGCCACGGCGGCGTAGCCGGCGGCCTCCGAGCGGTAGCCGGCGGGCGCCCGCTTGAAGTACCAGCGGCAGCCGACCACCAGCAGCGGCACCGCGACGAGGACGGCCGGCGCCAGCGGCGGCGCCGTGACGACGAGCCCGCCGAGCAGCAGCACGGCCCACATCACGCCGATCGTCAGCTGGGGCACGGCCTCCCGCATCGCGTTGGCCAGCCGGTCGATGTCCGTGGTGATGCGGGACAGCAGATCGCCCGTCCCGGCCCGCTCCAGCACGCCCGGCGGCAGCCGCACCGACCGTACGAGGAAGTCCTCGCGCAGGTCGGCCAGCATCCGCTCGCCGAGCATCGCGCCGCGCAGCCGCACCTGCCGTACGAACGCGGCCTGGACGACCAGGGCGACGACGAACAGCGTTGCGGTGAGTCCGAGGTGGAGCTCGCGCGCTCCGTCCGACAGCCGTTCCACCAGGTCACCGAGCAGCCAGGGGCCCACCATCGAGGCGACGGTGGCGACCGTGTTGACGAGGAGGAGGAGCAGGAAGGCGCGGCGGTGCCGGCGCAGGAGTTCGGCCACGTAGGCGCGTACGGTCGCCGGTGCGCCGACGGGCAGGGTGTTCGCCGTCTTCGGTGCCGCCGGGTCGTAGGCGGGTGGCGCCACGCCGATCATGCCGTCTCCTCGATCTCTTCGCGTTCGATCTCTTCCAGCCGCTTCTCTTCCAGGTCCTTCAACACACCGCTCAGAGAACGCTCTTCGGACTCCTCCTCGGTCTCCCTGGTCACCACGGCCCGGTATCGGGGTTCGGAGTGCAGGAGTTCGCGGTGCGTGCCGACCGCCACGGCCTCGCCCTCGTGCACGAGCACGACCCGGTCGGCGCGGTCCAGCAGCAGCGGGGACGAGGTGAACACGACCGTCGTGCGCCCGTCCCTCAGTTCCCGCAGGCCCTCGGCGATCCGTGCCTCGGTGTGCGAGTCGACGGCCGAGGTGGGCTCGTCCAGCACGAGGACCTCGGGGTCCGTGTACAGGGAGCGGGCCAGCGCGAGCCGTTGCCGCTGGCCGCCGGACAGGGACCGGCCGCGTTCGGTGATGCGCGCGTCCATCGGGTCGTCGGCGTCCAACGAGCCCTGGACGAGCGCTTCGAGGACGTCTGCGCACCGGGCGGCGGCCAGCGCCGCATCCGCGTCGACCGCTCCCGAGGCGGGCACGTCGAGCAGATCGCGCAGGGAACCGGAGAGCAGCACCGGGTCCTTGTCCTGGACGAGGACGGCCGCGCGAGCGGAGTCCAGCGGCAGTTCGTCCAGCGGGACGCCGCCGAGCAGGACCGACGGGCCGTCCTCCGGAGGGTGTCCGCCCAGCCGTTCCGCCAGCCGTCCGGCCGCGTCCGGGTCGCCGCACACCACGGCGGTCAGCCGGGCGGCCGGCGCGAGCAGGCCGGTGGCGGGGTCGTACAGGTCGCCCGAGGGAGCGTCGGCCGCGCGCGATCCGCCGATGTCGGTGACGCGCTCCAGGGACAGCACACCTGCGGCCCGTTTGGCCGAGGGACGGGAGAAGGAGTAGGCCATCGCGATCTCCTCGAAATGCCTGAGGGGATAGGTCATGACCATGACGGAGCTGTAGACCGTGACGAGTTCGCCCACGGTGATGCGGCCCTCGCGGGCCAGGTGGACGCCGTAGCAGACGACCACGATCAGCAGCAGGCCGGGCAGCAGCACCTGGATGGCGCTGATCAGGGACCACATGCGCGCGCTGCGCACGGCCGCGTGCCGGACCTCCTGCGAGGCGCTGCGGTAGCGGTCGAGGAACAGTTCCTCGCCGCCGATCCCGCGCAGCACCCGCAGGCCGGCCACGGTGTCGGAGGCGAGTTCGGTGGCGCGTCCGGCCTTCTCGCGCTGGAAGTCGGCCCGTCGCGTCGCCCGCGGCAGCAGGGGCAGCACCGACAGCGCGAGGGCGGGCAGGCCGAGGGCGACGACGATGCCGAGCGCCGGCTGGTAGACGACCAGGCCCACGCAGACCAGCACGATCGTGAGGGCCGCGGCGGTGAAGCGGGACACGGCCTCCACGAACCAGCCGATCTTCTCCACGTCGCCGGTGGAGACGGCCACGACCTCGCCGGCCGCGACCCGCCGGGTCAGCGCGGAGCCCAGCTGTGAGGCCTTGCGGGCGAGCAGTTGCTGGACCCGGGCGGCAGCGGTGATCCAGTTGGTGACGGCGGCCCGGTGCAGGAAGGTGTCGCCGATCGCGGTGGCGGCGCCGCACAGGGCCATCACGCCGCCGGTGAGGGCGAGCCGGGTACCGGAGCGGTCCACGACGGCCTCGATGGCGAAACCCACGCAGAACGGCTGCGCGGAGACGGCGACGAAGTGCAGCAGCCCCCAGGCCAGGGCCTTGAGCTGGCCGCCGAACTGGTTGCGGCCGAGCCACCACAGGAAGTGGCGCCCTGAGCGTACGTCCGGCACACCCGGGTCGGGGTACGGAAGGTCTTGGATCTGCATGACGTCCCAGTGGCTCGAATCAGGGGAGGGGGGAAGGGCGGGGCAGGGGAGGGGTGGGGAGCGGCAACAAACCGTGCAAGGTTCGCTTCGCAGGGTGGTCAGAATCAACCGGTTTTCCATGGCGGCGACGAGATCCGGAAGCCGACCGATGCGACCTTGATGTCCGTAACCTGCCGCAAACATCCGGAAAGCGATGCGAGCATGGCCCGATGCGAGACGGCGATGTGCGGCGAGCGGTAGCCTCCGTGGTGACCTGCGGCCTCCTGCTCACGGCCCTGGCCGCGTGCGGTGGCGCGAGCGGGGACCACGGGCGGGACGGCACCACGGGGGCGGGTGCCGAGGGCGGCAGAACCTCGCCGAGAGCGGCCGCGGCGACCCGCGTCCCGGGGGTCGGGGACCGGCTGCAACGGCGGATTCCCGCCGCTTCGCGCCAGGTCGTGGCGGTGTACGGGGACGGAAAGGACTCCGCGGACGCCACCGTCGTGCTCTACGCCAAGCATGGCGCGATCTGGGAGCGGGTCCGCAGCTGGCGGGGGCACAACGGCAAGAAGGGCTGGACCGCCGAGCACCACGCAGGCGACAACCGCAGCCCCGTCGGAGTGTTCACCCTCACCGACGCGGGCGGCGTCCTGGCCGACCCCGGGACCAGGCTGCCGTACGCGCGGTCCGCCGACCTCGCGGCGCCGCGCTGGTGGGCGAGGTCGCACCGGCACGACTTCGACTACGTCATCGCCATCGACTACAACCGGGTCAGGGGCACCCCGCCCGACGACCCCGCACGGCCCGAAGGTGAGGAGAAGGGCGGCGGGATCTGGCTCCACCTGGACCACGGCAGCGGCACATCGGCCTGCGTCAGCCTGTCCAGGACGGCGATGGAGCACCTGCTGCGCACGCTCGATCCGGATCGGCGTCCGGTGGTGGTCATGGGGGACCGGGCCGCGCTGAAGGCCTAGTACTCCCGGCGGAGGCGTCATTGCGGGACCGGGGCGACTGCCCGTAGAACACCGGCCATGAGAAGTCGGATCATCATGTCCATGCTCACCGGAGCGATCCTCCTGGCGGGCACCGTCCTCGGAAGCGGCGCGGCGCAGGCCGCGGCTTCCACCCCTGAGGTCCCCGCCGAATTCGGCGCCGACTGGCACGATCCGGTGACCGCGGCCCCGCCCGTGGACCGGCCTTCGGGGAAGTCCTGCGAAGTGACCGTCGCCGAGGCGCAGTTCCGGGACTTCACCCCCTACCGGGGCACGTACACCCCGCCGGACGGCTGCGGAGACCGCTGGAGCAAGGTGGTGCTGCGGCTCGACGGCAAGGTCAAGGGGCGGCAGTTCGACCGGCTCGGCTATCTGCACGTCGGCGGCGTCGAGATATTCCGCACCTCGACGCCGGAGCCGTCGCCCGACGGCATCGAGTGGTCCGTCGAGAAGGACGTCACGCGCTACACCGACACCTTCCGTCGTGGCCAGGACGTCGAGATGCTCATCGGGAACGTCGTCGACGACACGTACACGGGCGTGCTCGACGTCAAGGTCACATTGACGTTCTACGCTGGGAGAACCGCCGGAAAGCCTGCCGGGAAACCCGCCGGGAATCCGGAGGTGACAGCGGCCGCGAACGCGACCCCGACCCCGGCCGCGATCCCGGACCGCGTCCTCACCCTCGGCGCGGACAACACCCTCACCACGCCCCGCAACAGCGAGCGCATCCTCGCCGAGGTGTACGCCACCGGCTCGGGCGGCGGCTGCGAGGAGTACTGGTACCTCAGCGTGCCCGACTCCGCCCCGTACTCCTGCCAGGCCGACGACGGCCCCTACCGCGAGGTGCAGATCAAGGTCGACGGGCAACTCGCCGGCATCGCCGCGCCGTTCCCGAACGTCTGGACCGGCGGCTGGTCCAACCCGTTCCTCTGGTACGTCGTCCCGGGCCCGCGCGCCTTCGACGTCAAGCCGATCGAATACGACCTGACCCCCTTCGCCGGGATCCTCAACGACGGCCGCCCGCACCGGATCGAGGTCTCCGTCGTCGGCGTCCCCGAGGGACAGAGCGGCTGGAGCGCCCCCGTGAACGTCCTCGTCTGGCAGGACGCCCACCGCGCCCGGGTCACCGGGAAGCTGACCCGCCTCGAAGCCGGTGAGCTCGTCAACTCCTCGACGTACACGCCCGGCACGGAACACCGCGTCGACACCGAGGGCGGGCACCGGCTGGCCGTCGCCGGGTATGTCGACACCTCGCACGGCCGGGTCACGACCTCCGTCACCCGCACCCTGGCCACGACCTCGGCGCACCGCTGGACCGACGGTGAGAACACGGACGGCCTGGACGCCCGTTGGGCGGACGACGAGACGGTCACCGTCGACGGCCGCGCCACCCGGGTCGACCGCGTCCACACGATGAACGGGACCACCACCGTCGGCGCGGACGACCGGCTGCGCACCGTCCTGACGCTCGGTGACCGGGCTGATGCCGTGACGACCCGGCACGGCCGACGGACGTCCTGGTCGACGCTCGACGACACCTACACGGGGGATGCCACCTTCACCCTCAACGTGCCCCGGGATCAGCGTCATGCCGTCGGCACCACGAGCGAGCGCTACCGGCTGTACGGCTCGGACGGCTGCCACGACCGCCGACTGACCACGGTTCAGGGGGTGCTGACCGAGGACCAAAGCGGCTGCTGAGCCCCGTATGCGTGCGATGCGTCACTCCCCGCGGGGATTTACACAGCGGAAACGCGGAAGTCTTGTGCGCGATCAACGACGCCTTCAAAGTGATCGCTACGGAAGCCGCTTTCCGTATCGCAGAAGTCCTGTCCCCGGTTTCTGTGTTCCACCATCCCCCCAAGGAGTGCCCGTGCCGCCGTCCGTCCCGTCCCCGTCGCGACGCGTCGCACGCATACTGCGTACCTCACTCTTCGCGCAGGTCGCCTGCGCCCTCGTCCTCGGCATCCTGGTGGGAAAGCTGTGGCCCGACGTGGCCACGGACCTCCAGCCGCTCGGCGACGGCTTCACCCGGCTCATCAAGACGATCATCTCGCCGCTGGTGTTCTGCGTGGTCGTCGTCGGCATCGCCAAGGCCGGTGATCTGAAGGCCTTCGGCCGGATCGGGCTCAAGGCCCTGATCTGGTTCGAGGTCGCGAGCACGCTCGCCCTGCTCATCGGGCTCCTCGCCGCCAACATCGTCCAGCCCGGCTCCGGGATGAACGTCGACCCGGCCACGCTCGACACCTCGGCGGTCGACGCGAAGACGGGCGGCGGTTCGCTGCCCACGACGACCGAGTTCATCGTGAACGCGCTGCCCACCAGTTTCGTGGGCGCCTTCGCGGAGAACTCCCTGCTCCAGGTGCTCATCCTGGCCTGTCTCGTGGGCGCCGCGCTGCTGCATCTCGGCCACACCAAGGTGCCGAAGGTGCTGCCGGCCATCGAGCAGGCCCAGGAGATCATCTTCGCGATCGTCGGCTTCGTCATGCGGCTGGCGCCGATCGCGGTGTTCGGCGCCATGGCCGTCCTGATCGGCAACTACGGCCTCGGCGTGATCGAGACCTACGGCAAGCTGATCGCCCTGTGCTACGCGGCCGCGGCCCTGTTCGTCGCGCTGCTCGGCCTCGCCCTGCGGCTGGTCACCGGGCTGAGTCTGTGGAAGTTCCTGCGCTACATCCGCGAGGAGATGCTGCTCGCGCTCGGCACCGCCTCCACCGAGTCCGTCATGCCGCGCGTGATGCTGAAGCTGCGCAGGGCCGGAGCCCGGGACGACGCCGTGGGCCTGGTGCTGCCCACGGGCTACTCCTTCAACCTCGACGGCGCCTCGCTCTACCTGTCCATCGGCACCCTGTTCATCGCCCAGGCCGTGGGCGTGGACCTCAGCCTCGGCCAGCAGATCACCGTGATCCTGGTGCTCATGCTCACCAGCAAGGGCATGGCCGGCATCCCCGGTTCGGCCTTCCTCGCCCTGTCCGCGACCGCCTCCTCGCTGGGGGCCATCCCCGCCGGCGCGGTGGCCCTGCTGCTGGGCGTGGACCGCATCATGGACTCGATGCGCGTCGTCACCAACCTCCTCGGCAACTGTGTGGCGGTCTTCGCGGTCTCCCGCTGGGAGGGTGCGCTGGACCTGGAGCGGGCCAGGAAGGTCCTGGACGGCGAGGCCGTCGCCGATGCGGAGCAGGAGCCGGAGGCCGCGGCCCGTTCTCGCGTTCAGCAGGTCCGCCCCTGCTTCTGCTGCGGTTGCTGCTCACCCTCCGAAGACCCGCCCACCAGCGCGTCCAGCAGCCCGCCGAGCACCTGGCGCTCCAGGTCCGTCAGCGGATCCAGAATCTCCTCCGCGGCGGACACCCGCGCGCCCCGCAACTCCCGAAGGGCCGTGCGGCCGGCCTCGGTGAGCTCGATCCGTATCACCCGCCGATTGGTGGGATCCGGCATCCGCCGCACCTTGCCGCTCGCCTCCAGCCCGTCCACCAGAGTCGTCACGGCCCGGGGCACCACCTCCAGGCGCTCGGCGAGGTCGGCCATGCGCGGCGGCGACTCGCAGTGCGCCAGCGTGCGCAGGAGCCGGGCCTGTGCGGGCGTGACGCCGAGCCCGCTCTGCTGCAGATGGCGCTTCTGGATGCGGTGCACCCGGCGCGTGAGCTGCAGCAGCTGCTCGGCGAGCAGGCTGTCGGAATCGGGGGTGGTCATGCGGGAACAATATCAGGATGCCATTCATTGTGAGTATAGGTAACAATGAGCTATGCTCCGTCAATCCTCACCGTCTCACACTCCGTAGGAGCCATGCCCCGCGACAACATCGACTGGACCCCCTCGCCCGGCACCTCGACCGACGAACCCCGGCAGGTGCGCCGCATCCTCACCCTCTTCAAGCCCTATCGAGCCAGGCTCGCGGTCGTCGGCCTGCTGGTCGCCGCCTCGTCCCTGGTCGCCGTGGCCACCCCGTTCCTGCTGAAGGAGACGCTGGACGTCGCCATCCCCGAGGGGCGCACCGGCCTGCTGAGCCTCCTCGCCCTCGGCATGATCCTCAGCGCCGTCCTCGGCGGCGTCTTCGGCGTCCTGCAGACCCTGATCTCCACCACGGTCGGTCAGCGCGTCATGCACGATCTGCGCACGGCCGTCTACGACCGTCTGCAGCGCATGTCCCTCGCCTTCTTCACGCGCACGCGTACCGGCGAGGTGCAGTCCCGCATCGCCAACGACATCGGCGGCATGCAGGCCACCGTCACCTCCACCGCCACCTCCCTGGTCTCCAACTTCACCAGCGTGGTCGCCACGATCATCGCGATGGTCGCCCTCGACTGGCGGCTGACGGTCGTCTCCCTGCTCCTGCTGCCGGTCTTCGTGTGGATCAGCCGCCGTGTCGGCAACGAGCGCAAGAAGATCACCACCCAGCGTCAGAAGCAGATGGCGGCGATGGCCGCCACGGTCACCGAGTCGCTGTCGGTCAGCGGCATCCTGCTCGGCCGCACCATGGGCCGCTCCGACTCTCTCACCCGGGCCTTCTCGGAGGAGTCCGAACAGCTGGTCGACCTCGAGGTGAGATCGAACATGGCCGGCCGCTGGCGCATGGCCGTGATCGGGATCGTCATGTCCGCGATGCCGGCCTTCATCTACTGGACCGCAGGCGTGACCCTCCAGCTCGGCGGCCCCGATGTCTCCCTCGGCACGATCGTCGCGTTCGTCTCGCTCCAGCAGGGTCTGTTCCGCCCCGCCGTCAGTCTGCTGTCGACCGGGGTGCAGATCCAGACGTCGCTCGCGCTCTTCCAGCGCATCTTCGAGTATCTCGACCTCCCCATCGACATCACCGAGCGCGAGAACCCGGTCCACCTCGACCAGATCAAGGGCGAGATCCGCTTCGAGGACGTCGACTTCCGGTACGAGGACAAGGGCGGGCCCGTTCTCGACGGCATCGACGTCACCGTCCCCGCCGGCGGCAGTCTCGCCGTGGTCGGCCCGACCGGCGCGGGCAAGTCCACGCTGGGCTATCTGGTGCCGCGTCTGTACGACGTGACGGGCGGTCGGGTCACCCTCGACGGCGTCGACGTCCGCGATCTCGACTTCGACACCCTCGCCCGCGGGATCGGCGTCGTCTCGCAGGAGACGTATCTCTTCCATGCCACGGTCGCCGACAACCTGCGCTTCGCCAAGCCGGACGCCACCGACGAGGAGCTGTACACGGCCGCGCGAGCCGCGCAGATCCACGACCACATCGCCGCCCTGCCCGACGGCTACGACACGGTCGTCGGCGAGCGCGGGCACCGCTTCTCGGGCGGTGAGAAGCAGCGGCTGGCCATCGCCCGCACCATCCTGCGCGACCCGCCGGTGCTGATCCTCGACGAGGCGACCAGCGCCCTGGACACCCGTACGGAACGGGCGGTCCAGGAGGCCATCGACGCGCTCTCGGCCAACCGCACCACGCTCACCATCGCCCACCGCCTGTCCACCATTCGGGGTGCCGACCAGATCCTGGTGCTCGACTCGGGTCAAGTGGCCGAACGGGGCACGCACGAGGAGCTGTTGGAGCGGGACGGGCGGTATACGGCCCTGGTGCGACGAGACGCCCGCCTGGAGCCGACAAGATGAAAGTATGGCAAGTTATGCCGGGTTTGTGACGGTATGAGGGTTACCGTGCCCGCATGCAGATGAACACTCCGCCACGGAGCACGAGGAGCACGATTCGACTGACGCGCCGGGGCCGTCTCGTCCTCATCGCGACCGGAGCCGTCGTGGCCGGCACCGCCGTGGCGGTGCCGCTGCTGAGCCTGGAGAGCCCGAAGAAGGAGCAGGCGAAGCCGACGTCCCTGGTCATCCCGGAGGGCTGGAGGGCGAGCCAGATCTACGCGGCTGTCGACAAGGCGCTCGCCCTGCCGCCCGGCACGACGCTCAACGCGTTGCCGACGGCCGGTCTGAAGCTGCCGAACGACGCCGACGGCAACCCGGAGGGCTATCTCTTCCCGGCGACGTACCCGCTGGAGAAGGCGACCCCGCGCACGCTGCTGTCGTACATGGTCGACACGGCGAACAAGAAGTTCAACAAGGCGCCGGTCGCGGCGGGCGCCCAGCGCAACGCGATGAACGTCTATCAGGCGGTCACCATCGCCAGCCTCGTCCAGGCCGAGGCGGCCACCAAGGCGGACATGGGCAAGGTGGCCAGGGTGGTGTTCAACCGCCTGGAGCGCGGGATGCCGTTGCAGATGGACTCCACCATCAACTACGCGCTGAACCGTTCCACGCTGAACACGACGGAGAGCGACACCCGTATCGAGAGCCCCTACAACACCTACCAGCGCATGGGCCTGCCGCCGACGCCGATCGACAACCCCGGCGAGGAGGCGATGCGCGCCGCCATCAGCCCCACCCCGGGCGACTGGCTGTACTTCGTCACGGTCAGGCCGGGCGACACGCGCTTCACGGCGAGCTACGCGGAGCACCGGCGCAACGTCGCCGAGTTCGACCGGAACCAGAAGGCGGCCTCCGAGAGCCCGAGCAGCTCGGCGGGCACGAAGGGCGACAAGAGCACGTCGGCGGCGGCCGGCTGACCCGTCGGATGCGTCAGGCGACGGCGACGGGTTCCTCCGCGAGCAGCCGCCTGATGTCCCGTACGGCCGCGCGTCCGGCCCGGTTGGCGCCGATGGTGCTGGCCGACGGCCCGTAGCCGACGAGGTGGACGCGGGGATCGGCGACCGCACGCGTGCCCTCCACCCGGATCCCGCCGCCCGGCTCACGCAGCCGCAGCGGCGCGAGATGGTCGATGGCGGCCCGGAAGCCGGTCGCCCACAGGATGACGTCGGCGGCGACCCGCCGCCCGTCGTTCCACTCCACGCCGTCCTCGGTGATCCGGTCGAACATGGGCAGCCGGTCCAGCACCCCGTCGGCCAGCCCCTGCCGGATCGCGTCGTTGAGCGGCAGCCCCGTCACGGACACGACGCTCTTGGGCGGCAGCCCCTGCCGCACCCGCTCCTCCACGAGGGCGACCGCCGCCCGGCCCACCGCCTCGTCGAAGGGCCCCTCGCGGAAGACGGGAGGCCGTCGCGTCACCCAGGTGGTGTCGGCCGCGTACGGCGCGATCTCCAGCAGATGCTGGGTGCCGGACGCCCCACCGCCCACCACGAGCACCCGCAGCCCGGCGAACGCCTCGGGACCGGGGTACTGCGCGGTGTGCAGCTGCCGCCCGCGGAAGGTCTCCTGGCCGGGATAGCGCGGCCAGAACGGCCGGTCCCAGGTGCCGGTGGCGTTGATCAGGGCCCGCGTGGACCACGTTCCGTCGGAGGTCTCGACGAGCAGCCGTCCACCGACGCCCTCCCGGACGGCCGTCACCTCGACCGGCCGCCGCACCCGCAGGTCGAAGGCGCGTTCGTAGGCGTCGAAGTACTCGGCGATGACCTCGGACGACGGCCGTTCGGGATCCGCGCCCGTCAGCTCCATGCCGGGCAGCGCGTGCATCCCGTGCACCTTGCCGTACGTCAGTGAGGGCCACCGGAACTGCCAGGCGCCCCCCGGAGCGGGGGCGTGGTCGAGCACCACGAAGTCGCGCTCCGGCTCGAAACCGGTGCGGCGCAGGTGATAGGCGGCGGCCAGACCCGCCTGACCGGCGCCTATGACGACCACCTCGACCTCACGCACGTTGTTCACGCCTCTACCAACGGAACGGTGGGCGTGGATCTTCCCGCGTCGCCTGTGACTACGAGGACACGCGCGCGGGAGTGGTGGAGGGCGGCAGATCGCCGTTGTAGCGCGGGTCCACGAAGGCCGCGAAGTCCACCTTGCGCGGGATGAGCTTCAGCTCGGTGAACGTGTCGGCGATCCGCTGCTCGGAGGCGATCAGCGGCTTGTCGATCGCGACCGGGATCCGGGTGGAGTTCGTCCGCTCGACCGAGGCCAGCGCCACCTCGTACGGCAGCCCGGTCTCCTTCGCCCACACCTCGGCCCACTCCTCCTGGTGGTCGTACACCCAGGCCGTCGCGCGCCGCAGCCGCTCCAGGTAGTCCTCGATGGCGGCGGCCTTCTTCGTGTCCTCGAGCGCGGCCGGCGCGGCCACCTGGAAGGTGAGGCCGTTGGTGACACCGTCGCCGGTGGTCAGCACCCGCCCCTGCTTCGCCTGCAGCACCTGCGAGGTGTACGGGTCCCACACCGCCCACGCGTCGACCTTGCCGGAGGTGAACGCGGCGAGCGCGTCGGCCGGCTGGAGGTACTTGACCTTCACGTCGCTCAAGGTCAGTCCGGCCGCCTTGAGCGAGGCCACCAGCTGATAGTGCGCGGAGGAACCCTGCGCGACGGCGACGGACCTGCCCTTGAGCTGCTCGGGCTTCGTCAGCTCGGAATCGTCGGGTACGAGGACGGCGTCGCCCTTGGACGTGCCGTGGAAGGCGGACACCACCGTGATTTTCGAGTCGGAGCCGGCAGCGAAGACAGGCGGGGTGTTGCCGACGCCGCCGATGTCGACCGCCTTGGCGTTGACCGCCTCCAAGAGCGGTGGTCCGGAGGTGAACGTGGACCACTTGATCTTGTAGTCGAGGTTCTTCAGCTCACCCGCGGCTCGCAGCACGGCCTCGGAACCGCCCTTCTGGTCTCCGACGTTGAGAGTGAGAGAGCCCTTGCCGTCGGTGTCGCCGCCCGCGCCCGTGCCGGCGGAGGCGTTCCCGCCGCAGGCGGTGAGCAGCAGGGCGAGAGGAAGGAGCAGGGCCGCGGGGAGGAGGAGGCGTCGTCGCATGGGGGTCCGTCCAGAGATGGGGGAGTACCGGTGGGAGGGGGCGGAACGGGGCGGGGCGGGTTGAGCGGCCGAGGCGTTGGCGGTCGGCGGAGGTGGGGGAGGTGGTGGAGGTGACGGCGGCCGGCGGCCGGCGGTCGGGGGTCGGGGGTCGGCGGAGGTGGCGACAGCCGGCCGTCAGGCGGCTTCGGTGGCGGCCGGGTCCACGCCGAGGCGGCGCAGCAGTCCGGCGCGCAGTTCCGCGAAGCGGGGGTCGGCGATGTCGCGCGGGCGATCGAGGTCGATCTCCTGCTCGTGCGCGATGACACCGTCGTCCATCACCAGCACCCGGTCGGCGAGCAGCACGGCCTCCTCCACGTCGTGCGTGACGAGGAGCACGGCGCAGCCGCGGCGCTGCCACAACTCCCCGACCAGACGCTGCGCGTTGATACGGGTGAGTGCGTCGAGCGCACCGAACGGCTCGTCGAGCAGCAGCAGATCGGGTTCCCGCACCAGAGCCCTGGCCAGGGAGGCGCGCTGTGCCTCGCCGCCGGAGAGGGTCTTCGGCCAGGCGTCGGCGCGATGCCCGAGCCCCACTTCCGCCAGGGCCTGGTCGGCGACAGGGCGTTCGGGCCGGCCCGGCAGCCCGAGGAGCACATTGCGCCACACCTTCTTCCACGGCATCAGCCGCGGCGCCTGGAACGCGACGGCCTTGCGGCGCGGCACCAGCACGGTGCCCTCGATGTCACGGTCGAGCCCGGCGAGGATGCGCAGCAGCGTCGACTTGCCGCAGCCACTGCGGCCCAGCAGGGCCACGAACTCGCCCGGCCGGATGTCGAGCCGGAGGTCGTCGATGACGGCACGCCCGTCGAAGGAGCGGGTCAACCCCGCCACGCGGACGGCCTGCGGCGTCTGGGCCGGCTGCGGCGGCTGCGCCGCCCGGGGGCTCAACGGCCGGTGAACGTCGGTCGCCATTGCAGCAGCAGCCTTTCGAGAGAACGGACGATGAAGTCGGCGAGCAGACCGAGGAAGGCGTAGACGATGAGGCAGACCACGATCACGTCGGTGCGCAGGAAGTCCCGCGCCTGCACCATCAGGAAGCCGATGCCGGAGTCGGCGTTGATCTGCTCGGCGAAGACCAGCGCGAGCCAGGCGATACCGAGCGAGTAGCGCAGGCCCGTCATCGCGCCGGGCAGCGCACCCGGCAGGACCACATGCCGCACGAGCCCCCGGCGCGACAGCCCGAGCGACTCCCCGGCCTCGATCAACTGCGCGTCCACGCCCCGGATCCCGGCGTAGACGTTGAGGTAGAGCGGGAAGGTCACCCCGAGCGTGATGATGGCGATCTTCGGGGTCTCGCCGATGCCGAACCAGATGATGAACAGCGGGATGAGTCCGACGAACGGCACGGTCCGCAACATCTGCACCGGGGCGTCAACCAGATCCTCCCCGATCCGGAACAGCCCCGACACCAGGGCGAGTCCGGTGCCGATGAGGGTGCCCAGGAGCAGCCCGGCGGCCACGCGCTGCAGCGAGGTGCCCATGGCCGAGGGCAGCGAGCCGTCGGAGACGAGATCACCGGCGACCTGGGCGATCCGGCCCGGCGAGGCGAGGACGTCGGAGGCCAACACGCCTGTGGCGCTGAGGAGTTGCCACAGCAGAAGGAGCAGGACCGGTCCGGTGGTACGGCGCAGCCAGCGGGGGACGCGGGCGCGGCGGGAGGATCGGGGGACGATGGGGGTGAGTGCGAGAGGACTCTCAGGTGCGGATGCGGCGGACATAGGGGAAATGTCAGCCCCGGAGGACTCGGGCGGGGCGTGGCTGATGGTCATGGGGGGCTCCACGGAACGGAACAGATGAGGACCGGCGACCGGCGACCGGTGGCGGTGGGTGGGGGGAGCGGAGGGGCGCGCGGGGTGCGCCTCAGCGCCGCCACGTCACGATCGGCTCAATCGGATCGATCGACTCGATCGGCGATGGTGAAGTGAGGCGAAGCGGGGTGAGGGAAGTGAGGTGGTGCGGAGCGAAAGGTGCAGCCAGGGGCTGGAAGACGTCAGCGGCCGCGACGACACGCGGCGGAGGCCACCCGCAGCAGGTCGATGTGACCGCGCGTGGTGAGCAGGGCTGAACGCAACATGCGGCTGAACGTAGTCAGCCTGCATGCCCACGGTCAACGGGCGTCTCGCAGATCGGACTCCGGAAGGTCAGGATGGGGGCATGCCAGCTGCGTTCACCACCCGAGTTCTGCACATCGCCTCCGGTTCCCGGGAGAGGGTCGTCGACATCACCGGCGACTGTGAGGCGTTCCTGCGTGAAGAGGCCGCCGGCCGCAACGGCCTCCTGAACGTCTTCGTCCCGCACGCCACGGCCGGCATCGCGGTCATCGAGACCGGCGCCGGCAGCGACGACGACCTTCTCGCCGCCCTGCACACGCTCCTGCCCGCCGACGACCGCTGGCAGCACCGCCACGGCAGCCCCGGCCACGGCCGTGACCACGTCCTCCCGGCCTTCGTGCCGCCCCACGCGACCCTGCCGGTCCTGAACGGAAGGCTGGAACTGGGCACCTGGCAGTCGGTGTGCCTGGTGGACACCAACAAGGACAACCCCGACCGCCAGGTGCGGGTGAGTTTCCTGGGCTGACCCTGCGCCGCGCGCATATCGGCCTGCGCACGCACGCTCATATCAGCCTGCGCACGCACGCTGTGGAAGGGCGACGCGGGCCGGGCCGGCGAGGGGCGCTTCGTCAGACCTCATGCGGAGCGAAGAGCTCCAGGTGGCCGCAGGCGCGGCAGCGGTGGGCGTCTATCTGGAAGCGTGGCCGGCCGAAGCGCTTGGCGTTGCCCAGGAGCCCTCGTTGCAGCGGCCCGGGGATCCACCGCGCATACCCCCGCGCATGTTCGCCGGTCTCCTCGACGAACCCCGGCTCCAGGTCGTAGCCCTGGCATTGAGAGCACCTGATCTCCATGGCCGCACTGTAGACAGTGGACCGCGGCCCCGGATACGGCTCGTCGACGGCGGCCGGAGATCGCCCCGAGCCGTGCCCCCGTAGTTCACCCCGGGCGGGGCCTGGGATAAGGTCCCCCCGGTTCCGGTCACCGAATGGGGAGGTGCCGGTACGGGGAGTGTCTGAGGGGCGGGCAGATTGATGGAATCCCAGGTGGGCGACGGCGGATCCGTGGACCTCGAGGGAGCGACGTTAGAGTCGTTGTCCCCCGAACCGCTGCTGACCAGGGACTACGAGACCCGCCCCTCGCTCGTCTACGAGAGCCTGCGCCAGCGGTACGGCCCGGTCGCGCCGGTCGATCTGCTCGGGGTGCCCGCCTGGCTGGTCCTCGGCTACCGCGAGGCGCTCGAAGTCCTTCAGGACGACGCCGGGTGGCCGAAGGGGCTGGAGAACTGGCGGGCCCGCTCGGAGGGCCGGGTGCCCGCGGACTGGCCGCTCGGACCGTCCCTGGAGGTCAACCATGTGCTGATCCAGGGCGGCCCCGGTTACCGGCCGCTGAGGACGGCCTGGGACGCGGCTCTCAAACCGTTCCAGGACCCGCGTCACCCCCAGGCGAAGCGGCTGAAGACGGCGGTCACCGTCTACGCCGACGAACTCATCAGCCTGGTGGGGCAGGCGGGCGGCACGGGCCTGGCGGATCTGTCCGCCCAGTTCTCCCGTCCCCTGCCCCTGATGGTGGCCAGCCATCTGCTCGGCTTCCCCGGTTCACAGGGCGACGACGCGCTGATGGACATGTGGCGGGTACTGGACGCGGGCCCGGACGCGGAGCCGGCGCTGGAGAGGCTGCTGGGGGCCCTGGCGGAACTCGCGGCGGTGAAGCTGAAGACGCCGGGGGAGGACTTCCCCTCGTATCTGCTGGCGGCCCACCCCGAACTCTCCCTAGACGAACTGGCCCGTGAGCTGTTCATGCTGCTGGGCATGACCTCCGATCACGTCGGGATCCTCATCTCCAACACGGTGGTCGAGGTCATCTCGGGTGAGGGCGGCGTGCGCGCCAGCCTGTCCGCGGGGATGGTCAGGGAGAGCATGAACCGGGTGGTGATGCGCAAGCCGCCGCTGGTGAACTTCGTTCCGCGGTTCGCGGCCAAGGACACCAAGCTCGGGAACTACGTCATCCGCGCGGGCGACCCGGTGTGGGTCTCCTCCGCGGCGGCCCACGCGGACCCGCTCTTCGCCGGCAACGTGTGTCCGAGCACCACGGTCAGTACCCGGGCACACCTGTCATGGGGGGCGGGCCAGCGCCAGTGCCCGGCGCGCGAGCTCGCCTCGACGGTCGCGGCGGTCGGCGTGGGCCGGCTGTTCGAGCGGTTCACCCACCTGGACCTGGCGCTCCCCGTCGACCAACTGCCGTGGCGTTCCTCGCCGTTCATGCGGGGGCTGCGCTCGTTGCCCGTACGGTACGAACTCGCCGCGATGCCGCAGCCGCCGTCGGCGCGCGCCTCGACAGCGGGATCGGCATCGTCGGCGTCGGAGTCGACATCGGATGCGGATCCGGAATCGGCCGAGACGGCGTTGCCGGACCCGGCCGTCCGGCAGCGCTCGTCGCTGTGGCGGTATCTGACGGGCCTGATCGGCGTCGGCCGCTGATCGGCCGCTGATCGGCCGTTGATCGGTCGCTGACGGGCCGTCCGCCACAAGCGCAGCCCGGCTCTCGGAGGAGCCGGGCTACGACTGGCGGACGACCCGGCCCAGTTCGATGCGGTCGATGTTCGGGGCCCAGGCGCCCGCGTTCCCGAAGGTCACTCTGTTGGCGCCCTTCTCCAGGTCGACGGGGACGCCCAGCGTCCAGTAGTCGTCCGAGCTCCAGGTGTTCTTGAAGGTGACCCTGCGCGGCGCTCCGGCGCCGACCGTGATGTCTGCGGTACGGGACACGATGTCCGTGTTGTAGGCGTGGCCGTTGTCGCGGCGGTCGTTGTGCGCGTAGTGGACGACCAGCAGGTGACGGCCGGCGGTCGGCGCGTGCACGGTGAACTCGGCTGTGCTGGAAGGGCTGTTGCCGAGCTCGCCGATGCAGGAGCCCCCGAAGGCGTGGACGGAGTCGACGAGCCTCGCTCCTCCCGCCAGGACGGCGGAGGCGGCCGCGTAGGAGAGGACGCCGGTGGTCGAGCCTTCGCCCGAGACGTCGAGGGACCGGACCGCCGCGTGCTCGGCGGTCAGCGTGACACGGTTGTTGCCCGCGACCAGGTAGAGCCGCAGCGGCCGGCTCGGCGCCGCTGTGACCTGCTCGCCGTGCACGGTGAGCCGGACCGCCGCCGAGGCCCGCGGCACCACCGTGTAGTAGCCGTCGCGCGGGGCGTACACGTCGAAGACGGCCTTGTCGCCCTTGCGCAGGACGAGGGCGCCCGTGCCCACTCCGGCCGACGAGGAGTAGTCGTACGACGGGTTCCCGTCGATGTCCGCGAGCGTCGCCTCGTACGACGCCGACGGGGCGCCGGTGCGCGCGGTGAGGTCGATGCGGTCGAGGGTGACCTCGGCGTGGCCCTTGGCGAGCGTCAGCACATGGGAGCCGGCGGACAGCTCCACGCCGAGGTCCCTTCTGGCGCGGTAGTGCCGGTTCTGGGTGGAGGGATACGTCACCGTGGCCGGTTCCGCGCCGTCGACCGACAGCAGTTGGGTGGCCGGGCCGCCGGACTGGTTGCCGTACAGGATCGCCAGGTCGTACGTGCCGTCCGCCGGGACGGTCACCGTGAAGTCGACCTTGCTGGAGGCGGTGTCGAGGGGGCCGACGTCCTTCGTGCCGGAGGCCGCGTAGCCGTTGGGGTCGCTCACCGTTCCGTGGGTGTGGATCCGGCCGCCCGTGACGGCCGCGTCCTCGGCCTCGTAGGACGCCGACCAGGGGACGGCGGCGGGGGCCGGGGCGCCCGTGCCGCCCGGGGTGAGGACGAGCCGGTACGCGGACATCCGGCGCAGGCCGTGCAGCGGGACGGTCACCGAGCCGTCGTCCGCCACCTCGAGCTTCGTCCGCATGAGGATGCGCGGAGCGGCGTGCTGTCCCTCGTAGCCGGACCAGGCGGCCTCGGCGACGGTCACGCCGACCGTGCGGCCGAAGACGGACCGCGGGAGGCGGTGCACCACGACGTCCGCGTCGCCGTCCGAGCCGCCGAGCAGCACCTGGGCCTGGCGGCGTGCGGTGTCGAGGGAGGCGAGACCCTGGAGGGTGTCGACGGTGTTCGGCTGCGGCGGGGTGACGCCGACGGTGTCGCCGGTGAGCCCGGCGTACCAACGGAACAGCCACCAGCCGCCGTTGGGGATGTTCGTCCGCACCACATTGCCGTCCAGGTTGCCGGCGGCGTCCCAGTAGGCCTGGTTGGCGTACACCTTGTTGCGCTCGAACATCGAGACCCACTGCACGAGTTGCCCCGGCACGGACAGATCGCGGCGGTTGGCGTACTCGTCGATGCTGATCCTCAGCGGTGGGACGCCCGACTCGCGCTCGATGCGCCGGTAGTCGTCGTGGTGCTCCTGGAAGTCCCGCAGTGAGCCCGAGTCCAACTCGTGCCAGGTCAGCACCTGGGGCAGGACGTTCTCCCGTTTCGCGAAGGCGAGGAAGTCGGTCAACAGGCGGGCGTGGTAGGCGGCTTCGTTGGGGCCCGCGATCCTCGCGGCGGGGTCGACCGCACGGATGCGCTCGTACACTGTCTTCCAGTCCTGAAAGAAGCGGTCGCGGTTGGCCTCGTACTGCCTCTGGTCGGCCACGCCGAGGTCGTACCAGATCTGGTCGGGCTCGTTGAACGGGATGTAGACGAAGCGGTCGCCGTTCGGGTCGGCCGACACCTCCTTGACGATCTTGTCGACCTTGGGGAGGTAGTCGTCGATGCCGAGATCCTCGTACGGCCACCGGGCGTAGACGTCCTGCATCAGCACGTTGATCTCGCCGCCGCCGTTGCGGAAGAACGACCTGGAGACCGAGAGCGCGTCCCCGCCCGGGTGCTGGGCGCCGCCCTCCGGCTTCTGCGAGACGCTGGTGATCTTCAACGGCTCCAGTACGGCGTCGCCGGGCACGCCGTCGTCGCTCAGCCCGTAGAGCGCGCCGTTCGCGCCGAGGAGCACCGGGCCCTCGGAGACGGCGAGGTCCACGGTGAGGCGCCTCGACAGGGCCTCTATGTGACCGGTCACGTTCATGCAGGGATTGTGATCGGTCGTATACGGGCCGTCAAGAGCGCCAAGGATCGCCGGGTCGTGAGACGGCCGAACGTCGAACTCCACGCCCGTCATCCGTTCGGCCCAACTGGAGCCGATGCACCGGCCATGTCATTGCGGGCCGGTGCCGGACGGTCGAGGGTGGACGTACGGCTCCGGGGCGGCGCCGGGCGGTGGCGAGGAGGACGGGCGATGACGGACGGCGACGGCGCGGCGGACGCCGAGCGGCGGCGGCTGGCGGAGGCCGACGGGGGCGTGACGCCCTGGCGGCGCTGGGGACCGTATCTGAGCGAGCGCCAGTGGGGGACGGTCCGCGAGGACTACAGCACCGACGGCGACGCCTGGTCGTACTTCACCCACGACCAGGCCCGCTCGCGCGCCTACCGCTGGGGCGAGGACGGCATCGCCGGCGTCAGCGACGACAAACAGCGGCTCTGCTTCGCCCTGGCCCTGTGGAACGGCCGCGACCCGATCCTCAAGGAGCGGATGTTCGGGCTGACCAACAGCGAGGGCAACCACGGCGAGGACGTCAAGGAGTACTACTTCTACCTCGACAACACGCCCACGCACTCGTACATGAAGTACCTCTACAAGTACCCGCAGGGCGAGTTCCCCTACGCCGACCTCCTCGACGTCAACCGGGCCCGCGGCCGCCACGATGCCGAGTACGAACTCCTCGACACCGGAGTCTTCGACGAGAACCGCTACTTCGACGTGTTCGTCGAGTACGCGAAGGCGGGACCCGAGGATCTGCTGATCGAGATCACGGCGCACAACCGCGGCCCCGACGACGCCGTGCTCCATCTGCTGCCGACCCTGTGGTTCCGGCACACCTGGTCCTGGGCGGGCGGCGAGGCGGTGCCCGGACTGCGTGCGACGGACGGGGGCATCCGCGCCGACCACGAGGAACTCGGCCCGCGCTGGCTCTACCACGACGGCACGGCGGAACTGCTGTTCACCGGCAACGAGACCGACGACGAGCGGATCTTCGGGAGCCCGAACGCCACCCCCTATGTGAAGGACGGCATCGGCCGCTACGTCGTCCACGGCGAGAGCGCCGCCGTCGACCCCGCGCGCACCGGCACCAAGGCGGCCGTCCACCAGGCGCTCACCGTCCCCGGCGGCGGCAGCAGGACCCTCCGACTGCGGCTGACCGACGTCGAACTCGCCGACCCCTGGCGGGAGTTCGACGCGACCGTGGAGCTGCGCCGGAGCGAGGCCGACGCCTTCTACGACGGCATCACCCCGGACGGCATGGCCGAGGGCGAACGACACCTCGTCCGGCAGGCGCTGGCCGGCATGCTGTGGAGCAAGCAGTACTACGGCCTGGACGTCGCGCGCTGGCTCGCCGAACACGGCGTCGACCCGCTCGCCGCCGACCCCCGGATCCGCAACAGCGCCTGGTACCACATGGTCAACGACGAGATCATGTCGATGCCGGACACCTGGGAGTACCCGTGGTTCGCGGCCTGGGACCTCGCCTTCCACACCCTCGCCCTGGCCATGGTCGACATCGGCTTCGCCAAGAGCCAGCTCGACCTGCTGCTGCAGCGGCTCTATCTGCACCCCAACGGCCAGATCCCCGCGTACGAATGGAACTTCGGCGACGTCAACCCGCCTGTGCACGCCTGGGCCACCCTCTTCGTCTACGAACTGGAGAAGCACCGCACCGGACGCGCCGACCGCGCCTTCCTGGAGAACGCCTTCCACAAGCTGATGAAGAACTTCTCCTGGTGGCTCAACCGCAAGGACGTCGACGGCAACAACGTCTTCCAGGGCGGCTTCCTCGGCCTCGACAACATCGGCGTCTTCGACCGCAGCGCCCCACTGCCCACCGGCGGCCATCTCGACCAGGCCGACGGCACCGCCTGGATGGCGCTGTACTGCCAGAACCTCCTGGACATCGCGATCGAACTGGCCGTCGACAACCCGGTGTACGTCGAGCAGGCACAGACCCTGTTCGAGCACTTCGCGTGGATCGCCGTCGCCATGAACCGCGTCGGCAAGGACAACGCCAGCCTCTGGGACGAGGAGGACGGCTTCTTCTACGACGTCCTGCGTCTGCCCGACGGCACCGCGACCCCGCTGAAGGTGCGCTCGCTGGTCGGCTTGATACCACTGGCGGCGACCAGCGTGATCGGCGGCCGGGCGGACCAGCGATTCCCCCAACTCGTGCAGGGTGCAAAGGAGTTCATCAAGCGACACCCGGCCGTCGAGGCCTTCGTCTCCCAGCACGTCACCGCGGAACCGGGCGCCGACGGCCGCTATCTCTTCGCCCTGTTCGGCGAGGACCGGCTGCGCCGCGTGCTGGCCCGCATGCTCGACGAGGACGAGTTCCTCGGCCCGCACGGCATCCGCTCCCTCTCCCGCCACCACGCCGACCACCCGTACACCTTCGAGGTGCACGGACAGACCTACGGCGTCGGCTATCTGCCGGCCGAGTCCGACTCGGGGATGTTCGGCGGCAACTCCAACTGGCGCGGACCCGTGTGGTTCCCGATCAACCTGCTCCTGATCCGAGCGCTGCTGAACCTGCACGGCTACCACGGCCCCGACTTCCGGGTGGAGTGCCCGACCGGCTCCGGACGCCTGCTGAACCTCTACGAGGTCGCCCGCGAGATCTCCGACCGGCTCACCGCCACCTTCCTGCGGGACGCCGACGGCCACCGCCCGGTGCACGGCGCGCAGCCCCAGTTCGCCAAGGACCCGCACTGGAAGGACCTGATCCTGTTCTACGAGTACTTCCACGGCGACAACGGCGCGGGCCTCGGCGCCTCCCACCAGACCGGCTGGACCGGACTGGTGGCCGCCACCACCACGCTGTTCCACACCCTCACCGCCGACGAATGGCAGCGCGGCAGCCGGGAGTCCCTGCGGCCGAAGGGCGAGGGCAGCTCCGACGGCAACCGTGAGGAGCCGCTGTCATGACGGTGCTCTACGAGATCAACACCGTTGTCTGGCTGGGTGAGTTGAGCGTCCGGCACGGTCGCCGCGTCACCCTCGGGGACGTGCCCGGCGAGGACTGGGACGAGATCGCCGTGCCCGGTGTCGACACGGTCTGGCTGATGGGCGTCTGGGAGCGCAGCCCGGCCGGTCTGCGGATCGCACTGCGCGACGAGGGCCTGCTGACCTCGTTCCGCGAGGCCCTGCCCGACCTCACCGACGCGGACATCGTCGGCTCCCCCTACTGCGTACGGGACTACGTCGTCGACGCAGCCCTCGGCGGACCGGACGGACTGGCCGCCGCCCGGGTCCAACTGGCCCTCCGCGGACTGCGGTTGATCCTCGACCACGTCCCCAACCATGTCGCCCCCGACCACCCCTGGCTCACCGCGCACCCCGACCGCCTGATCCAGGGCACCGCGGACGACCTGGCGCGGACGCCGGGCGACTTCGTCGAGGCCGCCGACCGCGTCTACGCCCGCGGCCGCGACCCGTTCTTCCCGCCCTGGCCGGACGTCGTCCAGCTGAACGCCTTCAGCGACGGCCTGCGCGCGGCGACCGTGGACACGCTGGTGGCCATCGGCGACCAGGCGGACGGCGTGCGCTGCGACATGGCGATGCTGCTGATGAACGACGTCTTCGCGAAGACCTGGGGCGACCGGGCGGGACCGGCCCCCGCCGAGGACTTCTGGCCGCACGTCCTCCCGCGGGTCCGTGAGCGCCACCCCGACCTGCTCTTCGTCGCGGAGGCGTACTGGGACCTCGAGTGGTCCCTTCAGCAGCAGGGCTTCGACCACTGCTACGACAAACGGCTCCACGACCGGCTGGTCCACGAGGACGCCGACTCCGTCCGCGCCCATCTCCGGGCCGACCTCGCCCACCAGCGAGGCCTGGTCCGCTTCCTGGAGAACCACGACGAGCCACGGGCCGCCGCCACCCTGCCCGGCGCGCGCGGCCGGGCGGCCGCCGTCACCGTGGCGACCCTGCCCGGCGCGACCCTCTGGCACGAGGGCCAGTTCGAGGGACGCCGGGTACGGCCGCCGGTGTTCCTCGCGCGCAGACCGCGCGAGCCCGTCGACGAGCCGGCGCGCGACTTCCACCGCCGTCTGCTGCCGGCCGCGGCCGCCGTCCGCCGGGGCGAATGGCGACCGCTCGCCCCGACGGGCTGGCCGGACAACGACACCTGCCGCAACCTGCTGGCCTGGACCTGGACCCACCCGGACGCCCGCCATCTGGTCGTCGTCAACCACTCCGACCACCCGGCCCAGGCCCGACTGCCCCTGCCCTGGGACGACCTGCGTGGACGCGAACACCGCCTGACCGACCTGCTCACCTCGCAGTCGTACGACCGCGCCGGCGACGAACTGACCGACCCCGGCCTGTTCGTGGCCCTGGAGGCCTGGCAGGCCCACGTCCTCGAGGTCGGGTGATGCTCAGCCCATGCTCTTCGCGCCGTCCAGGGACTCGCGGATGATGTCGGCGTGACCGGCGTGCTGCGCGGTCTCCGCGACGATGTGCAGCAGGACGCGGCGGGCCGACCACCGCGCGCCCGGCTCGTTCCACGGAGCCGGCGGCAGCGGGTGATCCGCGTCCAGATCGGGCAGGGACACGACCAGTTCGTCGGTACGGCGCGCCACCTCGTCGTACTCCTTCAGCACCCCCGCCAGCGTCTCGCCGGGCAGCATCCGGAACTCGTCGGCTCGCGCGGCGAAGTCCGCCTCGGTCATGCTCGTGAAGTCGGGCATCGCCGACGGGCCCTCCAGGATGAAGGCCACCCAGCCCCGTTCCACCGAGGCGACGTGCTTGACCAGGCCGCCGAGACAGAGTTCGCTCGCGGTGGTCCGCAGACCGACCTGCTCGTCCGTGAGGTCACGGGTGGTGAAGCGCAGGAAGTGCCGCTGCTTGGCGAGCGCCTCCAGCAGATCGGCGCGCTCGCGGCTGACGGCCGGGGCCGCGGCGGTCTCTTCGAGGGGGGTGGGCTGGCTCATGGCTGCCTCCGTGAGTGCTGTTCCGGGATCATCTGTCCCGCGGTCACTTTCTCCCGCGGTCACGAGCACCACGTTAGGACCGATAGAGGTCAGATCCTGACCTAGATGCGCACGCCTTCCGGTGAAGTCGTCACCCCTTGCCCGCTCCCACCCCATGCCGCCGCGCACAGCGCCCGTTCGACCTCGGCGGTGTACACGGCCGAGGCCAGCCAGGCGCGGGCGAAGCGGTCGGCGTCGGCCGGGAGCAGACGGCCGAAGGCATCGCGGGAGCGGTCCGCGGCGGCGGCCTGAAGTTCGTCGAGGAGGTCGGCGGCGGTGGCGAGACCGACCCGACGCAGCCGCCCTCCGTCGCCCGCCCCGTTGCCGGGGAAGGACAGCACCCGGCGGCCCCCCGACACGGTCTGCTGCACTCGACGACCGAGGAGGTGCAGCGGGGCCTCGTCCACGGAGGGAGCGGAGGCGGGCGCGGCCGCCGCCGGGGGCAGGTCCGCGCGTTGCAGACGGTCCAGCCCCAGGTCCACCCGGGCCTCGTCCCCGGCGGGGTGCTCGGCGGCCAGCAGCAGCGCGCGCGGCACCGGACCCGGCGCGAGGCGGGCGACGATCCGCAGCCGCTTGCCCCGGGCCGCGGCCAGCAGCCGGAGGTTGTCGCGGTACGGAAGCGCGGGGTCGTCGTGCGCCATGGCGAGCCGGAGCGCCAGGCCGTCGCAGTCGGCCAGCAGACAGTCGCCCGTCGCCTCACGGACCGCGCCCGCCAGGGTGACGTCGAGGAAGAGCAGGCCGTGGCCCTCACCGGGGCCGCCGCTCAGGGCCCGGGCGACCTGCTGGGCGGCGGGCACCGCCCACAGCCGGTCGAGCGGCGCCTCGTTCCAGGCGGCGCCGGCCGCCCGCACCGCCCGCACCCCCGCCCCCGCGCCGAGCCGACCCGTCGGGGAGACGGTCGCACCGGAGACCGCGAGCCCCGCGCGCGACAGCTCACGGTGGGTCAGGGAGGCGTCGCCGATCCGCACGGCGCGGTCGGCGGCGCCGATCGCCCGGCCCGGGCCGCCCGGGGCCACGTCGGAGACCGTGTACAGGCGGCCCTCGGCGTCGGCGGTCCAGGTGACCGCGCCCGCGTACCCGCTCGCCGTCAGGATCGGCTCGGAGAAGAGCCCGTACAGCCGCAGGGAGCCGTCCGGGGTGTACGGCTGCCGTACGGAGCCGCGCAGTTCGGCCAGGTCCCGCCCGGTCGCGAACGGCAGGCGATGGGCCACGCCGAGGACGCCACGGAGGGCGTCGACGAGATCGGGCAGCCGGTACGCGGGATCGGCGGAGCGCGCCGCGCGTACCCCGGTGACGACGGAGACCGCCGAGGCGGCGGCCCGGGGGAGACCCGCGAGCCGTGCGCTGTGCGCGGCACGCAGCAGCTCCGCCTGGAGCACGGCGCCGGAGCCGTCCGTACCGGCCGCGAGCACGGCGGCCGCCGCCTCGAACACGGCCCGTGCGACGGCGAGTTGGTCGGGAGCGGCGGTCTCGACGGCCGACGGCTGCGCGGCCCCTTCGTCCTCGGCCGGCTCCTCCTGCGAGGCCTCGGGCGACGCGTCGGGGATGTCGTCGGCGACCGGTGCGGCCGAGGCCGCCGCCGCGCGGTGCAGACAGTCGGGCGCGAGCAGACAACCGCAGCGGATCGCATTCGCGTCGGTCACCGTGCCGCCGGGGGCGTGCAGTTCGAGGTCGGTGTCGTCGTCCACGGCGATCCGCACGGTGTCGCCCTCGCGGACCACCGGACGAGCCGCCAGCTTGGCGATGCCCGCGTCCAGCCGCTTGCGCAGCCGGGGCGAGAGCGCCTCGACGAGTTCGGCGGTGACGGCCGGGGCGACCGGCGGCAACAGGTCCGGGCTCATGCGATCTTCTCCCCTACCCAGCGGGCCAGTTCGAGCGGACTGAGAGCGGCGACGGGCATGCCCGCGGCGACGAGCTGACCCGCGACGCCCGTGGAGTAGCGCGGCCGGCCCGTGTCGTCGAGGCTGGCGCAGCCGAGCACATGACAGCCCGCGCCGACCAGCGCTCGCACCTCGGCGAGCAGCCCGCCGAGCGGATAGCCCTCCTCGAAGTCGCTGACGACCACGACAAGGGTCCGCGACGGCACGGTGACGAGCTCGCGCGCATGCCGCAGCCCCGCCGCGATGTGCGTGCCGCCGCCCACGCTGACCTCCAGCAGCAGCGACAGCGGGTCCTCGACATGGCCGGTGAGGTCGATGACCTCCGTGGAGAAGGCCAGGAAGTGCGTGGACAGGGTCGGCACCCCGGCCAGCACCGAGGCGGTCAGCGCGGCCCACACCGTCGACGCCTCCATGGACCCCGACACGTCCGTGACCAGGATCAGCCGCCAGTCGGCCGCCCGCCGCGCCCGGGTACGGAACACCGGGCGCTCGGGGATGACCTGGACCGTGCCGTCCGGCCCGCGCCGTGCCGTCGCCAGGTTGGCGCGCAGCGTGCGGGGCAGATCGAGGCCGCCGCCCGGCCGCCGGCTCGGGCGCGGCAGCGCCGTACCGTGCAGGGCGGGCCGCAGCCGCGTGGCCAGCTGCCGGGTCAACGCCTCGACCAGTCGCCGGACGAGCGGTCGCAGCGCTGCCAGCCGGGCCTCGGGCAGCCCGCCCGCATGCCGCAGGACCGTGCGCAGCAGATCGACCGAGGGGCGCACGCTGTCCGCGTCGAGTTCCGCGAGCACGTCCCGGCGGCCCGACGCGGCCGCCGCCGCCAGCACCTCCTCCCGGATGCCCGGGCCGAACAGCACGGCCAGTTCCTGCGCCCACTCCCGCACCCCGGGGTACGGCGTCTCCCGGCCGCCCCCGGCCCCCGGGCCCGTCAGATCCCCTCTGCTGCCCTCGCCGCGCCCGCTGCCGTACAGCTCGTCCAGAGCCGTGGCCAACGAGCGGGCGGAGGACGGGAGTTGATCGCGACGGCGGCCGAGCACGAGCCGCCAGCGGTCGGCGGGGGCAAGGAGCCGCTCCTCGCCCCCGGGCCCCTCGCTTCCGGACCCCTCGCCCCCAGAGGGTGCGACCTCTGAGGGGAGATCCCGGTCGACGAGGTCTTGGTCGACGAGGTCTCGGTCGACGACGTCCCGGCGGTTGTCGCCCGCTGTCGCCGGCAGCAGTCCGAGCGAGCGCAGCATTGCGCGGGCCGCGAGGTCCGCGCCGGCCCATGCGGCGAGCGCGGCCGGATCCAGGCCGTCGGTGTCGGCCATGCGCCCGGCGCCGAGGCGTTCCTCGACGGACGCCAGGAGACGGTCGCGTGCCGCCGGGCTCAGCGTCTCGAACCCGCCCCGCAGCGCGGGGAGCCGGTCGAGGAACTCCCGGTCGGGGAGCTCCGAGACCCGGCCCAGCAGGGGCTCCAGCGCGGGCGCCGCGGCCTCCAGCAGTGGACCCGCGGCGGTCAGCAGCCCGCTCAGCCGGGCGGTCAGGGCCGACCGCGAGTCGGGATCGACGGCGCCGTCCACCCAGGACGCGACCCGGTCGCCGAAGGCCCGGGCGTCCTCCTGCCCGAGCAGCACCCGGACGGCCCCGGCGGCGCCGCGCATCAGCGGGGAGCCCTCGGCGGCCAGCCGGGCGAGCGCCTCGGTGAGCCGGACACCGCCCAACAGGTCGGCCCGGTGGGCGAGTTCGAGCAGGGCATGGGCGTCGGCCGGATCCTCGGCGCCGGTCAGGCCGTCCACCTGCCGTACCGCGGCCGCGGTGAGCAGCTCGGCGACGGCGGCCGCCCGCGCCGCACGGTCCTCGTCGGAGCCGAGCCCCGGCACATGACCGGCCCGCAGCCGGTCCGACAGGGCCAGGCCGGCGAGGAGTTCGGGCAGCGTGCCGGCCTGGGGCAGTACCTCGGTGACATCGTCGAGCCGCTCCTGTGCGAGCGCGGGCAGCCCGCACTCCGCGGCTTCCGCGAGTCCTTGCAGCACCTGCGCGGCCGTCGAGCCACCCGCCTCCCGCTCCGCGCGCCGCCGCTCCCGCAGCACACCCTCGGCCGCCTGGGCAGCGGTGACCCCGCGGACGCCGGCCGCGGTCAGCATGGCCGCCGTCGCCGGCGTCCAACGCACCTCCCAGCGGGAGGTGAGGGCCTCGGCGCCGCCCGCGCCGACCACCTCCTTGGGCTCCCCGTACGGCACCCCGCACACCGTCAGCCGGCGCAGCAGCAGTTCACGGCGGCGGTCCAGGTCGGAGCGCAGCGGGTCGAGCCGTAGATCCCGGGGCGCGCCCGAGGCGCTCTCCGGACCCGGCAGGCCCAGCGTTCCGACCTCGGCCTCGACCGCCGGGGCGAGACCGCTGCGCGGCGCGTCCGGCGCCGGCCGGCCGGTGCGCGTGCCGACGAGCACCCGCTCCATCGCCCGCGCGACAGCCCGCCCCCGCCCGTACGGCTCACCCTGCGCGAGGACCGTCTGCACCGCCTCGACCAGCTCGCCACGGCCCGCGGCGGGCAGCCCGCGCAGCCGGGCGAGGTCCGAGGCGAGCCGGGTGATCTCGCGTGCGTCGGCGGGCCCGGACGGATGGCCGAGACCCCGCAGCTCCGCGCACACCCGCACGGCGGCCCGCGTCAGCGCCTCCTCCAGCGCCGCCGGATCGCCCGCCGCCCGGAACACCGTGTCCTGCCACTCCGGGTCCCGGATCCCGGCCGGATAACCGGACCGCTCGTCGAGCAGCGCATAGGCATACGGAATCAACGAGGTGACCCACGAAGCCCGTCCAGGAGCAACGGCGGCACCCCGCTCACCGCGCCCCGGCCCACCCGCTTCGCCGGTCCCGTCGACAGCCGCTCCGGCCCCCTCCGCCATAATCGCTGTCGCTGTCGCTGTCGCTGTCGCTGTCGCTGTCGCTGTCGCTGTCGCTGTCGCTCCGGTCAGGGCCGGGGCGTGGAAGGCGCCGACGAGCACGGCGGCGCGTTCGCCGTGGGCCGTGGCCTCGGCGATCCGGCAGCGCATCCACTGCTCGCGCCGCAGGTCCAGCTCGGGCACGCCGTCGGCGGCGACCGCGTCCTCGCGCAGCGCCCACCCCGTCAGCAGGGCCGCCCGGCGCAGCGCCTCGGGCGGGGAGCCCGGGGCGGTGGCCTCCACGAGCCGGTCCCACAGGTCGTCCCCGGGGCGGCCGGTGAGCCGGGCCCGCAGCGCGCCGGTGAGTCCGGGGGACTCGCCCCGCGCCGAGCCGTCGCGTCCCTCGCCCCACGCCCGGTCCGCCAGGGGCAGATCGCAGGCGATCACCGGGACGCCGTGCCGGGCGGCCCAGCGCACGGCGGCCAGCTCGGGGGAGAAGTCGGCGAACGGATAGAACGCCGGCCCGCCGCCGCCCCGGCCGTCGGCGGGCGCCGCCGCGAGGGCGACCGGTGCCCGGGTCTCCTCGTGCCCGAGCCACGGCAGCCACTCCTGCAGCTCGGCCGGCAGCTCCACGAGCAGCACGTCCGGCTTCGCCTCGTCCAACAGCACGGGCACGGCGGCGGCCAGCGAGGGCGCGTGGTGCCGTACGCCGATCAGGTAGGGCGCGGCCGGGCCGGTGAGTGCGGCGAGGGCCTCGTCGAGGGCGTCGACGTGGGACAGGTGGGACACGGCCGTCAGCCCTCCAGCACGGTGCGCAGGTCCCACAGGGTGCGCCAGGTGGCGGAGCCCTGTTCGGCGCGGCGGCGGACGGGGCCGTCCCAGTAGCCGCGCAGCCGGGCCGCGTCGGCGGGGTCGTCCTTGCGGACCACGCCCAGCAGATGGCCCGGGAGCAGCCCCAGCACATCACGGTCGCCGGGGAAGTAGGCCGCCGCGAGCGCCAGCGCGCCCGCGACCGACACCGCCTCCGCGGTGCTCATCACCGTGGACGGCCGCTCCACCTCCCAGCCCTCCGCCGACCGTCCCTCGCGCAGGTCGCGGAAGGCGGTGACCAGCGCCTCCAGCACGGCGTCGTCGACCTGGAAGGGCGCCCCGGCCCGCTCCACGGAGGCCCGGGCCTGGCTGCGCACCAGTGCCGTCTCCGCGTCGAGGTCCGGGATCGGGCCGACGGTCTCGAAGTTGAAGCGGCGCTTGAGGGCCGCGGACATCTCCGAGACGCCCTTGTCCCGCAGGTTGGCCGTGGCGATCAGGTTGAAACCCGGCGCGGCATGGGCCAACGCGTCGTCGCTGCCCGCCAGTTCGGGCACGGCGATGCGCCGCTCGGACAACAGCGAGACCAGGGAGTCCTGCACCTCGGGCAGACAGCGGGTGACCTCCTCGACCCGGGCGATGGCGCCCCGGGACATGGCGGTCAGCACCGGCGAGGGCACCAGCGCCTGCCGGCTCGGCCCCTGCGCCAGCAACAGGGCGTAGTTCCAGCCGTACTTGAGCTGGTCCTCCGTGGTGCCGGCCGTGCCCTGCACGACCAGACCGCTGGTACCGCACACGGCGGTGGACAGCAGCTCGGACAGCATCGACTTGGCGGTGCCGGGCTCGCCGACGAGCAGCAGACCGCGCTCACCCGCGAGCGTGACCACACACCGCTCCACCAGCGCCCGGTCGCCGACGAACTTGCCCTGCACGACCAGCCGGCGCGGCACCCCCTCCGCCGCCTCGGCGCCTTCGGGCAGCTTCAGGGCCCGGCCGTCGCTGCCCATCACGAACGTGACGACGGCACGCGGGGTGAGCCGCCAGGCGGGCGGGCGGGGCCCGTCGTCGTACGCGGCGAGGAAGACCAGCTCGGCGGCGTACAGGTCCTCGGGCGGGACGATCTGCCGGACGGGGGCGGGGGACACGGTGGTGGTCATCGGTGCGCGCTCTTCCAGAGGGGGCGGGACGGTGGTCATCGGCGGCGGCCCTTGCGGGTGGCGCGCGTGGTGAGTTCCTCGTAGGCGGGGGCGTCGCCCGCGCGGACGCGGTCCCACGCGCGGGTGAACAGCTCGGGCACCGGCACCAGAGGCACCGCGCGGGCGTTGCCGCGCACCGGGTAGAGGCCTTCCTTCCAGAGCTCCATCGGCAGCACGGGGGACTTGAGGTCGAGCCAGCCGCAGGGCAGGAAGAGGGTGCGCCCGGCGCGCGGCCGCTTGGCCTCGACGACCAGGTCGGTCGCCGCGAGTTCGGCGCGGGCCTTCTTCGTCCGGGCGGGCTTCCAGCCGGTCCAGCGCACGCAGTTGCGGTCCGTGGGGTCCGGGAGGGCGAGCAGCTGGAGGTAGAGCGTCGCCGCGTCCGTACCGAGGCCGTGCTCGGCTGCCACCTCCGCGACCAGTTCGGGCACGCTGAGGGAAGGGTCCTGGGCGTATCCGGCGGTCCCTTCGACGCCGGTGAGGGGATCATGGCCGACGGCGAGCGCATCGGCGAGCTCGGTGTCGAGGATCGTGCGCAGGGCCCACATGCCCTGGCTCCGCACGGACCCCACGAGGCCTTCGACCAGCCCGAACACCGGGTCGTCGGAGGCGCTGAGCCTGCCCGGCCGGACCAGGACGGTCTCCTGGTCGCCGTACCACGGACGCAGCACCAGAGCCTCGCCCACCCGCGTCAGCCCGTCGGCGTCGGCGCCCCCGGTGGCCGGCATCCCGTACGCCTTGCGCAGCTCGACGGCGGTCGAGGTGCCCTTGTCCGTCCACGCGATGCCCGGGTCGATCAGCAGCCCCGGATCGGCGATCCGGCGGCGCAGCGCGGCGAGGCTCTCCGGCAGACGGGCCCGCAGCGGGTGCCCGTACGGGAGGGAGTAGGCGAGCCCGGACAGGGCGGCCACGGCACGCGTCAGATGGTGCAGGCCCGGCAGCGCCGACGGGTCCTGCGCGACCAGGTTGCCGTTCTTGTCCGGCCGCTGGACCGTGGTGCGGCTGATCCAGGGGGTGAGCCCCGGGTTGAGGAGCTCCTCCGCGGTGCCGGTGGGCAGGCCGTCGAGGGACAGCTCCCCGGCCAGGTCCTCGGGCAGCCGCACGACGTTGCCGAGCCGCTCGGTCCACACCTTGCCCGCGGCCTCGGTGTCCGGCCCGGCCGTCCACAGGTCGCCGGGGCTCTCGGGCAGCAGCGCGCCGACGAGCGCCGCCCGGTCGGTGTTCGCGACGGTGGACAGCAGGGCGTCGCCGAGCTCCTTCTGACGCGGCTTCAGCCCGGTCGCCGCGATCACCTCGGCGGTGAGCTGCGCCGGCCGGCCCGCGAGCAGCAGGGCCGCCTGCAAGGGCCCCAGCCCGCCGCGCGTCGCGGCGGCGAGGACGGCGGGCGCCTCCGGCTGCCAGGGCGCCGGGCCCTTGTCCCGGACGAGCGCGGTGACGGCGCTCAGCGCGTCGGCGGGGAACACCGCCGGGTGCGCGGTCTCCCGGTCCAGGGTGAAGTGGGCGATCGCGCCGAACCGGCCGGTCGGGTCGTGGTCCAGGGCGAGCCAGTGCACCCGCCCGGCCTGCCGGTCGAGGTTCTGGCAGCCGAGGACGACGACGGTACGGCCGTCCCGGCGCAGCACCTGGCCCAGCCGCTCCTGCTTCTCGTGCGGCTCGCTCAGCACGATCTCGCGCAGGGCGCCCCCGGCCGCGGCCAGCGGTCCCTCCGTGATCGCCTCGAACAGCAGGAGCAGCGCCTCGCGGTGCGCCTCGGTCACCGTCGGGGAGGCGGCGCGGTACGCGAGGGGGCGCAGCACGTCCAGCACCGGAGTCCACACCAGGCCGATGCCGGGAACGGTGAACTCGTCGCTGTGCCACCCGTCGGCGGCCCCCGTCGACCGGGAGGCCTTGGCCAGGGCCTTGCCGTCGGCCGGCTTCCCGGCCAGCACATGGTTCACGGCGCGGATCTGCCGCAGCGAGCTCCAGTTCCGCTCGCCGCCCCACCAGCCGTGCACATCGGCAAGGCCCTTGGCAGCCTCGCTCAACGTCTCGTCGTCGCCGTGCTCGGGCTTGAGGTCGGCGAACATGCCGTCGGCGCGGCTGCGTTCCGCCTTCGGCCGCTCGACCGGAGGCGCCACGAACGAGGCGGTCGACTCCGCGAACCGCAGCACCGCGCGCACGAGCGCGGCGACCCCCGCGCCGAGCCTCGGCTCGCCGAGTTCGGGCAGCGTGCGGGTCACGACCTCCTGGAGCACCTCGTCGGCGGTCGGGACGACCTCCTTGCTCTCCGGAGTTCCGTCGACCGCCTTCGCCGCGTTCAGCTTCGCCTGCCGCTCCGCCAGCGCCTCGGCGCCGGCCCGCACCAGCTCGGCCGCCCGCTCGTCGGTCAGCGCGCGCAGCACGGCCGACGCCCGCTCGTCGCGAGGACGCAGGGCGTGCCAGAAGTCGACCGGCGGGACGAACCGGGTGCCCGCGGCGAACTCGCCGCCCCGCTCCATCGGCGTCACCCGGCCCAGTTCCCCGGCGGCCGACGTGTCGTCGCCCGCGTACAGGGCGATCTGCCGGTGGAGGCCGACGGCGACCGGCTCGGCCCCGCCGGGCAGCCGCAGCGGGCCCAGCAGGTCGCCCGGCGCCCGGCCGTCGGCCCAGGGCAGGGTGACGGTCCGGCCGTCCGGAGTGCCGGCGACCGTACGGGTCTCGGCGCCCTCGCCCTCCGTGCGCACCCAGCGGCCGAGCACCGTGCCGTCCGTGCCGAACGGACTCTGCTCCAGCCCCGGTCGCAGGGGCAGCACCTGGCAGTCGCCCTGCAGCAGGCGCGCGTCCTCACGGATGCCGGACTGCACGAACGCGGGCAGCGAGGCACGCCCGTGCGTGCCGGTGGCCGGGTCGTACTCGAGCCACACCTGCTGCAGGCCCTGCCTGCCCTGACGCCAGTACGAGGTGCCGTCGCCGAGGATGCGGCGGCTCGCCGGCACGACGGTGTCACCGGCGTGCAGCGTGCGTCCGCCGGTGGCGCGGCCGCCCTCGGGCAGCGGGATCGACGGCTCGCCCGCGTCGCTGCTGCCGTACCAGTACGGGATCTGCTCACCGCCGAGCGGGAACACGTCGGCCGGGCGGGCGGACCAGTAGCCGAACTGCTTGCCCTCCTGCCGCCACATGACGAGCAGTTCACCGTCCGTGAAGCGGTACTGCGGGCGCTGCCAGCTGTCCAGACCGTCGGGCAGCCGCAGGTCGTGCTCCAGCAGGATGTCCTCGGGCCCGACGACGATCACCTTGTGCGCGCGGGCGAGGATCAGCGCGGGCCAGGCCTCGCTGACGTTCAACGTGTCGTCGCGGTTGCGCCTGGCCTCGGCGTCGAGCCTGGCCAGCGCCTCGTCGAGCGCGGGCCAGCCCAGTTCGTCCAGGATGCCCGCGCGCAGCGTGTGCCCGAGCAGCGGCGCGACATCACGCGTGGCGGCCTGGGCGACGGCCGCCGGACTCACCCGGGCGGCCACCGTGCGGAACGGGCGCAGCCGATCCAGCGCCGCCCGAGCCGCGGGCAGACCGACCGCCGAGGTCAGGTCCCCGGCCGCGTTCTCCAGCCACTCCCGCAGCACATCGCCGAGCACGGGGTGGGCGGCCAGGCCCGCCAGTACCTCGGCCCCGGGACGGACGCCGCTGAGAGCGCCGACGGCGGCGTACAGCAGACGCCGGAAGCGCGGGTCCGCCGCGGACGCCGTCAGATCGCGCCGCCCGGCCCGGGGCTCGCGCAGCCAGCGGTCCAGGGACAGGTACACGACCTGGTCGGGGGCGGGCAGTGTCAGGGGCACGCCGTGGGCCACGCACAGGTCCAGCAGGTCGAGGTCGGCTCCGGCCTGCCAGCGGCCCGTGCACAGGTCGACCGGACGGCCCTCGGCGCGCAGCCGGGGAGCCATCCGCTCCACGAGGGCGAGCGTGGCCGGGGAACGATCGCTGAAGCTGGCGCCGTGCTTGCGGTACAGCGCCCACCGGCCGAGCCAGTCCGCCGCGTCGACGTCGGCTTCCGTCTCGCCGGTCAGGAGCTGATCCGCCTTGCAGTCCACGAGCAGCGCCAGCCAGAACTCGTCGTCCTCGACGGAACGGGCCAGGCCGGTCGGCATGATCTCCAACAGCCGTGCGCGCACCTCGGGTCGCTGCTCGGCGAGAACGGCGAGCGTCGCCCGGTAGGCGTTCCAGAAGGAGGCGGGGGCCCGGACCGCGGCGGGCGAGGCGAGCAGATCGGCGACCAGGGCGCACTCCTCGGCGCCCCGGTCCAGACCGGCGGCCTTGATCAGCCCGCGCGCGTCCTGCGGCAGGGAGGCGTACGGCGGCATGCCGGCCGCACAGCGCTCCACGGTCAACTGCCGGAACTGCGCCCAGGCCTCGGCCGGGTCGAGACGTGTGGCGAGCGCCTTGACATGCTCCTTGAGCGCCTTGACCGTCAGCGCCCCGGCGAAGGCGAACTCCAGGAACACGGCCCGCTGCCGCTCCTCGTCCACCTTCAGCGCGTGCACCCGCTCGGCCTCGCGGGCCTTGCCGAAGAAGGCGGAGGCGTACGTCGTGTTCTCGTGCTGGAGGAAGACGCGGGCGGCCTGCTCGTAGAAGGTGGGCAGGAAGTGCGGCACGGCCCGGCCGAGCCGGGTGCCGAGCTCCTCGAAGCCGTCCTTGGCGGTGCCGGGGCGGGACTTGGCCTGCCGCGCGAGCCGCTCCACGTCCTTGACCAGCGCCAGCGCGTGGTGGCCGTTCGCCGGGTCGTTGACCAGGGCCCAGGCGGGGAAGCCGAGCGTCTCCCGGCGCACCTGACCGACCTCGGGGATCTCCGGGTCCCGGGCCAGCCCGAGGAACTCCAGCGCCAGGTCCTCGGCCTCGCCGAGCGTGCCCGGCACCAGCCGCACGATCCGCCGGTCGTCCAGCGCGGGGTGACCGTAGGTGCGGACGGTGAGGGTGTCGGCGTCCTCGCGGGCGGTGCTGCCCGAAGGCAGGACGGCGCCCGCCTCGAGCAGGGCGGCCGCGGTGGTCTCGTCGTAGGTCGTCATGCCGCCCGCTCCTCGTCCTCGATGTCGCGCCCGGCATACAGCGCCGCCGCCATGCGCATGCCCTCCGACCAGGCCACCGGCCCGACCTGACCGAGCTTCAGCGCCCGGCCGGCGGAGTCGGTGAACATCAGGGGACCGGTCTCGGCCTGCTCGTAGCCCTCGTAGTCGCCGACCCACACCCGGGCCTCGACCGTGCGGCCGTCCTCCAGGACGGCGCAGACGGCGTGGCCGCCGCGCACGCGGTAGCCGAGCTGGGTGACCCGGCCGTGCAGGAAGCGCTGCTCCTTGAAGGCGCCGCCCGCGTACTCCTCGACCGAGGCGCCTTCCGCGTCGAGCGTGGCGGGCCGCCGCCACACCTCGCGGAAGAGCTGCTGGGCACGCTGCTCGACGCCGAGTTCGACGGCGAACTCCCGCAGTTCGTCGAGCTCGTCGAGGAGCACGGGGTGCGGGAGGCGGACGAGGTCGGGCGTGATGCGGACGGTGTCGCCGTCCAGGTCGACCAGGCCGAGGCCGCGTTCGGCGTCGGCGTCCCGCAGGAATCCGGCCACCTCGCCGTCGGCCCCGGTGACGACGAGGTCGCGCAGGGCGGACTGCCAGGCGGGGTCGGGCCACACCCGCGCGATCACGGCGAACGGCACCGGCAGCGAGCGCACCATCCACCGCTCCACGGTGGCCAGGCACTCGCGTTCGTGCCTTTCCAGCCACTCGGTGAGCTGCCGCAGGCCCACCACCGCCGGCTCGTCGGTGATCTTGGACGGTACGGACTTCAACCGCCGTCCGGCCGCGTTGCGGCACACCACCTTGCCGTCGTCGAGGGCGACTTCGTAGTCGCCGGCCGACACCCACCCCATGTGTGCCTCCCGCACCCGCACTGATCAAGTGACGGGAACTGTAGAACAGGCCACTGACAACGGGCCGGGAGGCGGGGAACCAGGATCTGCCGGTCGGGTCAGCCCTCCACCCAGCCGTGGTTCTTCGCGAACTGCGCGAGGCCGGCCCGCACCTGGACGATCTGCTCACCGGTCAGCGAGGGGGCCGCCGTCAGCAGCGCCTCGGTGACGTCCCGGGTGAACTCCTCCGTGCTGAGCACATCGCACAGGACGTCGTCGTCGGCGGCGAGCGGCTTGCCGTCCTCGCCCCGCGCGAGCCGGACCCCGGACGCCTTCGGGCCCCGCTCGCCGTCCTCGATCTCAAACTCCACGACGATGCCCCGGCGCACCTGCGACTCCGGCATCAGCATGTCGTTGACGTGCAGGAAGACATCCTCCCCGCCGTCGTCGGGCGCAATGAACCCGTAGCCTCGCTGGCTGTCGAAGCGCACCACACGACCAGCAACCATCCCAACCCCCAGCAACCTCGAAACACCCACGTCGGTGAACCTGCCCAGATCGTAGTCAAAGCGACGGCTCCGGGCGACACCGGGATGTTCACTGTGCGCGATACAGCGTGGTGAGCAGTTCCAGCACGGCCTGCGTCGCCGGATGCGGGTCGTCGCGCCACCACACCAGGCGCACGGCGACGGGCTCGGCGTCGCGCACCGGCCGGTAGACGACGCCGGGGCGCGGGTACTGGTTGGCGGTCGACTCCGCGGTCATCCCGATGCTGCGGCCGGTGGCGATCACCGTCAGCCAGTCGTCGACGTCGTGGGTCTCCTCCGTGGCCGGACGGGCGTCGGGCGGCCACAGTTCGGGGGTGGTGGTGCCGGTGCGGCGGTCGATCAGGAGCGTCCGCCCGCCGAGGTCGGCCAGCCGCACCGAGCGGCGCCGGGCCAGCGGATCGTCGGCCGCCAGCGCGCACAGGCGACGCTCCAGACCCACGATCGCCGAGTCGAACCGCCGGTCCGTCGGCTCCCGGCGCAGCACCGCCAGGTCGCACGCGCCCTCCGCGAGACCGGCGCTGCCGGAGTTCACGCGCACCAGCTGGAGGTCCGTCTCCGGCCGCTGGGCCGCCCACTGCCGCTGGAAGGCGAGGGTGTGGCGGCCGAGCGCGGCCCAGGCGTAGCCGATCCGCAGCCGGGTGTGGCCCGAGGTCGCCTCCTGCACCAGGGTGTGCACCTCGCCCAGCACCCGCCGCGCGTGCGCGGCCACCCGCAGCCCGGTCGCGGTCGGCGTCACCACCCGTGAGGTACGCCGGAGCAGCCTTACGCCCAGGGCCCGTTCGAGCGAGGCAAGGGTCCGGGACACGGCGGCCTGGGAGACGCCGAGCACCGCGGCGGCGTCGGTGAAGCCGCCCTCGTCGATGATCGCGACCAGACACCGCAGCTGCCGCAGCTCCACTCCTGAGGAATCCATGACTCCAGCGTATGGACCGCACGCCGCATGCATTTTGCGCAACGCCGGACCGGGAGGAGCATCGGCGTATGCCAGCCGCGTCCGCGTCCGCGCCCGTACCTGCGTCCCCGTCCCCGTCGTCGTCCGCGTCCTCGACCACCGTCTCCGCAGCGGCTCCCGCCCAGGAGCTCCCGAACCGGCGACGACGACTCGCCGGGGCGGTCACCATGATCGGCAGCGGTCTGTCCAACCAGACCGGTGCCGCGATCGGCTCGCTCGCCTTCCCCGTGCTCGGCCCCACCGGAGTCGTCGCGGTCCGCCAGTACGTCGCCGCGTTCGTCCTGCTGGCCGTCGGCCGCCCCCGGCTGCGGTCCTTCACCCGGAGTCAGTGGGGACCCGTCCTGCTGCTGGCCCTCGTGTTCGGCACGATGAACCTGTCCCTCTACACCGCCATCGACCGCATCGGACTCGGCCTCGCGGTGACCCTGGAGTTCCTCGGCCCGCTGACCATCGCCCTGGCCGCCGCGCGCCGCCGGGTCGACGCCTGCTGCGCCGCGATCGCCGCGGTGGGCGCGATCACCCTGATGCGCCCGCAGCCCTCCACCGACTACCTGGGGCTGGGGCTCGGCCTGCTGGCCGCCGGGTGCTGGGCGGCGTACATCCTGCTCAACCGCACGGTCGGCCGGCGTATCCCCGGGGCCCAGGGCTCGGCGGCCGCCGCGGCCGTCTCCGCCGTGCTGTTCCTGCCGGTGGGTGTCGTCCTGGTGCTGCGCGAGCCGCCGACCTCCCAGGCCCTCGGCTACGCCGTCGCCGCCGGGGTGCTCTCCTCCGCGGTGCCCTACCTGGCCGATCTCTTCACGCTGCGGCATGTGCCCGCCGCCGCGTTCGGCCTGTTCATGAGCGTCAACCCGGTCCTCGCCGCGCTCGTCGGGTGGATCGGGCTCGGGCAGGGCCTCGGTCTCGTCGACTGGTCGGCCATCACCGCAGTCGTCTGCGCCAACGCCCTCAGCATCCTGGTGCCGCGCCGCTGACCCGCGCCGGCCGACCCGGGGCAGCCGACCGGGGTCAGGACTGCTGCTCGCGCTCCGCGTTGCGCTTCTTGATGCGGACCGTCTCCTTGCGGACCTCGGCCTGCGTGGCGCGCTCCTTCTCCAGCCACTCCGGCTTCGCGTCCTTGACGGCCTCGATCTGCTCGGTGGTGAGCGCATCGGTCACCCCGCCGCGGGCCAGGCCCGCGATCGAGACGCCCAGCTTGGCCGCGATCACCGGACGCGGGTGCGGGCCGGTCTCGCGCAGCTTCCGCAGCCACTCGGGCGGGTTCGCCTGGAGCTCGGTCAGCTCGGCGCGCGAGACGACGCCCTCCTGGAACTCGGCGGGCGTGGCGGGGAGGTACACACCCAGCTTCTTCGCCGCGGTGGCGGGCTTCATCGTCTGGGTGCTCTGCTGCGACTTCATACACCCCAGGGTATCGGCCCCCGACGAGAGGTCCGACCACAGCCGGTAACCTGGCGGGATGACCGACTCGGCGGATTCCCCCTCGTTCCGGCTCGCGTACGTCCCCGGAGTGACGCCCGCCAAGTGGGTGCGGATCTGGGCGGAGCGCCTGCCCGACACCCCCCTCGCCCTCCTCCAGACGACCCCCGCCGAGGCGGCCGACGCCCTGCGCGAGGGCACCGCCGACGCGGCTCTCGTACGCCTTCCGGTCGACCGTACGGTGTTCAGCGCGATCCCTCTCTACACCGAGACGACGGTCGTCGTGGTCCCCAAGGACCATGTGATCACCGCGGCCGAGGAGATCACCCTGGAGGACCTCGCCGACGAGGTGGTCCTGCACCCCCTGGACGACGTCCTCGGCTGGGAGCGGCCGCCCGGCGAGGCAGCCTTCGAGCGCCCCGCGACCACCGAGGACGCGATCGAGCTGGTCGCGGCGAACATCGGCGTCCTGGTCGTGCCCCAGTCCCTGGCCCGGCTCCACCACCGCCGCGACCTCACCTACCGCACGGTCGTCGACGCTCCTCAGTCGGACATCGCCCTCTCCTGGCCGGAGGACGCGACGACCGACCTCGTCGAGGACTTCATCGGCATCGTCCGCGGCCGCACGGTCAACAGCACCCGCGGCCGCGCCCAGCAGCCCCCGGCGGCGGAGCGCAAGGGCGAGCGCGAGCGCGGCAAGCCGCAGTCCGGCGGCACCGCGCGGAAGACCACCGCCCGGGGCGCACAGAAAAGCGGTGGCCAGAAGAGCGGTGGCCCCAGGACCGGCGCCCAGAAGAGCGGTGGCACGAAGGGCGGCGGTCGGCGCGGAACCGGCGGCGGCAAGCCCCGCCGCCGGTCGTAGTCGCCTGCCGACGGCAGCCACCACCGCTGTCGGCCCGCTCAGGCCACGAAGGTCGCCGCGCTCGCGGTGCTCACCGCCTTCTCCCCGTCGGCCTGGGTGAGCAGCCCGGCCGCCACCCACGTGTTCACCACGGTCTGCACCCGGGCGACCAGCGCCGCCTTGGACGCGAACGGCGCCGCGGCCCACACCTCGTCGAGCAGCGTGGTCCCGTCCGCCTTCGCGGGGTCGGCCACGCCCGAGTCGCTGTTGCCGAAGACGATCCGGGGCTCCGCGCGCCGCCAGTACGCGTGCGTCGGATTCTCGGTCCCCTCGTGGAACGGGGCGAACTCGGTGCCGTTCAGGGTGTAGTGGAGCGGCTTGCCGCTCACGGCGGTCAGGGTGGGCAGCAGGTCGCCGGAGAGCGCCGCGTTGGCGTACAGCCCGAACTGCAGGTAGGACGTAGAGGAGTTGCGGGCCACCAGGTTCACCGGGCCGTAGAAGAGTGTCTGCAACGACGGGTCGTCCAGGGCCTTTTCGACCCGCAGCCGGAAGGGGACGGTGATGCGCACGACGTCGCCGGACTGCCAGGTGCGGGACACGGTGAAGTAGCTGCCGGCTGCCGGAGTGCCGCTCACCGCGCTGCCGTTGACCGTCACCCGGAAGCCGGCGGTCGCCCAGGACGGCACCCGTAGCTTCAGTGCGAAGGCGGCGCCGCTCCCGCCGAAGGTGAGGGTCGTGCCCTGCTCCACCGGGTAGTCGGTGGTCTGGGTGACCGTGACGCCCTTCTCCGCCCAGGTCAGCGTGGACGGGCTGTAGAGGTTGACGTACAGGGCGCTGCCGTCGGCGGCCTTGAAGTACACCGAGTCCTGGTACTTGGTGGCGCTCTCCATGCCGGTGCCCTCACAGCAGGTGGTGCCCTGCTTGGGCGTGTAGTCGCGCACATGGCCGGGCGTGAGCCCGATGAAGTAGGTGACGAGCGGCTTCTCGGCGTCGGCGGTGTCCTGCTTCGAGCCGAGGACCTGGTTGAGCAGGGCGCGCTCGTAGTAGTCCATGTAGGCCGGGGTCTGCTCGTGGAAGAACAGGGTCCGGCTCAGCTTCAGCAGGTTGTAGGCACAGCACGTCTCGGCGTTCGTGGCGCTGATCGTCCCCGCGACGACGTCCCGTGCCTTCCAGAACTCACCGGTGCTGGTGCCGCCGATGCCGTACATGCGGTGCGGTACGACCATGCCCCAGAAGTTCTTCGCGGCGGTGAGGTAACGCGTCTCGCCCGTGGCGTCGTACAGCCGGAGCAGACCGGTGAAGATCGGGATGTGCTGGTTGGCGTGCAGTCCGTCGAGGACGTCGGTGTTCGCGGCGCACGCGTCGATCAGCGAGTCGAGGTCGAACAGCCGGGCCAGCGCGAGATGTTGGGCCTTCCCGGTGAGCGCGTACAGGTCGACGATCGCCTCGACGATGCCGCCGAACTCCCCGCTGGAGAACAGTGCCCACATACGTTGCAGCGTCGCCTCGGGCAGCGCCGACAGCCGCGCGTGCATCCAGTCGCCCATGCCGGACGCTAGGTCGAGGGCGCGGGCGTCGTCGGTGGCGAGGTAGGCGTCAAGGAGTCCGCGCAGGATCTTGTGCGCCGTGTAGTACGGCGCCCAGACCTTGGTGTAGTCACTGGCGGTCATCGACTCCAGCAGGATGAACTGGGTCTCGGGGTAGGCCGCCAGGAACCCGGGGTGGCTCGGTCCGCCCCAGGTGCGTCGCAGGGTGGCGGTCAGGCCCCGGCCGGAGGCGTCCGGGAAGGAGCCGCCGGCGGTGGCCTGGAAGTAGTACGACGCGAGGTTGCCGAGCCCCGGCGCGGAGAGCTTGGCCTCCTTGGTCTGCAGTGAGGTGATGTCGGCCTGGGTAAGCGCCCGCGACCAGACGTTGAACTCGTCGAAGGCGCCGGCGAACACCGGGTCGGAGGCGTAGTTCGAGCGGCCGAGCCAGTTGTTGGCGAGTGTGCCGAGCGTCGCCGGGTTGAGCGTCATCGCCGTGTTCACGGCGACGGCCGTGCCGTTGACGTACAGGGTGCCGGTGGTGCCCGTGACGGTCACCGCCAGGTGGCTCCACTGGTTCAGCGGCAGCGCGGTCGTGCCGTTGAGGCCCTGCTCGCCGCCGGGACCGCCGGTGGTGATGGCGAACCGTGGCACGCCGCTCGCGTTGCGGGCCGCCAGGTACATGTACCGGGTGGTGTCGTTGCCGAAGTCGAACACCCGACCCCAGTTGCCGTCGTGGGTGGGTTTGACCCATACCGACAGGGTGATCGCGGAGGCGCCGCCGAGCACCGCGGCGGGCAGCTCGACGTACTGGTAGGAGCCGCGCACGTTCTCCAGGGCGCCTCCCCACTTCCCGGTGACGGCGAGCATCTTCGGATCGGTGCGCAGCGCCGCGCGGACCTCGGTCAGCGCACCGACCACGGTCGCGATCCGGTCGGCGAACACCTGCTCGCCGGTGGACGCGTACGCCTGGGCGAGCATCGTCAGGAAGTGGCCGGTGTAGTGGCCGCGCAGATTGCCGTTGGCCTCCCCGTCGAGGCCCTCCCAGCCGCCGGGGGCGACCGCACCGCCGGTGGAGAGGCCGGCGTTGGCGCGGAAGACCTGAAGCAGCCGGTTCACGTCGTAGCCGCGGGCGTGGTCGAGCATCAACTGCCGCTTGGCGGCGAAGACTCCGGGGCCGAGGGCGACGTCCTTCAGCGCGAAGGGCTGAAGCGTCCAGGAGGCCGGAGGCGGAAGCGCGGCCGCCGAGGCCGTGGGAGCCAGGGCCGCGCCCGCTCCGGGGACGGCGGCGGCGAGGATCGCGCTCTGAAGAAGGGTCCGTCTGCTGAGGGGCGGTGCCATGTACTGCTCCTCTGGTCCACCGAGTATGTTCGATATCACGAACGGTGTACGAATGGTCGACCAGACGCTAGAGGCGGGACGGGAGAGCGTCAACGGTCCTGACGGGACGGAAAGTTGCGGAGCGGACGGGCTACTTGGCGGCGGCCCGCCCGATCGACTCGACGAGCGGCAGCAACCGGTGCGGCACCCGCTCCCGCAGAGCGACCTCGGTGCGGGTGCGCACCACTCCGGGCAGGCTGATGAGCTTCTGGATCACGTCCTCCAGGTGCGCGTTGTCGCGGGCCACGACCCGGGTGACGAGGTCGCCGCCGCCGGTGATGGAGAACGCCTCGACGATCTCCGGGACGGCGGCCAGCGCCTCGCCCACGTCGTCGAGGTGACCCTGGGTGACCTCGATGTGCACGAACGCGAGCACCGGGTGGCCCAGCGCGGCGGGGGAGAGGGAGGGGGCCGCGCCGGTGATCACGCCGTCCCGCTCCAGCCGGTCGAGACGGGCCTGCAGGGTGCCGCGCGCGACGCCGAGCAGCCGGGCGTACTCCCGCACGCTCGTGCGCGGCTGTTCCAGCAGCAGCCGCAGGATGCGGGTGTCCAACTCGTCCACGGCCATGCCGTCGGCCTTCCTCGCGGATGTCTGATCAGCGCCGACTGTACCGATGGCTCAGTGGAACCGGCATCTACCGAGCCATGCGGCCGACCTGCCGTGGCGGGGGAGTGTCAGACGTCGAACTCGTGGTCGCGGGTCTCCGGCAGGGCCAGCAGGCACAGGAGGCTGAGCAGGCAGAGTCCGCCCGTGTAGAAGCCGAGGACGAGCGGTGACTCCCAGTGGCTGTTCAGCCAGGTGGCGACGAGCGGCGCGAAGCCGCCGCCGAAGGTGTTGGCGAGGATGAAGGCCGCCGAGGCGCCGGTGTAGCGCAGCCGGGCCGGGAACAGCTCGGGCAGGAAGGCCGCCACCGGCGAGAACATCAGCGCGAGCAGCATCAGCCCGACCGTGTAGGCCCCGGTGATCACCCATACGTCGCCGGAGCTCAGCGAGGCGTACATGGGCACCGCCCAGAGCACACTGCCGACGGCCCCGGTCAGCATCACCGGGCGGCGGCCGATCCGGTCGGCCAGCCGGGCGGCCGGGAGGGTGAGGGCGATGCCGGCGGCCGAACCGACGCTCGCGGCGATCAGCATCGTGTTCCGGTCGATGCCGAGTTCCTTCGGCCCGTACGACAGGCTGTAGACGATCGTCAGGTAGTAGACGGCCGAGCCGCCCAGTGCCGCGCCGATGCCGAGGAGGAGCCGGCGGGGGTGCCGGGCGAGCAGGGTGCCGAGCGGGAAGCGGGACCCGGCGGCCGGCGTCTCGGCGAGCGAACGGGGCGTGCGGTCGGGGGCCGACGCGAACACCGGTGACTCGGAGATCGTCGTGCGCACCCACAGGCCCACCACGACCAGCACCGTGCTGAGCAGGAACGGGATCCGCCAGGCCCAGTCGGTGAACGCGTCCCGGCCCGCGAGGTTCAGGGTGGGCAGGATGACGGCGGTGGACAGCAGGAAGCCGAGCGAGGGGCCGGCGTTCGGGACGGACGCGTACAGCGCCCGGCGGCCGGGCGGCGCGTGCTCCGCGGCGAGCAGCACCGCCCCGCCCCACTCGCCGCCCATGCTCACGCCCTGCAGCAGGCGGAGCGTCACCAGCAGCACGGGGGCGAGGAGTCCGGCGGTCTCGTAGGTCGGGAGCAGTCCGACGCCGACCGTCGCCACGCCCATCAGCATGAGCGAGACGACCAGGGCCCGCCGTCGGCCGAGCCGGTCGCCGATGGTCCCGAACAGCATGACGCCGACAGGGCGGGCGAGGAAGGCCGCGGCGAAGGTGAGGAACGCCGCCAGGGAGGAGACGGTGGCGTTGTCGGAGGGGAAGAAGGCGGGGCCGAGGACGAGCGCGCTGGCGGTGCCGTACACCGCGAAGTCGTAGTACTCGATCGTCGTGCCGACCAGGCTGGCGGCGGCGACCCGCGACGCCTGCGGCGCGGGCGATGCCGGGGACGGTCTTGCGTCGAGCGGGTCGGAAACGGCGTTGGGGGCGGTATTGGACGGTAATTCAGGCATGGGGGAGTCGCTTCCGGTACGCCCGGTGCGTGGGGGCCGGGGTCGAATGGGGAGAGGGACGGCCTCGCATGTAACACGAACCGGAGCGCACTTGTCACCCCTGTCACGTAATTCAATTTCAGCCGATAAGTCTTCCGGCTGGATTTGTCTCTGCAGTTCTCTCCGGAATAGCGGCCAAAATTACACGTGACACCGCTGTAAAGCCTCCGATGCGGCCATGGGTCCGGGCAGACCGGCCCAATGTGCATAGAAATCACCCGAACAGCACTCGTGGACCACGTCAACCCGTCTTACCTATCAGAACGCTGTCAAATAGTCATGCGGCGGAGGGCATGAATATTTGGGGGTGATTACGCCTTGCCAACGGCTGATCACTCGCGGAATGCTGATCCGGGGGGAACTTGAAAGTTCTATGACCATCGTTTTTCGGACATGGCGACCGCATCAGACTGCATCGGTCCGACATTCCTGAATGCGGCCTCCAAGCTGGGAAGGCGCATTACCCATGCTGAAAACCGGCAAGTTATTACGCCTGAGAAGACTTTCGCTGGCGGGGGACGGCCGGCATCTCTTCGTGCCCCTCGACCACAGTGTTTCGGACGGTCCGATCGTCCCCGCCGACAAGTGGGACGACCTGTTGCGCGCGCTGGTGGACGGCGGGGCCGACGGGATCATCGTCCACAAGGGGCGGGCCCGCTCCTTCGCGCCGGACATCCTCAAGCGCTGCGCGCTGGTGGTGCATCTGAGCGCCAGCACCGCCTGTTCCGCCGACGTCCACGCCAAGGTGCTGGTCGCCGACGTCGAGGAGGCGCTGCGGCTCGGTGCGGACGCGGTGAGCGTCCATGTGAACATCGGCTCGGACACCGAGTCCCGGCAGCTCGCCGATCTGGGCGCGGTGGCTCGTTCCTGTGAGGCCTGGGGCATGCCGCTGATCGCGATGGTGTACCCGCGCGGCCCCCGGATCGAGGACCCGCGCGACCCCGCCCTCCTCGCCCATCTGGCCAATGTCGCCGCCGACCTGGGCGCGGACATGGTGAAGACCTCCGTGGCGCTGCCGATCGAGCGGATGGCCGAAGTGGTGGCGGGCAGCCCCATCCCCGTCCTCGCGGCGGGCGGTCCGCCGGACGACTCCGACCTCGTCGAGTACGGCTCCGCGGTGATGGCCGCCGGCTGCCAGGGGCTGGCCGTCGGCCGCCGGATCTTCTCCTCGGCCTCCCCGTACGCGCTGGTGTCCCGGCTCTCCGCGGTCGTGCACGGCGGCGACGGCCTCCAGGGTGGCATGAGCATGACATCACCGAACGGCAACTACTCGACGATGGTGGCAGGTGTCGCATGAGGTTCGCGTGGATCGATCTCCGTGAAGTCCCCCGTCCGCAGCTCCAGGCAGTGGTCGACGCCGCCGTCCACGCCCGGATGGCCGGGGTGGTCTCCGCCGACGCGGAACTGCTCGGGACGCTGCCCCCGACCGTCACCCGGGTGCTGGTCACCGAGGGCCCCGCCCCCACCGCGACCCTCGCCGCGAAGAAGCCCGGCGACAAGGACGGGAAGGAGCCGAAGGACGCAAAGTCCCCGGCGAGCGCCGCGAGTTCCGCTCCCGCCGCCGGAATCGACCTCCTGCTGCGGAAGTTCGGCACCCAGGACGAGCTGGACGCCCTGGCCGCCGCCAACCGCGCCACCGCCACCGCCACCGACACGGCCGCCCCCGTCGCCGGCTTCATCGGCGTACGCGACGACCGCACCCTGAGACTGTCCTGCTCCGGCGCCATGGCGCTGCCGTACACCGTCATCCACTTCGCCGACCCGACCAAGATCCCGCTGGAGATCGTCCTGGCCGCGGCCGAGTCCGCCGAGGGCAAGCTGGTGACCGTCGTCGACGGCCTGGAAGAGGCCGCGATCGTCTTCGACGTGCTCGAACGCGGCTCGGACGGCATCCTGTTCACGCCCCGCAACGCCGACGACGTGTTCGCGCTGGCCCGCCTGCTGGAGGCCACCACACCCCAGCTGCAGCTGTCCACGCTCACCGTGGAGAGCATCCGGCACGTCGGCCTCGGCGACCGGGTCTGCGTGGACACCTGCTCGCACTTCGAGGAGGACGAGGGCATCCTCGTCGGCTCCTACTCCTCCGGGTTCGTGCTGTGCTGCTCCGAGACCCACCCGCTGCCGTACATGCCGACCAGGCCGTTCCGGGTCAACGCCGGCGCCCTGCACTCGTACACGCTCGGCCCCGACAACCGCACCAACTACCTCAGCGAGGTGGGCTCCGGCAGCGCCCTGCTGGCGGTCGGCGCCGACGGGCGGACCCGGCGGGTGGTGGTCGGCCGCGCCAAGCTGGAGTCCCGGCCGCTCCTGGAGATCCGCACCCACGCCGAGGACGGCCGACTGGTCAGCCTGACCGTGCAGGACGACTGGCACGTACGGGTCCTCGGCCCGGGCGGCAAGGTCCTCAACGTCACCGAACTGCAGGCGGGCGACGAACTGCTCGGCTATCTGGCCGCGGACAAGCGCCATGTGGGCCTGCCCATCGGCGAGTTCTGCAAGGAGGTCTGAGAGCCCATGGACGACTCCCTGGAGGAGGCGGTCCAGAGCCTCTTCGACGCACAGGACGACGACGGCCTCCCCTATCTGACCCATCGCCAGGAGACCGTCACCCGGGGCGAGTTACGCGAGCGGGTGGCCAAACAGGCCGCGGTCTTCGCCGGTTACGGCATCGGCCCCGCCGGCACCGTCGGCCTGCGGACGCCCCCCAGCTTCACCCAGGTCGAGGTGCTGCTCGCGCTGTGGCGGCTCGGCGCCCAGGTGCAGCTCTTCGACTTCCGGCTGAAACCGGCCGAGGTCGCCGGGATCTGCGCCTCCTGCCGGCCGCAGTTCATGGTCAGCGCGGGCGTCAACGTCCGGGCGACCTTCGGATTCCGGTCCGAGTACGAGGTCCTCACCGAACGGCAGAGCGGCGGCCGCCCGGCCGCCACCGACCACCGGCTGGTCCAGTTCAGCTCGGGCTCCACCGGGCGGCCGAAGGTGATCGGCAGGACGGCCCGGTCGCTCACCGAGGAGGTCGACCGGTTCGCCGGGGTCGCCGGCATGCCGGGCCGCGGCGACCGGCTGCTGCTGCTCAGCTCGACCGCGCACAGCTTCGGGCTGGTCGCCGGACTGCTGCACTCCCTCGCCGCCGGGGTCTGTGTCGTCTTCGCCCCGCGGATCTCCGCCCGTGACATCCTGCGGACCGCCGTCGACCATCGTGTCACCGCCCTGTTCGGAGTGCCGATGCACTACGAACTGCTCGCCGCCGCCGTCGATCCGCCCGCGCTGCCCGAGCTGCGGCTCGCGGTGTCGGGCGGCGAGCTGATGCCCCCACCGGTCGCCGCCCGGTTCGCCGAACGCTACGGAGTGCGGGTCGGCGAGTCCTACGGGACCACCGAGTCCGGGGTGGTCGCCATGGACACGAGCGGCGCACTGCGGCCCGCGGTCGGCCGGGCCGCCCCGGGCGTGGTGCTGCGCGAGCACCACGGCGAACTGGACGTCGCGCTGGCGCAGTCGCCGTACCTCTTCGGCTCCGGCGGCGCGCAGTACGCGGACGGCTGGCTGCACACCCGGGACCGGGCCACCGTGGACGCCTCCGGAGCGGTACGGGTGCACGGCCGCGCCGACTCCCTCGTGGTGATCGGCGGCCTCAAGGTCGACCTCGTCGAGGTCGAGAACGTGCTCCGGGAGCATCCGGCCGTCGAACAGGCCGTCCTGGTCCACGAGGACGTCACCGAGGCGTACGTCACCCTGACTGTTGGGGCCGGGCAGCCGTCCGCGGAGGAACTGCTGCGCTGGTGCCGGGAGCGGCTGGCCGACCACAAGCTGCCCCGGGTCGTACGACTGCTGGAGACCCTGCCCCGCACGTCCAACGGGAAGCTGCTGCGCCAGGCTGCGGCGTTGCGCTCCGCGCGTTGAGCCCCCCGCGCCCTTGGGGTGCTGCACCTTCCCTGACATCACTCACTGGAGACATTGATCATGAGTACGTCGACCCTGGAAGACGAGATCCGCGAGTTCGTCCTGACCGCGGTCATCGACGAGATGAACATCCTGACCAGCCGCGACGGCATCACGGACGAGAGCCCGGTGACCGTCGGCGGGCTGGACGTGGACTCGCTGAGCCTGATCGAGCTCACCCTGCGGCTGGAGTCGCGGTTCGCCGTGGAGATCCCGGACACCGACATCGAGCCGCTGGCCTCCCTGACGCTCGGCGGGCTGGTCACCGAGGTCGTCCGACGCGGTGCGAAGGCATGAGGACGGCCCCCTTCACCACCGCTTCCGTCCGGGAGCTGCTGGCGGACCGGAACGTCTTCCCGGGACTGCCCGACGACCTCGGCGACGACGCCGAACTCGTCCTGGACTCCCTCGGGCTGGTGTGGCTCCTGCATGTGGTGGAGGAACGCTACGGCCTGGTCGTGGAGCCCAGCGACGAGGACATCGCCGGACTCACCTCGCTGCGGCGTCTCACCGACTACCTGAGCGCCGCCACGCCGGCCCCGGCCGCAGGGGGCGAACGCGATGAGCGCTGAGGTCACGGTGACCGGATTCGGCGTGCGCACCGCGTTCGGCACCGGCGCCGAAGCCCTTCGGCGCGGGGTCTTCGCGGGAGTCCACTCGTTCGCCCCCACCACGAGGTTCGACACCGGCCCGTACCGTACGCCGATGGCGGCCGCCGCCCCCGACGGACCCGAAGCGGTCGAGGACCGGGCCCTGCGCCACGCGCTCGACCTGTGCGGCGTCCAGGCCCTCGACATGGCGGGCCTGCGCCCGGGCGCCGAGGCTGCGGTCCTGCTCGGCATCGCCGGCGACCACACCGCCGTCACCCGGTACTGGCGGGCGGAGGCGGGTTCCCCGACCGGCGGGAGGACGCCGCTCTCCGACGCCGTTCCCGCCCGGCTCACCGAGGCGCTGGCCGACGGCCTCGGACTCACCGGGCCGCGGCTGACCTTCACCAACGCCTGTGTCGCCTCCGCCGCGGCGATCGTGCACGCCTGCCGGCTGATCTCCTCCGGCCGGACCGATGTGGCGGTCTGCGCGGGCGGGTACCTCGTGGAGGAGGAGACCTTCGGGAAGTTCGACTCCGGGCGGGCGCTGTCCCGGGACGGCACGGTGCGCCCGTTCAGCGCCGACCGCAGCGGACTGCTGCTCGGCGACGGGGTGGCGGTCGTCGTCCTGGAGTCCGCCGAGCACGCCCGGCGGCGCGGCGCCCGGCCGCTGGCGTCCGTGGTGGGCTGGGGCGCGGCGACGGACGCCCACCACATCGCCCAGCCGCACCCGGACGGCGCCGGCCTCGCCCGCGCGGCCCGCCAGGCGACCCGGCTCGCCGGCGACCCCGACGGGGCGGCCCTCGGCTATGTCAACGCCCATGGCACCGGCACCAGGTACAACGACGGGGCCGAGACCCGCGGACTGCGGGCCGCCTTCCCCGAGCACGCCGAGTCGATACCGGTCAGCTCCACCAAGAGCACCACCGGCCACCTCCTGGAGGCGGCCGGCGCGGTGGAGTTCGTGATCACGCTGCTGGCCCTGACGGACGGCGTGCTGCCGCCGACCGCCGGATACACCGCCGCGGACCCGGAGTGCGACCTCGACTATGTGCCGAACCGGCCGCGCCAGGCCGATCTGCGCCGGGCCCTCACCGTCAACGCCGCCTTCGGGGGCGCCAACACCGCACTCGTCCTGGAGCGGCCATGACGACCGAGCCCCTGCTGCGCTCCCCCCTCGGCGTCCTCGCCGCCGCCACCGCCACCCATGGCACCGGGGCGGACGACGACATCACGCTGCCGAAGCTGCCCGGCTTCGTGGAGTCCGCCTTCAGCCCGCTGGCCTACGAGGTGAGCCGCCGGTGTCTGACCGAACGCCCCGGCGACGGCGCACACACCGCCGTCGCACTGGCCGCCCTGACCGGTGACACCACCACCGCCGACCTGGCCAGCAGCCGCATGGTCGCCGGGAAGGTCCACAACCCGCTGCTGTTCATGCAGGCCACCCCCAACTCCGTGCTGGGCCACCTCAGTCGGGAGTTCAAGATCACCGGACAGATGTTCAGCGTCTCCACCCTCGACGACCCGGCGACCGAGCTGCTCGCCCTGGCCGACCTGCTCCTGGAGGACCCGGAGCTGGACCGCGTCCTGGTGCTCGGCGTGGAACTGGGCGGCGGCGCGCGGCTGGCAGCCGTGCACCGGGAACTGGCCGCCGACAGCGGCCGACCGGTCCCACGCCTCCCGGCCTCTGCGGGCCTCGCGGCCGCGCTGCTCCTCGGCCGCCCCGACGCCGGGACCCCGGTGACGGTCCGCTCAGCCGAGCCGGCCGACGACACCGCCCGCCCCGCGCACACCACCGGGGAGCCCCGGCGCCACGGAAGCGTCGAGGGCCTGTTCGACCTGGCCGCCGCCCATCGCCGGCTGCTGCGGGACGGCGGCAGCCGGCTCCTGACGACGGCGCCCGGCGCGCGGCGCGGCCCCGCCGAACTCCTCCTCACCGCCGGCACGGACTCACCCGTGCGGGCCCCCGCCGGAAGGAACGAGACGAAGACCCATGCTCATCAGTAGGCAGGAGCGCGCCCGGATCTGCTCCGACACCGAACTGGGCGCCGGCAACGTCCTGGAACGCCTGCGGTCGTACGGCCGTCCGCTCGACGAACCCGTGCTGCGCACCGACGGCACCTGGCGGGCGCCGGACGGCAGCCGCCCCACGGCGCTGACGCTCGGCCGGCTGTGCGAGACCGTCGAGACGTACGCGGGCTGGTACACGGCCCGGGGCGTGCGCCCCCGCGACCCGGTCGCCGTCCACTCCTTCTCCAGCGTCGAGTTCGCCGTCAACTTCCTGGCGTTGACGTCCCTCGGCGCGATCCCGTCGTTCGTCAACGGCAACCTGGCCCCGGACACGGCACGCGCGTACGTGCGTCGACAGGGCGCCGTCGGCGCGTTCACCGACCGGGCGCACCACGAGGTGCTGTCGGGATCGGACCCGGGCCTCGGCTTCTGCGTCACCGCCGACGACATCCTCCCGGCGCACCGCGCGTCGCTGCCGCAGGCGTACCCGTACCGGCACGACCCGAGCGACCCGGTGCTCATCTCGCACTCCTCCGGCACCACCGGCCTGCCCAAGGGCGTGCCGCACACCCACCGGACGCTGATGTACGCGCAATTGCACCGGCTGCGCTACTCCACCGGCACCGACATGGAGCGCACCCTCGTGGGCCTGCCGGGCGCCCACAACGCCATGGTGGCGACCCTGCTCTACTGCCTGCTGCTGCACACCGACATCAAGCTGCTCTCCAGCCAGCGCGGCGCCGAAGTGCTCGACGGAGTCGAGGAGTTCCGGCCGACCACGGTGCTGGCCTTCGCCGGCACGTTCGGCGAGATGGCCGCCGAGGACCTGTCGCAGCGCGACCTGTCGAGCGTGCAGGTGTGGTTCAACACCGGCGACGCGGCGCACGAGGCGCACATCCGGGCGCTCGTCCAGCACGGCAGCCATCTCGAGATCCGCCGGGACCTGAGCCGCGTACGGGTGGACGGCTCGGTCTTCGTGGACGGGCTCGGCTCCTCGGAGGCCGGCTACTCCGTCTTCCACAACCGGCACACCAAGGACACCGCCGCCTACGCCCGCTGCGTCGGCAAGCCGATCAGCTTCGCCGAGGCCGCCGTGCTCGCCGAGGACGGCACCCCGCTGCCGCCCGGCCAGGTCGGCCGTCTCGGCCTCAAGTCCCCGACCCTCACCCCCGGTTACTGGAACGACTCGCTGACCTGGAACCGGCTGCGGCTCGGCGGCTACTGGCTCACCGGGGACCTCGCCCACCGGGACGAGAACGGCAACTTCTACCACCTCGACCGGGCGCCGGACGCGGTCCGCACCCGCGCCGGCATCGTCTTCAGCACCCGCACCGAGGAGCTTCTGCTGGCCGCGATTCCCGAACTGGCGGACTGCACGGTCGTCGGCGTGGCCCCGGACGGCGTCCGCGCGGACTGGGACGGCGACGGAGAGGCCGAGGCGTACGTCCTCCTCCAACTCGCCGACGACCGACTCGACGATGGCCGACGCGCCGACGACCGACTCGACGAGCAGCAGGGCGAGAACGGCGGTGCGGACGACGAGGCGTGGACGGCGCGGGTCAACGCGGTACTGACCGAGGCCGGATTCCCCCCGGTGCACCGCGCCCTGCGGATGAAGCCCGACGACGTGGCCAAGGGCGCCACCGGCAAGGTTCTCAAACGAGTGATGCGCGACCGGTTCGCCGCCGTCGCCGCCGAGGAGCAGCACGCATGAGCACGAACACGGACGCCGACGGCGTCAACCACCGCGCCCGGGCGGGGGAGGCGTACCGGCTGTGGTGGCAGCACGACGCCCACTGGTACCAGGGCGTGGCCGCGCGGTTCGGACAGCAGGCCGCGAACGAGATCAACGCCGAGGCGCTGCGCAAGGTCGCCCTGCACGTCGGGCAGCGCGTGGCCCGGCTCTCCGGCGCGCTCCCCGACAGCGGGGACACCGGCAAGGACCTGGAGGAACTGCGCCGCCGCTACGACGAGTGCGGCGGCCGGATGTTCCCGCCGGAACTGCGCAACGCCTCCACCGAGGTCGAGGACGACGACCTGATCGTCCTCACCATGAAGCGGAACTTCGCCGTCACCATGGTCCGGATGGCCGGTTCGCTGGACGGCTACCGGTGCCCGTGCACCGACATCCACGCGGGCTGGTCCGAGGGGCTCGGCGTGACCCTGACCGAGAACCGGGCCGAGAGCTGTCTGCGGGACGGCGACCAGGCGTGCCGGCTGCTGATGCGGGTGACCGGTCCGGTCGCGACCGGGACGGAGGGCTGAGCGTTGCGGATACTCGTCGCAGGGGCCACCGGAGTGGTCGGACGTCCGCTGGTCGGCGCGCTGCAGGCCCGCGGCCACGAGGTGAGCGCGCTGGTGCGGGAGGAGTCGCGGGCCCCGGACGCGGACCGCGTCGTGGTCGCCGACGCCCTCGACCGCGAAGCGGTCCTGTCGGCGGTCTCGGCCGCCCGGCCGGAGGTGGTCGTCCACCAGCTGTCGGCGTTGCGGCTGCTGCGCGACGACCCTCCGGAGGCCTTCGCACAGACCGCACGGCTGCGCACCGAAGGCACCGCGCATCTCGTCGAGGCCGCGCGCGCGGCCGGCGCCCGGCGACTGGTCGCGCAGTCCATCGCCTTCGCCGCAGCCCCCGCCGGGCCCGCCGTCCTCGACGAGGACGCGCCGCTGTACACGGACGCCCCGGATCCGGGCTGGGCCGCCACCGTGCGGGCCGTCGCCGAGCTGGAGCGCCTGACGCTGAGCGGCGAGGACCTGGGCGGCCTGGTGCTGCGGTACGGCACGCTGTACGGCCCCGGCACCGCGTACGCACGGGACGGCGGGACCGGGCAGCGGGTGCTGGCCGGGAAGCTCCCGCTGCCCGAGGGCGGGGCCGGGGTCACCTCGTTCCTGCACGTCGAGGACGCCGTGGGGGCGGCCGTCGCGGCCGTCGAGTCGGCGACCACCGGCGTCTTCCACCTCGCGGACGACGAACCGGCCCCGGCCGCGCAGTGGCTGCCGCAGTACGCCCGTGCGCTCGGCGCCCCGCCCCCGCGCACGATCCCGGCGGCGATGGCACCCCGGCTGCTGGGCTGGTTCCTGGCCCATCAGCTCACCGCGGCACGCGGGGCGGCGGCCGACCGGGCGCGGGCGGCGCTGGGCTGGAAGCCGCTGCGGCCGAGCTGGCGCGACGGGCTGGGCCAGGAATGACCGACCCCGTCGGCGCCCTCTCCGTGTGCGTGATCGGGGCCGGTCCGCGCGGGTTGTCGGTCCTGGAGCGGATCTGCGCCAACGCCGCGGGCACCGGCCGGCCGGTCGCGGTGCACCTCGTCGACCCGTACCCGCCCGGCCCGGGCGCGGTGTGGCGCACCGACCAGCCGGGCGAGCTGCTGATGAACACGGTCGCCTCCCAGGTGACCCTGTTCACCGACGACAGCGTGGCCTGCGCCGGGCCGTCCGTGCCGGGGCCCAGCCTGTACGCATGGGCACGCACGATCGGGCAGGGCGCCGGCGACCACCCGGACCGGGTCCTGGACGAGGCGCGGCGGCTCGGCCCGGACACCTATCCGACCCGCGCCTTCCACGGCCACTACCTGGAGTGGGTCTTCCAGCACCTGTTACGCACCGCACCCGAGGAGGTGACGGTCCACCCGCACCGCTCGACCGCGGTCGCGCTGGACGACACACCCGACGGGCGGCAGACGGTCACCCTGGCGGACGGCGGCCGACTGACCGGAACGGACGCCGTGGTGCTGGCCCTCGGCCACGGGGAGCTGACCCCCGACCAGGAGGAGCTGGCACTGGCCGACTTCGCCGACCGGCACGGCGCGACCTACGTCGGCCCCGCCAATCCGGCCGACGCCCGGCTGAGCCAGATCGCGTCGGGCACGCCCGTCGCCCTGCGCGGCCTCGGGCTCAACTTCTTCGACCATCTGGCGCTGCTCACCGAGGGCCGCGGCGGCACGTTCAAGGAGAGCGAGACCGGCCTCGTCTACCTCCCCAGCGGCAACGAGCCCGTGCTGTACGCCGGTTCACGGCGCGGGGTGCCCTACCACGCCCGGGGCGAGAACGAGAAGGGCGCGCTCGGCCGCCACCACCCCCGCTTCCTCACCCCCGAAGTCATCGCCGGGCTGCGGCGGCGGGCGGACGACGGACGTCCCGTCGCCTTCCGTGACGCGCTCTGGCCGCTGATCGACCGCGAGGTGCGCACCGTCTACTACGAGGCGTGGATCCGCGCCGCCCACGGGACCTGGGCCGCCGAGGAGTTCGTCCGGTCCACGCTCGCCGGCCGGTGCCCGGAGGAGCTGCTGCTGGACCGGTACGCGGTGCCGGCCGGCGAGCGCTGGGACTGGCGGCGCATCGAGCGTCCGTACGGCGAGCGGACCTTCGCCGGCCGCGACGAGTTCCGGCACTGGCTGCTGGCGTATCTGCGGCGGGATCTCGTCGAGGCCCGGCTGGGCAATGTGAGCGGGCCGCTGAAGGCCGCCCTGGACGCCCTGCGGGACCTGCGCAACGAGATCAGGCTCGTCGTCGACCACGGCGGGGTCCCCGGCGACTCCTACCGCGCCGAACTCGACGGCTGGTACACGCCGTTGAACGCCTTCACCTCGATCGGCCCGCCCGCCTTCCGCATCGAGCAGCTGATCGCGCTGATCGAGGCCGGGACGCTCTGCCTCCTCGGCCCGGGGATGCGGGTACGGCCGTCGGCGCGTGCGGGCGGGTTCCTCGTGGACGCCGAACTGGTCGCCGGGCCACCGGTGTTCGCCTGCACGCTGATCGAGGCCCGGCTGCCTGCCGTCGACGTACGGCGCAGCGCGAACCCCCTGCTGACCGGGCTGCTGGCGGCCGGCGCCTGCGTCCCCTACCGGCTGGGGGACCACGAGACGGGCGGACTGGCCGTGACCGGCGGTGCGGCCCGGCTGGTGGACGCGGCGGGCCGGGCCCACCCGCGCCGGTTCGCGTTCGGCGTGCCGACGGAAGGGGTGCGCTGGGTGACGGCGGTCGGCGTCAGACCCGGCGTCGGCTCGGTGACGCTGGAGGACTCGGACGCGATCGCGCGGGCCGCGCTGCTGCTCCCGGAAGCATAAATGCCCATGCTCAGCAAGTTTTTGACGAGACATCAGATACGACACATCAGATACGAGACGTAGGGAGTCGATGAGCGTGAACGCGCTGTCCGCGGGTACCGACGCGGGCCTGCTCGCCCCCACCTGGGCGGACACGCCGGTCGCGGCCGAGGTGACCGACGAGGCCTGGCTGCAGGCCATGCTGGACGTCGAAGTGGCGCTCGCCCGGGCCCAGTTCGCCGTCGGGCTCACCCCGGCCGCCGCGGTGGAGACGATGCGCACGGCGGCCCGCGAGGACCGGCTGGACCCGGTCGCCCTCGCCCGGGCGGCACGGGCCACGGCCAACCCGGTGGTCGCACTCGTCGCCGCCTTCACCGAGGCGGTCGCCGCCCGGGACCCGGCCGCCGCCGAGTATGTGCACCGCGGCTCCACCAGCCAGGACATCCTCGACTCGGCGGCCATGCTGATCGCCCGCCGGGCGCTCGGCCTGATCGCCGCCGACCTGGACCGCGTCCGGGCCGCCCTCGCCGCGCTGGCCGACACCCACCGCCACACCGTGCTGGCCGGACGCACCCTGACCCAGCACGCGGTCCCCACGACCTTCGGCCTCAAAGCGGCCGGCTGGCTCCACTCGGTCGGCGACGCCCTGGCCCGCGTACGGGCCGTCGCGTCCGCGCTCCCGGCCCAGCTCGGCGGCGCGGCGGGCACCCTCGCCGCGTACGGCGAGTACGCGGCCCTGGACGGCGGCAGGGCCGAGAGCGCGGTGGAGCTGCTGCGGCCGTTCGCGCAGGCGCTGGAGCTGGCCGAACCAGTGCTCCCCTGGCACACCGCGCGCACGCCCGTCGCGGACCTGGGCGCCGTGCTCCAGCAGGTCGCCGGGGCGCTCGGGAAGTTCGCGCTCGATGTGCAGACGCTGTCGCGCACCGAGATCGGCGAGCTGTCCGAGCCGGCGGCGGCCGGACGCGGGGGCTCGTCCGCGATGCCGCAGAAGCGCAACCCCGCGCTCGCCACGCTGATCGTGTCGGCCGCCCGTCAGGTACCCGCCCACGCCCTCGTCCTGGCCCAGTGCATGCTCGCCGAGGACGAGCGGCCGGCCGGGGCCTGGCACGCCGAGTGGCAGCCGCTGCGGGAGGCGCTGCGGCTGGCCGGCGGGGCCGCGCACACCGCCGTGGAACTCGCCGAGGGGCTGGTCGTGCATCCCGAGCGGATGCTCGCCAACCTCGAACTGACCGGCGGCGCGATCGTCGCCGAACGGCTGACCGTGGCCCTGGCCCCCGCACTCGGCAAGACACGGGCCAAGCAGGTGCTGACCGCCGCCACGGCCGAGGCGGAGAGCAGCGGCCGCCCGCTCGCCGACGTGCTCTCGGGCCGTCCCGAACTGACCGCCCGCCTCACCCCGGACCGACTGACGGAACTCCTCGACCCGGCCCGGTACACGGGCGCGGCCGACGCGCTCGTCGAGCGCGCGCTGCGCGCCTACGGGGACGCAGACGCCACCCGCCCGACAGCGGACGGGGGCACCCGATGAGCGCCGTGAGCCGCACCGAGGAGACCACGACAGCGGCGGCGACGCCCCGGTCCTGGCCCGTCCTGGTGGTCGTCGTCTGCGCCCAGATGCTGATCTGGCTGGACACCTCGATCCTCAACGTGGCGGTCACCACGCTGGCCGACCCGGACCGGGGACTCGGCGCGACCCCCGCCGAGCTGGAGTGGGTCGCGAGCGCCTACACCCTGGTGTTCGCCGGCACCCTGTTCGCGGGCGGCGCGCTCGCCGACCGCTTCGGCCCGCGGGCCACCCTCTTCGCCGGACTCGCGCTGTTCGGCGTCGCCTCCGGGGCCGGTGCGTTCGCCGGGAACGCGGGCTGGCTGATCGTGGCGCGCGCCTTCATGGGCGCGGGCAGTGCGCTGCTGATGCCCGCGACCCTGTCGGTCATCGTGCAGAGCACCCCGGAGGAGCGACGCACCCGGGCCATCGCGATCTGGAGCTCCTCCAGCGCCCTGGGCGTGGCCGTCGGCCCGGTCGCGGGCGGGGCCCTGCTCAGCCACTTCTGGTGGGGTTCGGTCTTCCTGGTCAACGTGCCGATCGTCGCCCTGTGCCTGGCCGGGGTGGTGGCCGTGGTGCCCGCGCTGAAGGGCCCGGTGCGCAGGGTGCTCGATCTGCCCGGCCTCGCGCTCTCGGTCCTCGGCCTCGGCGGTGTCGTCTACGGCATCATCGAGCTCGGCAACGGCCGCAGCTGGCACGGGGCACACGTCCTGGCGCCCCTCGTCCTGGGCGGAGCGCTGCTCACGGCCTTCGTCGCCGGCCAGCGCAGATCCCCGGCGCCCAGCCTGGACCTGCGGCTCTTCCGACAGCCAGGGTTCGCGGCCGGGAGCGTGGTGCTGCTGATCGCGTTCCTGGCGCTGGCCGGGCATCTGTTCTACGCGGCCTTCTACCTCCAGGGGCCCCGCGGGCTCTCCCCGGCCGACGCCGGAACCGTGATGATCTCCGCCGCGGTCGGCATCCTCCTGGGCAGCCAGGCCTCCCCGGCGATGAGCAGGCTGCTGTCGGCCCGCTGGACGGTCGCGGCCGGAGTCCTCGTCACGGCCGCCACGTACGTCGGCTATCTGTGGTTCGACGGACGGACCCCCGTCCCGGTCGTCGTCGCGCTGCTGTGGGTCCAGGGCTTCGGCATGGGCCTGGTCGGCACACCGGTCACGGCCGTGATGATGAGCGCGGTGCCCGCACAGCTCGCGGGCGCCGGATCGGCCGTCAACAGCGTCACGCGGCAGGTCGGCGGGACGCTCGGGGTGGCCATGGCCGGCTCGGTCCTGTCCGGGGTGTACCGGGAGCGCATGGCGGACGCCACGCTGCCCACGGCTGCACAGGGGCTGTCGCCCGGCGCCGCGGAACGGGCCCGGACCTCGGCCGAGGCGGCGCGTTCGCTGGCCGGTTCGCTGCGGCTGCCGGAGCTGGCCGCCACCGCCGACCGCGCCTTCCTGGACGCGATGTACGCGGCCACCTTCTGGATCGCGGTCCTGGCCTTCGGCGGGTTCGTCGTGGCCGCCGTGGGGCTCCGCCCGCGCAAGGCGGGCGGCGCAAGCGTCGGCAGTGGCAGTGGCAGTGGCAGTGGCAGTGGCAGTGGCAGCGGCGGCAGCGGCAGGGGCGGCAGCGGCAGTGGCAGCGGCAGCAGTGGCAGCGACAGCGGAGGGCGGTGACATGGCGGTGACCAGGCAGGACACGGCGGGGACCAGGCAGGACACGGCGGGGACCAGGCAGGACACGGTGGCCCGGTCGGTCTTCGTGACCGGCGGGAACCGGGGCATCGGGCTGGCCGTGGCCCGCCGCTTCGCGGCCGCGGGAGACCGGGTCGCGGTCACCTGCCGCGGCGACGGGCCGCCCCCCGGCGAGAACCTCCTCGCCGTGCGGTGCGATGTGACGGACGGCCGACAGGTGGACCAGGCCTTCAAGGAGGCCGAGGCCGCCCACGGCCCGGTCACGGTCCTGGTCGCCAACGCCGGCGTCACCGGCGACCGGCTGCTGGTACGGATGAGCGAGGAGGACTTCACCTCCGTGATCGACGCCAACCTCACCGGAGCCTTCCGGGTCGTCCGGCGTGCGATGCGCGGGATGCTAGGGCAGGGCCACGGCCGGATCGTGCTCATGTCCTCCACCGCAGCGCTGCACGGGGCCGCCGGGCAGACCAACTACGCGGCGGCGAAGGCGGGGCTGGTCGGATTCGCCCGCTCACTGACCCATGAACTCGGCGCCCGGGACATCACCTGCAATGTGGTGGCCCCCGGACTGACCGAGACGGACATGAGCCGTGCGCTCACCGACGAACAGCGCCGGAACCTGCTCGGCCGGACCCCGGCGGGCCGCCCGGCCCACCCCGACGAGGTCGCCGACGCGGTCGTGTTCCTGGCCGGCGCCGGTCATGTGCGCGGCGCCGTCATCCCGGTCGACGGAGGCGCCGGACTGGGGCACTGAACCGAGTGGACCGTTGGTCGGCCGACGGCGAGGGAAGCCGGGCTCGGACTGGGCCATTGGCCCAGTGCTTTCCTCGCCTGTTGAACCACCAGCCCTCCTGATGCTGAGATGTCCCCATCGATGGCGCTGCGGACTCCGCGGCGCCTTTCTCATGTCGTGTGACATGCCAGGTCAGGTCGGGGTGCGCCGTCGCGGCGCGCCAAGGTGGGGAAAGGGCGGGGCAGCTTGCTGAAGAGGGCGTTCGTCGCACCGGATCCAGGGCGCGCGCGGCTGCGGTTCGCCTCCCGGGCGGTGCTCGGCATCGGGCTCGCCGTCGCCCTGTGCGGCCTGGCCGGGCATTCGCTGACGGCCGCCGTCACCGGCGGTCTGGCCGCGCTGCTCGCCCTGTTCACGGTGACCGACCCGACGGTGCGCGGACAGGCCGTCACGACCGCGCTGCTCCCCGTCGTCGGGCTGCCGGTGCTCGCTCTCGCGGCCGTTCTGCACGACACGCCCGTCGCCCGTGACCTGGCCTTCCTCGCCGTCGTCGGGGCCGGGGCGTACGCGCGGCGCTGGGGGCCGCGCGGGCACTCGCTCGGCGTGTTCGCGTTCATGACCTTCTTCGCCGCCCAGTTCCTGCAGACCGTCCCCGCCCAGCTGCCCGAGCTGTACGCGGCGGTGCTGATGTCGCTGGGGGCGGCTTCGGCGGTGCGCTTCGGCCTGTGGTGCTACGAGCGCCGCTCGCCTGCGCCGGTGGCCGTCGCCGCGCCGACCGGCGGTACGGGCCTGGCGCGGATCACGACGCGACAGGCGCTGCAGGCGACCGTCGCGGCCGGGATCGCCCTCGTCGTCGGGCAGGCGCTGTCCGACCAGCGGTGGTACTGGGCGGTGGGCGCGACCTGGTGGGTGTTCGTGAACACCACCTCGCGCGGCGAGACGCTCGTCCGAGGGTTCCGGCGGTTCCTGGGGACCGTCATCGGGATCGTGCTCGGTCTGGTGGTGGCCGTGCCCCTGCACGGGGATCCGGTGGCGACCGCCGTGATCGTCGCGATCAGCGTCTTCGGGATCTTCTACTCCGCCGCCGTCTCCTACACGTGGATGATGCTCGCCGTCACGGTCATGGCCAGCGCCCTCTACGGCCTGCTCGGCCTGCTCGATCCGGCCCTCCTCGCCCTGCGGGTGACCGAGACGGCCGTCGGGGCGCTGGGAGCGGTGCCGGCGGTGCTGCTGGTGCTCCCGGTGACCACGCACTCCGTCACCGACGCCTGGGTGGAGCGGGCGCTGCGCTGTGTGCACGCCTGCACCGCCGAGGCCGCCGCCCGGCTCGCCGGCTCCCCGACGGCGGACCCGGCCCGGCGCGTGATCGAGCTGGAGCAGATCCTCGCCCGGGTCCGGCTGTCGCTGGCGCCGCTGGTGCATCCGCTGAGCCCCCTGCGGGCGCGCGGGGCCCGGGCCCGGCACGTGCTCGCGCTGCTCGACGACTGTGCCCGTGAGGTGCGGGCACTGGCCTCCGTCGCCGCGGACCCCGAGGCCTCGCACGACGCCCGCCTCGTCGCCGCCTGCCGACGGGTCGAGGCCGCGGTCGAGGCGCTCACCGCCCTGCCGACCGACGGACGGTCACACCCCGCGCAGCCGGCCGCCGAGCCGCCGCGCGCCGCTTCGGCCGACCCGGTCCTGACCCATCCGCTCCGTCCGGCCCATCCGCCCGGTCCGGCCACTCTGCACGGTCCGGCTCATCTGCCGGGTCCGGCCTCTCTGCCCGGTCCGGCCCATCCGCCCGGTCCGGCCCCTCTGCACGGTCCGGCCCCTCTGCACGGTCCGGCTCATTCGCCGGGTCCGGCCCCTCTGCACGGTCTGTCCCAGCCGCACGCCCTGTCGCATCTGCACGCCCTGGAACAGGCCCTCCTCGAACTCGCCGTGCCCCTTCGCGGCTCCGTCCGGGTCCCGGTAGGCGCCTGAGCCTCGCTCGCCGGTCGCCCGGGCGTCACGAGCCCCGGCGGACGAGATCGCGAGCCTGGTCTAGACCGCTCGTGATCGACTGCTACCGTCACCCCGAGCAACAGCGTCAGCAGCGACAGCGACGACAGCGGCGACCCGGGAGGGGACAGCGGTGGCAGACCTCGGCGGAAGGCGACGGCGGGCGTTCATCGGCTCGTTCACGGCGGCTGGAGGGCCCGGGATCGTGGCCGCCGCCGTGGACCCGGCCAACGGCGCCCTGACCCCGTTGAGCAGCGTGAACGGCGTACCGGACCCCTCCTACCTGGCCCTGTCGGCCACCGGGGACACGCTGTACGCGGTCAGCGAGACGACGGACGGCGCGGTGGCCGCCTACCGGGTCACCGGCGACGTGCCGGAACAGGCCGGACCGCCCGTGCCGGTGGACGGCAGCGGCCCCACCCACCTCGCCGTGTTCGACGGACACGTCCTCACCGCCAACTACGGCTCCGGCAGCGTCACCGCCGTCCCGGTCCACGCCGACGGCACCCTCGCCCGCGTCGCCTCCGGCGTGCTGCGGCACACCGGCTCGGGCCCGCACACCCGGCGCCAGCAGGGCCCGCACGCCCACCAGGTGCAGCCCGACCCGAGTGCGCGCTGGGCGGTCAGCGTGGATCTGGGGACGGACTCCGTGCGGGTGTGCGCCCTGCGCGACGGCAGCCCCGTGCTGCACCGCGAGCACGCGCTGCGCCCCGGCTCGGGGCCGCGCCACCTGGCCTTCCACCCGGGCGGCCGGTACGCCTACGTCGTCAACGAACTCACCCCGACGGTCACCGTCTGCCGCTGGGACGCCTCGGACGGCTCGCTGAAGCCGCTGGCCGAGACCGCCGTACTGCCCGGCGCACCGGCCGGGGACGCCTACCCCTCGGGCCTCGTCGTCTCGCCCGACGGCCGGTTCGCCTGGACGGCCACCCGCGGCGAGGACGTCCTCTCGGTGTTCGCCGTGGGGGACGACGGGGAGACGTTGCGGCTGGTCGGCACCGTGCCCTGCGCCGGGCACTGGCCGCGCGCCATCGCCGTCTCCGGTTCCGGCGACTTCCTCTACGTCGCGAACGAACGCTCCGGCGACGTCACCTGGTTCACCGTGGACCGGGCGACCGGACTGCCCCGCCGCGGCGGTTCGATCCCGGTCCCGGCAGCGTCCTGCGTGGTCCTCGGCTGAGCCCTGCGGCAGGGCTGGACCACGCGAGGGGGCCCGCTCCTGATGGAGCGGGCCCCCTCGCGTGGTACGGCGTTCCGGCGAACGCTTCAGCGGACCGGCGCGCCCTGCGGCTGCGGCGGGGCGATGCCGAGGGCGGTCGTGTACTTGGCCAGCGCGAGCTTGCCGATGGCCGGGTACGGGCCGAGCGCCTCGGCGGCGGCACAGCCGGCCTCCTTGGCGGCCTCGTGGACCAGCGTGGCGTCGATCTCCGGGCCGATCAGATACGGCGCCAGCGCCAGCTGCTGCGAGCCCGACGAGCGCAGCTGCTCGGCGACGGAGGCGATGGAGCCCTCCTGGTCGAGAGCCGCGGCCATCACCGGCACGGCGAGCCGCGCGGCGAGCAGCATGCCGGTGATCCCGGCGGCCTGCACGGCCTCCTCGCCGCCGACCGAGGCCAGGACGATGCCGTCCGCGGCCGTCGCCACGGTGAACAGCCGGGCGCGGTCCGCGCGGGCCAGACCGGCCTCGGACAGCCGCACGTGCAGCGCCTCGGCGAGCAGCGGGTGCGGGCCGAGCACATCGGTCAGCTCGGCCGCGATCCGGCTCTCCATGACGGCCTGGCGGACCTGGCGCAGCAGCGCGCCGTCGGGGCCGGCCAGCAGCGGCACGACGACGGCGACGGGGCCGTCGGGCTCCTTGACGTCCAGACCGGCGGCACGGGCCTGCTCGAAGCGGGCGGTGCGCTCTTCGGCGGCGTACGTGAGCACGGCCTGCAGGGTGGGGAACTCGGCGTCGTCCCCGTCGAGGTATCCGATGCGCGCGTCGAGGCCGGGAAGCTCGGAGCGGGCGATGCTCACGATCTCCTCGGCGAGGCCGCGCGTGGCGGTGCCGGGCGTGCCCGGCACCGCGAGCACGAGCGCGGGCGCGCCCTCGGGAGCCGCCAAAGGCTCGGGTCGGCGGTGCCGCCCGGGCTGGCGAGGTCGCGGCATTCGTACTGGCAGGCCGGACGCGGGCCCAGTGGGGGAGCTCATGGCGACGCATGTTACTGGCTTCTTGGGCTCCCCTGTTCGGGGAGGGTGCACGTGAGCGGTATCCGTCCGGTTTTGTCTGATGAGTTACGTGCGGATCAGAAGTGATCAGAGTGTTTTCCGGGCGACTTGCCCTCGAAGGAGGCAATCCGAGGTAATCCCCCATTTGGGCCATGACGTACGGCCCCTACGCGCGATGCAGCACGGTGCGTTACGCCTGCCGCACCACCGTCAGCAGCGCGTTCTCGCTCGGCAGCGTGAGCGTGTCCGTCGCCAGCGCGGTGGCGATGCGCACGGCGCCGTCCAGCGGATCGCCCTCGGGCGGCACCCGCAGAGGGTGCGGCAACCGTCGCGCGAGTTCCTCCTCCACCGGGCGGAGCAGGGGGTCGCCGATGTGGAACAGGCCCCCGGTCAGCGCGATCCGGGACTCCCCGCCGGGCGGGCACACCGCGGCGGCCGACTCCGCGAGGTGCCGGGCCGCCGCGCGCAGGATGCCGGCGGCGACCGGGTCGTCCTCGGCGCACGCGGCCACCTGCGGCGCGAAGGAGGCGAGGACGGCCGCACGGTCCGGGCGGGGGTAGAGCTGACCGGGCAGCCCGGCCATCGGCCCGAACCGCTGCGCTGCGCGGACCAGGAGCGGAGCCGACCCGCCGGGACGCCCGTCGTGGGCGCGCAGCGCGGCTTCCAGCCCGGCCCGACCGATCCATGCGCCGCCCCCGCAGTCGCCCAGCAGATGGCCCCAGCCGTCCGCCCGCTGCCAGGCCGTCAGGTCGGTGCCGATCGCGATCAGGCCCGTGCCCGCCACCACCACGGCGCCCGGCCGGGACCCGAGCGCGCCGACGTAGGCGATGACGGCGTCGGCCGCGAGCGCGGTCGTCCGGACGCCGAACTCCCGCGCCAGCGCGCCGGGAAGCTCGGCGCGCAGGGCCTCGCCCAGCGAGCTGAGCCCCGCCGCGCCCACGACGGCCGTGGCCGGCGGCGCTGTTCCGGTCTCCGCCGTCAACGCCCTCACCAGGGGCACCAGTTGTGCCATCAGCTGGTCCGGGTCGATGCCCCGCGCGCCGACGCCCACCGGCACCTGGGACGCACGCCGGGCGAGCGCGCCCCGCCCGACGGTTCCCAGCGCGACCCGCAGACCGGACCCGCCGGAGTCCACGGCGAGGATGCCGGAGCGGGGCTCGAGCACCGGATGCGACATCAGGCTCCCCTCCTGCCCGGCGACCGAGTGCGCGATCTGCCGGACCGGCTCGATGACCTCGATGAGGAGGAAGGGTAACGCCGAGGGCGGCGTCGGCGCGTGAGGGGCTTCCGCGTTGTGCGGGACCCCGGTGTGTGCCAGTAGGGTGACGCGCTGTGGCACCACGACCCTTGAATGAACTTGTCGAAGCCGGCTGGGCGAAGGCTCTGGAACCCGCGGGCGAACGTATCGCCGCGATGGGGCACTTCCTCCGGGCCGAGATAGCGGCCGGCCGGACCTACCTTCCGGCTGGGGAGAACGTCCTGCGGGCCTTCCAGCAGCCCTTCGACGACGTCCGCGTCCTGATCGTCGGCCAGGATCCCTACCCCACGCCGGGGATGGCCATCGGGCTGAGTTTCGCGGTCTCGCCCGAGGTGCGTTCCCTGCCGGGCAGTCTGGAGAACATCTTCCGGGAGATGCACTCCGACCTCGGGCTGCCCAGGCCGTCCAACGGGGACCTCACACCATGGACCGAGCAGGGTGTGCTGTTGCTCAACAGGGCGTTGACGACGGCCCCGCGCAAGCCCGCGGCACACCGGGGCAAGGGGTGGGAGGAGGTCACGGACCAGGCCATCCGGGCGCTGGCCGCGCGCGGCAAACCGCTGGTGTCCATCCTGTGGGGGCGTGACGCGCGCAATCTGCGGCCGCTGCTGGGGGAACTCCCGGCGATCGAGTCGGCTCATCCCTCGCCCATGTCGGCGGACCGCGGTTTCTTCGGCTCACGGCCGTTCAGCAGGGCCAACGACCTGCTGCTGCGGCAGGGCTCCCAGCCGGTGGACTGGCGACTGCCGTAGGCCGGGCTCCTGCGTGACGTCACGCAGGAGCGCGGTGAAGGCCTCGCCCCATGCCTCGACGGTGAGATGGTCGAACAGGTCCGTGGAGTACTCGAAGGTGACGGTGATGGCGTCGTCCCCCGGTGCCAGGACGGCGTACAGCTCGTTGCGTGCCACCTCCGGCGTCGGGAGACCGCGCACCGAGGCCGACACCGACCGCAGGTCCAGAGCGGGCGGCGGTGTGGTGACCACCGTGAACAGCACGGTCGGGAACAACGAGTCCCCGGTCCCGGGCGAGACCAGCTCGACCACCTCGGTCAGCGGCAGTTCCTGGTGGTCGAGCACGGTGAAGAGCGTCGACCCCAGCTGCGCCACGAGGTCGGCGAACGTCGCCGCCTCGCCGAGCCGGGCGCGCAGCAGGACCGCGTCCCCCAGCAGTCCGACCACGTCGGACCGCTCGCGGCGGGTGCGGTTGGCGCTGGACGCGGCCAGCACCACATCGGCGGGACCGCCGCACAATCCGGCCCGTCCAGGCGGCGAACGCCGCGGCCAGCACGGTGTACGGCGTCGTGCCCAGGCGGGTCGCGGTGTCCCGGACCCGCCCGGGTGTGTCCCCGTCGATGACCCAGGTGTGCAGGGCGCCCCGACCGGACAGCGTCCCGGGTCGCGGTCGGTCGTACGGCAGCGCCGGACGTAGGGGCACGCCGTCGAGTTCGGTGCGCCAGAACCGTTCGAGCTCCGCTCTGCGCTCGTCGCCCAGCTCGTGTTCCGCACGTGCGCAGTCGGTGAACTGCACGGCGGGCGGGGCCGGTCGGCTGCCGACGCCCTGATGCCGGGCGTTGTACAGTTCCTGCAGCTCACGCCAGATGACACCCATGGACCAGCCGTCGCAGACCGCGTGGTGGAACACGGTCACCAGCACCCAGCGATCCGGGCCGAGCCGCGCCAGCCGGAAGCGGAACAGCGGTGCGCGGTCCATCGCCAGGGCACGTGAGGCGTGCTCCCGGCACCACCGCTCGACGAACTCGGGGTCGTCGGCGTGCGCGGTGAGAATGTCGACCGGCAGCTCCACGGGCACGTCGGCCAGCACCTCCACGAGGTACCGCCCATCGCGTCGTACGGCCCTGCTGCGCAGTGCGTGATGGCGCCCCACCAGATCCTCGAGGGCGCCCGCCAGGTGGGAGAGATCGAGGTCGCCGTACAGGTCGATGCGGTGCCCGACGTTGTACACCTCGGGGTTGGCGTGCTCGTGGTGCCGACGCCACAGCCTGCGCAGCGCGGCGGTCATCGGCACGGTGTCCACCGTCGGCTCGGCGGGCCCGGGACGTTCGCCGCGTCCCGCGACGCCACGGATCGTGGAGTCGAGAAAGAACTCGGCCATGGAGAGTTCGATGTCCAGCCGGTCGCCCATACGGTTCAGCAGCCTGATCGCGCTCAGGGAGTGGCCGCCGAGTGCGAAGAAGGACCGGTTCACGGGCACCTGGCGCGCGCCGAGTTCGTCACACCACAGTTCGTGCAGCGCCTTCTCAAGCGGGGTGGCGGGTTGAGATTCCGTCTCCGGGGCCTCGTCGTCGGGCTCGGGCGCGGGGAGCCGGTCCCGGTCCAGCTTGCCCGAGGCGTTGACCGGGAGCCGGTCCAGGCGTACCCACCGGCGCGGTACCAGGTGGTCGGGGAGTTCTGCGGCGAGCGCGGCGCGCAGCCTGCGGAGGTCGTCCTGCGGGGTCGCGGGGACCACGTAGGCGACGAGTTCGGGGTCGCCGTGCCGGTCGCGGCGGGACACCACGGCCGCGTCGCGGACGCCGGGCAGGGCACTCAGCGCCCCTTGGACCTCGGTGGGTTCCACCCGGTGGCCCCGGATCTTGACCTGCTCGTCCGTGCGGCCGCAGTACTGGAGCGAGCCGTCCGTGCGCCAGCGTCCGAGGTCCCCCGTCCGGTAGAGCACGCCCCCCGAGCCGTCGTCGAGGAAGGCTCCGGCCGTCTCCGCCGGCCGGGCGTGGTAGCCGTGCGCGACCGGCGCGCCGCCCACATGGATCTCGCCGACGGCCCCCGGGGGCACCTGCTGCCCGGCGCCGTCCAGCAGCAGGATCCGGGCTCCCGACACGGGCGTGCCGATCGGCGGCCACTCCGCACCGCCGGGGTCGACCCGGTGCGAGGTGACGATGACGGAGGTCTCCGTGGGCCCGTACTGGTTGTACAGCGCGCACCGTGGGTGCGCGGCGAGGAAGCGGCGGAACGCGGGGGTGAGCTGCAGCGACTCCCCGGCCGAGAACAGCTCTTGCAGGGAAGGCAGTCGGGGATCGGTCTCGACCAGGTATCTCAACGGGGTGCAGGGCATGAACATCCGCTGCACCCCGTGGCGGCGCACCGCCTCCGCGACAGCCGTGGGGTCGTGCCGCACCTCGTCGTCGATCAGCACGAGCGCCGCCCCGGAGCCCAGCGTGGTGAAGATCTCCTGCACGCTGACGTCGAACGCGGGCGAAGTCCATTGCAGGGTGCGCAGCGCACGATGCCGGTCCAGATGCCCCCGCACGAGATTGGCCGGGCCGCGGTGCGGCACGACGACGCCCTTGGGACGGCCGGTCGAGCCCGAGGTGTAGATGCAGTACGCGGGGTCCTCGGACCGCGCTCCGTCGACCGGGGGACCTGCCGCGAGGACCCCGTCGACTTCGCCGACCTCGTCCACGAGCTGCACCGGCAGCCCCGCCGCAAGCTGCGGACGGCGCGCGAGGACGGCGTCGGAGGTCACCAGCAGAACGGGGGCGCCGTCATCGAGGAGCGTGGCAAGCCGCGGGGTGGGCATGGCGGGGTCGAGAGGCAGATACGCGGCCCCGCTCTTGAGCACCCCCAGCAGGGCGGTGATCAGTTCCGGACCGCGTGGCAGCAGGACCGCCACCCGCCCACCGCGTGCGGCGCCCCGGGTGCGCAACTGCCGGGCGAGCATGTTCGCGCGGGTGTCCAGCTCCCGATAGCCGACGCTCTCCGCACCGCTCACCAGAGCGACGGCGTCCGGTGTCCGCCGCGCCTGCTGCTCGAACAGCCCGTGCAGGGTGTCCTCGACGGTGGGCGACGGCTCGGCCAGGCGTCCCAGCCGCGCCGAGGTCGTACGGTCGGCGTCGGATACGGCGGTCAGTTCGCTCAGCGCCGCGCCGGGGGAGACGAGCGCGCGGTGCAGCACCTGCTCCACGTAGTGCACGAAGCGGCGCACGACGGTCTCGTCGAACAGGACCGTGTCGTACTCGACCATGAACCGCACGCCGTCGCGGTGGTGCGTCAGATAGATGCTGAGGTCGAACGGGGCGCGTGCGCTCGGCACGTCGAGCAGTGTGGCCGCCAGCCGGGGCGGGTCGAAGGTCACCTCACCCTCGTTCTCGTACTCCACCATCACCTGGAAGAGCGGGTTGCGCCCCGGGTCCCGCTGCGGGTTGAGCTCCTCGACCAGTTCGTCGAAGGGGACGTCACGGTGCTCGTACGCCGCCGTGCTGGTGGCCCGTACCCGGTGCAGCAGCGTCGGGAAGTCCGGGTCACCGGTGAGATCCAGGCGCAGGGGCACGGTGTCGAGGAAGAGACCGACGTGGTGTTCGCCGCCGACGGGGCGGGCGGCGACCGCGGTGCCGAGGACCACGTCGTGCTGTCCGCTGAACCGGCTGAGCGCTGCCGCCACGGCGCTTGTCAGCGCCATGAACGGAGTCGCCCGATGCGCTGCGGCGAATGCCCGTATCCCGTCGACGAGTTCGGCGTCCAGGTCATGGGTGAGGCCGGCTCCCGCCCCGGATCTGACCGGGGGACGGGGCCGGTCGGTGGGCAGGGCGAGGTCCGGGGCGCCGGCGAGCCGGCGCCGCCAGAAGTCGAGGGACGCGGCGGGATCAGGCAGGCGGACCGGCAGCACTTCGGGCAGCGGCGGCGGCTCAGGAGCGCCGTGCTGGACCGAGCGGTAGAAGGCGGCGAGGTCGTGGACGAGCACCGCCGTGGAGGAGGAGTCGAAGACGATGTGATGGGCCAGCAGGAAGAGCAGATGCCGGTCCTCGGACAGGCGCAGCAGCCGGGCCGTCACCAGCGGCCCGCCGCGCAGGTCGAGGATGCGGCACCCCTCGGTCCCGAGCACGGCGCGCAGCGCCTCTTCCTCCGTCGCCCCGGTGTGGTCGTCGACCGGGCACTCGAGCCGTACCCGGTCCTGTGTCTCCTGGTACGGAATGCCGTCGGCGTCGCGGAACACGGTGCGCAGCGCCGGATGCCGGTCCACGACCCGCTGCAGGGCCTGTCGCAGCGCCGGCACGCTCAGCGGGCCGTCCAGACGGATCGCCTTGGGCTCGTGGTACATGCCGGTCCCCGGATGCAGCTGCTCCAGGAACCAGATACGGCGCTGCGCGGGCGACAGCGGCATCCGCTTCGGCACAGGCGTCGTCGGCCCCTGCGCGCCGGGCCGCTCGCGGCGGCGGAGCCGGTCGAGCAGCGGCAGCGCCGCGAGGACCTGCTTCTCCGGCACGCCGAAGTCCACGAAGCAGGCGATCTCGTCCGCTCCGGCAGCCACCAGACGGCGTACGGTCCTGGCGGCGGTGTCCTCGTCGCCGATCAGAGCGCGTGAGGCGCAGTAGCGGTCGTAGGCGCGTTCGAGCAGGAACTCGATGTCGTCCTCGGGGGTGCTGTCGAGGTCGACGGCGAAGCCGAGGCTGTTGGTGACCTGGTCGAAGAGGGACAGCGACGAACGCAGGTACGTCACGAACGGCCGGTATGCCTCGGCTCGCGCGCGGTCCGCGTCGTCACCGAGGTACGTGTGCACCAGCACCACCACCCGGCCCGCGGCGGGATCGAGCCCGTGTTCGGCGCGGGTGCGCCGGTACAGCGCGATGTTCTCCGCCAGCTGTTCGACGGTCTGCGTCATCAGGTTGGTGACCACACCGAGGTCCTCGGCGGCTGCTCGGCGGTAGCTGTCGGGGTTGCCCACCACGGCGACGTACATGGGCGGTCGCTGCTGGACGGGGCGCGGGTGCAGCCGTATCTCGACGGGCTGACCGTCGCCCGCGGTCGTCGCCAGAGGCTGCCCCGACCAGAGCTGCCGTACGGTCGCCAGCTGCTCGTACATCACGTCGCGGTGCCGGCCGAAGTGCTGCGGGGCGAGCAGGAAGTCGGTGGCGTGCCAGCCACTCGCGAAACAGAGTCCCGCCCTGCCGCCGGAGATGTTGTCGACGACGGACCACTCCTCGGCGACCCTGACCGGATGGTGCAGCGGCAGGACGACCGAACCCGCGTGCAGCCGGATGCGGTGGGTACTGGCCGCGAGCGCGCCGGCGAGCACGGAGGGGTTGGGGAAGAGCGCGCCGAACGAATTGAAGTGCCGTTCCGGGAGCCACAGGGCGTGGAAACCGTGCTCGTCCGCGAACGTGGAAGCCTTCATGATCAGCGAGTATTTGTCGCGGTCGGCGGCGTAGTCGTCGACGGCGTCGGTGCCGCTGTCGGTGTCGTCGGGGTAGTCGCCGAAGAAGTACAGGCTGAAGTCGCATCCGCCGGCGGGCGCCGACTCGGGCTCGGGACCCGCCGGTACGGAGCGCCGCACAGGGATCGGCGCCGGCGTCGGGGCGACGGCAGGCGCAGTGGTCGCGGACGCGGCGGTGAGCATGTCGAGCTGGCGGGACATCACCCCGGTCACCTGGTCGACGAGATGCTCCGCGAGCTTCAGCTGCTGTTCGAACAGCTCGGTGAGTCCCGAGGGTGACTCGAGTGCCGGTGCCGGTGCCGGTCGCTGATGCTGCTCGTCCCGCTCCCGCTCCGGATTCGGCTGCGGTGCTGTGGAGCCGGCCTCGTCGGATCGTAACTGCGCCAGACGTTCGGCCAGCCTGCGTGGGGTGTCGGCCGAGGAGAACAGCTCCCGGACGGGGATGCGCACGTCGTACCGGTGCTCGAGCTCCGTCGTCATGCCCATCAGGGCGAGCGAGTCCGCGCCGAGTTCGAAGAACGAGCTGTCCGGCGCGACGTCCGCCACCTCGCTGCCGAGCTTCCGAGCGGTCAGCCGCCGCACCTCGGCGAGCAGTTCGTCGGGTGCCGTGGGTTTCTCCGGCGCCGTCGGCACGGCCCGGGGCTCCACCCGCTGCCTTCGCAGCGGATGCCCTGGCAGCGGAACCCTGCCACCGACGCCGTTGACCACGCGCCAATCCAGCTGCGCCCCCCTGCGGTACAGCGAGCCCAGCGATGTCAGAAGCCCCCGCACCTGGTCGGCTGCGTGCGCGCCCGTACCCTGCCCGCTGAGCCAGCGGCTCTCCGGCGCGCAGTGCCGTCCGAGACCGGTGAGGGTGGACCCGGCACTCATCTCCAGGAAGTCACCGACGCCTTCCGCCGCCGCGGCGGCCATGGCCAGGTCGAAGCGGACCGGTTGCCGCGCCTGGCGGCAGAGGTGGTCGGCGTCGAGGATCCAGCCCACGGGACGCGGCCGTCCGTCGGCCGTGGTCACCAGGGGTGTGTGCAGCGGACCGTAGGCGATTCGCTCGGCGTGGGAGCGGAAGTCGCGCAGCGCCGGTTCGACCGCGGCGGAGTGGAACGCCCTGGTGACGGACAGCGCCCGCCACCGCAGGCCCTCCAGGTCGAGCAGGCGCACCGCCTCCTCGACGGCCTGCGGCGAACCGGAGATCACCTGGGCGCACGGGCCGTTGACCGCGGCCAGTTCGGCGCCGGCGGCCCGTGCGATCCGTTGCGCAGGGGCCCGCTCGGCGCGGACCGCGAGCATGCCGCCCGGCGGACAGGCCCGGTGCATCAGCCGCCCACGCCATGCCGTGAGCCGCAGCCCGTCGTCGAGGGTGAGGGCGCCGCCCGCGAACAGCGCCGCGTACTCGCCGACGCTGTGGCCGAACAGCAGCGCGGGGCGGACCCCGGCGGTGCGCCACACCTCGGCGAGCGCCGACTGGTGGGCGAACAGGGCGGCTTGGGCCGTCTCGGTGGGCCAGGCCTCGTCCTCGGCGGCGGACTCGTCCAGCAGAAGGGGCAGCAGGGTGCCGCCGAACTCGTCGGCGTAGAGCTCCTCGCAGCGGTCGAGGGTCCGCCGGGCGGCCGGATGGGCGGTGTAGAGGCCGCTCGCCATGCCGCGGCGTTCGCTGCCCTGTCCGGGGAAGACGAAGGCGAGCGGACCGAGAGGACCGTGCGGGTCGGGCCGCTGCTCGTCCAGCGCATCGGCGAGTTCCTCGGCCGTCCGGCCGACGGCCGTGGTCCGTGCCGTCCGGTGGGGCCTGCCGAGCGCCATGGTGGCTGCCACGTCCGCGGCCGCCGGCTCCGGCCGCTGCCGCAGCCGGTCGCGAAGCCGGCCGGTGAGCTCGTCCAGGGCCTGTGCGTCCCGGGCCGACACCGGGACGAGTACGGGCAGTTCGGGGACGCCCGCCGGGGAAGCGGACCATGGCGGAGGCTCCTCCAGCAGCACATGGGCGTTGGTCCCGCCGACGCCGAGCGCGCTGACCCCGGCCCGGCGCGGCACTCCGTCCTCGGCCGGCCACGGTCGCAGCTCGGTACCCAGTGTCAACGGGCCGTCCGCCAGGCGAAGTTCGGGGTTGGGACGGGTCAGATGCAGCGTCGGCACCAGTGTGCGGTGTCGCAGCATGAGCACCGTCTTGATCAGACCGGCCATTCCGGCGCAGCTGTCCAGGTGTCCGATGTTCGGCTTCACCGAGCCGACGGTGCAGAACGCCGTGCGCCGCGTGCCCTCGCCGAGAGCCCTGCCCAGTGCCTCCAGTTCCACCGGATCACCGAGGCGGGTGCCCGTCCCGTGCGCCTCCACGTACGAGATCGTGTCCGCGGGGACGTTCGCCCTGCGCAGCGCCTGACGCACCACCTCGACCTGCCCGGCGACGCCGGGTGCGGTGAAACCGACCTTGCTCGCTCCGTCGTTGTTGACCGCGGAGCCCAGGATCACCGCGTGCACGGTGTCGCCGTCGGCCAGTGCGCGGTCGAGCCGTTTCAGCAGCACGGCGGCCACGCCGTTGCCGCCGACGGTGCCGTCGGCCTCCGCGTCGAAGGCCCGGCAGCGCCCGGTGGGCGACAGGATGGACCCGGGATGGCTGCGGTAGCCGGTCTCCTGGGGAAGATGCACGGCCGCGGCGCCCGCCAGCGCCAGGTCGGCCTCACCGCTCAGCAGCGCCTGGACCGCGAGGTGCACGGCGACCAGCGAGGTGGAGCAGGCCGTCTGCACTCCGATGGCGGGGCCGGTGAGCCCGAGCCGGTAGGCGACCCGGGAGGCGAGGAAGTCGGACTGGTGCCCGACGGCGGTCTGCAGGGCGGTGGCGGGGTCCGCCGTCCCGTCGGGCAGGCCGGTAGCCGGCGCGTGCTGATGGTCGTAGAGGTGCATGCCCGCACCCGCGTACACCCCGACCCTGGTGCCCGGTTCGGTCGCCGCGTAGCCGCCGTCCTCGAGCGCCTCGTGGCAACACTCGAGGAACAGCCGGTGGGCGGGATGCGTGAGACGGGCCTCCTTGGGGCTCATCCCGAAGAAGTCCGCGTCGAACGCGTCGACGCCGTCGAGGACGCCGGCGACCGGCACCAGGCCGGGCGCGCGCCGCTGCTCCGGGGACAGGCCCGCAGTCGCGAGTTCGGCGTCGTCGAAGATCCGGACGCTGTCCGCTCCGTCGCGCAGATTGGCCCAGAACCGCTCCACCGAGTCCGCACCCGGGAAACGCAGCGACAGGCCGACGACCGCGATGCGCTGATCGGCCGTGTTCCCGGCGGCGGCGACGACGGCGGCGCCCGTCGTCGCGGGCTCTGCCCGTTGCCCGCGGGCGGCGGCCAGATGAGAGGCGAGCGCGGCGGCCGTGGGGTGTTCGAAGAACGCGGTCTGGGCGATCGTCGTCGCGAGCCGCTGTTCCAGGCGGGACCGCAGGCGGGTGAGGAGCACAGAGGTCAGCCCGAGTTCGTAGAACGGCACTTGAGCCTCGACCGCGCGCCCCAGCACGGCGGCGATCTCCTCCGTCACCACCCGTGTCAGGCGCTCGGAGGCCGTGGCGTCCTGCGGGGCGGAGGCGGTCTGGAAACCACCGGCGATCAGACGGTTCCGAAGCTCGGCACGGCGCACCTTTCCGGCGGGAGTCCTCGGGAACTCGCCGGGCGGGACGGGCACGACCTGGGAGACGGCCAGCCGGAGCCGGGCGAACAGCGTCGCCTTCACCTCCCGCGCGATGCGTGCGTCCTCGTCGGCGCCGCGGCTCACGAAGAACACCGCCGGCTCCTCCGTGCCGCTGTCCGGGTGCGGAATGCCGCAGGCGGCCACGTCCCCCTGGCGGACGCCGACCACGGCGGTGGCCGCCGCCTCGAGCTCGTGGCAGTAGACGTTGTGCCCGTTGAGGATGATCAGGTCCTTGCGCCGTCCGGTGATCACGACCTGCCCACCGTCGAGAAAGGCCAGGTCACCGGTGTCCAGCCAGTCCCGTCCGGCGGGGAAGGCCTCGGCGTCCGCCGCCGGGTCGTTCACGTAGCCGGGGGTGAGACGGGCGGGCGTGTGCACCTGGAGCCTGCCGATCCTGCCCGCGGGCGCCGGCTCTCCGCCGTCGTCCACGATGCGCAGGGTGACGCCGTGTGCGGGCGACCCGGCTGCGACGAAGGAGACGCAGTCGTCCTCCGGGGTCTGCGCGTCGGCCCGCACCAGGTCGCCGCCCAGGCTGCTCTTGAGCAGGCGGTGCACGGTGCCCGGCCGCCCCAGCCGCCCGTAGGCGACGGCCGTGACCGTCTCCGCCATCCCCCACGCCGGCACGATGTGTTCCTCCCGGACGCCGGATGCGGCGGTGGCGTCGAGGAAGCGGCGCAGCACCGGCAGCACGATCTGCTCGCCGCCGCAGAGCAGCGACTTGAGGCCGGCGAGGTCCCGGGGCTTCTCCGGCCGCTCGGCGAGCGCGTCCGCGACGAGCCCGTAGGCGAAGGTCGGCGCCCAGCTGTGCTGGGCCCCGTGCTCGTCGAGGAGGTCCAGCCAGCGCAGCGGCTCGGCCAGCACCCGTTCGGTCGGTGCGTGCACGTTGGTGCATCCCACGAAGACCGCCAGCAGGTGGTAGAGCAGGAACGCGCCGCTGTGATCGACCGGGAGCCAGTTCACCGTGGTGTCTTCCGGGCGTACGTCCAGGATCCGTCTGGTGCTCGCGGCGAAGTCCGCCAGACCGGCGTGGGTGAGCTGCGCCGCCTTGGGCACCCCGGTGCTGCCGGAGGACAGCATCAGCAAGGCGACGTCGGACCCGGCCGGCCGGACGAGGTCGTCCGCGGGCGGCGCGCCCAGGCAGTCCTGCGCGACCACGACCCGTAGTGCGGGAGCGGCGGTGGCCAGGGCTTCGGCCCCGGTCGCGTCACTGACCACCAACGGCCGGTCCAGCACCGCACAGGCATGCAGCAGGCGTTCCGACGCCGGAGAGCCCGGCGTGGGCGGCTCCGCGATGGCCGTGGGCCGGGCGCCGCCGAGCACACAGGCCCAGAAGGCAGGGAAGAACTCGGCCAACGGCAGCCCGCACAGCACCACCGCGTCACCGGCGCGCAAGCCGCGCTCCCGCAGCCCGGTGAGCAGTCGGCGGGCCTGTGACAGCAGTTCGCGATAGGGCCGGGTGGTCGTGGAACCGTCCGGGGCGACGGTGACGACGCCCGCGCCGGAAGCCGAGTCCGCGGCACGCAGCAGGGCGTCCACGGCGCTGCGCGGGTCGCCTTCGGTGCGCTCCGGCTCAGGCCCCCGGCAGAGAGCCTGCCCCTGTACGCGTTCCATGCGTGTCCCCTCCTTCTTCACTCGTGGGCGACGGCGGCGGCGCACCGACCGCAGAGGCCGCGTCACGCATCTCCCGCAGGACCTCGGCCACTCGGCGAACGCCCTCGGTGAGCACCTTCTCCTCGGTGCTGAGGCTGATGCGGAAGCACCGGGTCGCGTGGTCGCCCAGAGCGGCGGAGGACAGTGGCTCCACGAAGAAGTGCCGTCCCGGCACGATGAACACGCGCCTGTCCTTCAGCCTGTTGTAGAGAGCGATGTCGTCGAACCACCCGTGGTTCACCCACAGCCAGCAGAACATTCCGCCGGCGCCGGAGTGCATCCGCCAGTCCAGGTCCGGCGGCATCACTTCCGCCAGCAGCTCCGCGACGAACCGCTTCTTCTCCCGGTAGTGGGGAGCGATCGCGTGCTGGGTGACGTGATCCAACCGCCCGTCCCGCAGCGTGCGGGCGAGGGCGGCCTGGGGCAGTTGCGGGGCGTGCAGCACGGAGTTGGACATGAACGCCGCCAGAGCGTCGATGTACTCGGGGGCCCCGATCGCGAACCCGAGCCGCTCCCCGGGCAGTCCGGCCTTGGAGACGGAGAAGCAGTTGACCACGTTGTCGTGCAGCACCGGCTCGGTGTGCACCTCGGCGATCCTGGGGAACGGGGAGCCATAGGCGTGATCCAGGAACAGCGGAACCTCACGTTCCGTCGCCACGGCGATGAGCGCGTCCAGGTCCGCCCGGTCCAGGGCGCGTCCGGTGGGGTTGCCCGGACTGGAGACCAGCAGCACGCCGATGTCCGACTGCCGTCTCAGACCTTCGATGTCCAGGGCGTACCGGAAGCGGTGGTCGCCCTGCCGCTCCATCCGGGGCGGTACCCCCACGATGCCCCGCTCGTGCATGCACAGGCCCTGGTAGCCGGTGTAGTCCGGCACCATGGGAAGGACGATCTTCCGGTCGCCTCGCTCTCCGGGGCCCGCGAAGAGGGCGGCCGCGGCGAAGCACACCATCTGGCTGCCCGGCCCGACGACCACGTTCTCCGGGCCGAGCCGCCAGCCGTACGTCCGGCGGAAGTAGTCGACCACGGCCTCGATGAGCACCTGACTGCCGCGCGACGGGCCGTAGCGGCAGCTGGTCTGCCCGAAGTCGTCGGCGAGCGACTCCGCCAGGGCGGCCCGCCACATGTCGTGTGCCTCGGGGATGGGAGCCGGGTTGCCCACGCCGAGGTTGAGCCACTCGTCCGCCGACGCACCCGCCGTACTGGCGGCGACGTCCTCCATGATGCCGCGCAGCCCGGAGACGCCGGCCATTCTCGTGCCGCTCAGCGACAACTGCATGTTCTTCTCCTCATCCTGGGTTGCGCAGGCAGCACGGTGACCAGGGACGGACCAAGGGGGTATGGCCTCATGGGCGGTGGACGACCCGTCGCGGGGGCCGGGGCCGGGGCAGCCGCAGCAGGGCACCGTGGTCCCGCGGTGATGTCGGCGTCCGAGTTCCGCTGTGCCGAAGGCCCGCAGGATCGTCGAGAGACTGCGGAGGGCCTTGCCGGGTGCGGTGCTGTCGGGTCACTCTTCCGAACGCGCACACGGCGGGCAGCGTGCAGCCCATGCTCTTAGCGCACGACGGTTCTGTCAACGCGTGTGGAGCACCGCGGTGTCGAGCGGCGAGGGGTGTCCCGGGCGGGTACGGCGTCGGCGATGCCCGTATCGCGGAGAACTGTCCGATGCCTAATTCGATGCCCCGACTAGTCGAATCCTTCCCGAAAAGTAGGGCGGCCGTACGCTTCGTCGGCAAACTGCGCGCTTGACAGGGGATCAACCCACGTACTCGTCAAGAGATATGATCACCCCTTCCCTCATTCGGTCACACGCCATAGAGTGGGGAACGTCCTTCGGGACGCCTCGTGAATCTGTGGTGCGTCATTACCGGTGCATCGCTCGGATGAACACGAGGGAGGCAGCGAACCTCTCGCCATTGGCTGTCGAAGAGGACGGACGCTGCGTGTTAGGCGCCGCTGGTCGGCGCGACGGGGGACTACGAAGGGGGTACGGGGCGCTCCATCTGCCGTTGGATCGGCGTGTGGGCTGCCGTGAGCGCACGGCGTGCCGCTCGGGCTTCTTCAGCCCGGAATACCGCGGAACCAAGGGGCCTTTCCTCGGCGCGAGGAAGGGCGCGGAGGAGGCACGGCGGCCGACGCCGATCGTCGGGCTGCCCGGCTGAACTCGGGTTGTCGGCCAAGGATCCGCAGGCCAAGGATCCGCAGGCCAGGGATCTGCCGACCAAGGATACGGTCGTGGGACATGCGTCCCGCCGCCGGTGAGCCCGCTCCGCGCTGTCGACGGCGCCGTGAGACGACATGTCCATGAACAAGTCCGTGCGGGATGCACGCATCGCTTCAGTGCTGGGGGAAGTGGAGTGGAATGTCCTACGCCTGTGTAGGTTTAGCCGACGGCGTACGCGAAGAAATGGCCAGAAGCCGCGGACCTTCTTCGGGCTCGCTCGGTAAATCTTTCGTAGATCTTTCGGTGAACTCGCCGGCCGTGCTGTGCCCGACGGCCGGCGCTGAGAACCCGTTCTTTATTTCTATGGATTTCGTCAACGCTTCTATGAACATTCCGAAAGCGGCTCCATGTAGCCTGCATGGACCCTTACTTCGGCCTCCCGGACCGCGGTGCGGCGTATGAAGACGATTCGAGAAGCCTTCGAGGCCCATGCGGCACGGACACCGGATGCGGTGGCCGTGCGGGCCACCCGGACCTACACCTACCGCGAGCTCTCGGCGAGGGCGGCCGCCCTCGGCGAGGAGATCCTCGCGCACACCCCGACCGGGTCGCTGGTCGCCCTCGACGCGGCCGGGCCGGCCGGCGGCGTGGTCGGCATCCTCGCCGCCGCGGGCAGCGCCTGCGCGGTGCTCCCGCTGAACCGGGAGAGCCCCCCGGCCCATCGCGAACGGATCCTCGCGAGCGCCCGGCCGTCCCTCGTCCTGCGCGAGACCGCCGAATGCGCCTTCACCGTCGAGCCCGTTCCGGCCACCGGGGGGCCCTTCGTCCCCCGCGAGCCGGTCATGGCCGATGTCGCCTACGTCATGTACACCTCGGGGTCGACCGGACTCCCGAAGGGCGTCATGGTTCCCCACCGGGCGCTGCTCGACCGGCTGGCGGGCCTTGCGTCCACCCCCGGGCTGGCGGCGGGCGAGACGATGGTCGCCGCGACCGCCCTGTCCTTCGACATCTCGATGGCGGAGATGCTGCTGCCGCTGACGGTCGGCGCGTCCTTCCTCGCCGTCCCGGACGATGTGCGCTTCGACCCCTACTCCTTCGAGGACTTCGTCAACAAGCACGCCCCCCAGGTCATCCAGGCCACCCCCAGTTTCTGGCGCATGCTCCTGGCCGCGGACTGGCAGGGCGCCGAGGGCGCCAGGATCTGGTGCGGCGGAGAGGCGCTCACCCCGGAACTGGCGCGTCGCCTCCTGCCCCACGGCACGGAGGTCTGGAACCTGTACGGCCCGACCGAAGCCACGATCTGGGCCACCGCAGCGCGCGTCGAATCCCCGGACGTGATCTCACTGGGACGCCCGCTGGAAGGCAGCGGCCTCTACCTGGCCGCCGTGGACGGCAGCGGCACGACGCACCTGGACGAGACGGTCACGGAGCCCGGAACGGACGGTGAGATCGTGCTGTACGGCGCCGGCATCGCGCTCGGCTACCTGGACAGGGACGACCTGACGGCCGAGCGGTTCCCCGTCAGAGAGACCTCCGACGGCGACGAACGTCTCTACCGCACGGGCGACCGCGCGAGATACCGGGCGAACGGCTCCCTGGAGTTCCTCGGGCGCGCCGACGGTCAGATCAAACTCCGCGGCCACCGCATCGAACTGGGCGAGATCGAGGCGGTGCTGGAGGAGCATCCGGCGGTGACCGCCGCGGTCGCCGTCCTGCGCGACGCCGACCGGCCGCAACGCGCGTCGATCATCGCCCATGTCGCGGCCCGCGGAGACGGCGCGTCCGACAAGGCCCTCCGGGGTTGGTTGCTCGAACGGCTCCCGGCCGGCCATTGCCCGAGCCGGATCGTCGTCCGGGAGACGCTTCCGCGCACCGCCGCCGGAAAGGTCGACCGCGTGCTCCTGGCCGGCGAATAGGGCACGCGGCCCGAACGCCAGGAAGCCGCGGCCGACCCCCGAGCGGAGCTCACCGACGCCGCCCCGTGCGGTGGCGGCCCGTGGGCTGAGCGCGGTGTGACCCCGCCGACGTCCCAGGACATCAGCAAGCGTATGGAGGCAACGAGTTGAGCCAGGTGAAGACCGCTCCGATGACGTTCGGTCAGCTGTCGGTGCTGAGGGACCTCGACCTGTCCGGGCCCGACGAGCAGAGCGACGGCAATCTCCCCCTAGTCTTCGACGTCCCGTCCGGTACGGGCGTGGACGAGGTCACCGCGGCCTGGTGGCGGCTGGTGGAGCGGCACGAGGCGCTGCGGACCGTCTACGACCGGCGGGCCGCGGAGCCCACCCAGACGGTCCGGCCCTTCCGGAAGGGCGAGCTCGGCACGGTCGAACTGCCCGCCGCCACCCGGGAGGCGGCCCTGCAGGTCGCCGGGGAATGGGCGGAACACGAGATACGCATCGACGTCGAGCAGTCCTGGCGCGGCGCCGTCGCAGTCCACGAGGGTCTCGCCACCCACCTGGTGTGCGTGGTGCACCACCTGGCCGTCGACAGCGCCGCCTGCACCCTGCTGGAGAGCGAGTTCGACACGCTCGTCTCCGGCGGCACGCTCGCCCCCGACCCGCCGCAGCCCGTCGACCTCGCGCTGGACCAGCACGGCGACGAACAGCAGCGTCGGCAGACGATCGAGTTCTGGCTCGAGGAGTGGGAGGGATTCGTCGAGGAGGACCGGCAGGGCGACGACACCAGCCGCAGGTTCCGGGCGGCGCTGTACTCGGAGCGCGCCCAGGACGCCGCTCGCACGGTCTCCGAACGCCTCGCCGTGTCCGTCCAGTCCGTGATCCTCGGCGCAGCCGCCCTCGCCCTGTTCGGTCTGAAGGGCCGTGACCGGGCCACGTTCGGCCTCCTCGCGGGCAACCGCATGGACAAACGCTGGCAGACGCTCCTCAGCAGCATGAACCAGCTCGCCCCGATGACCGTCGCCGCCGACGGCGACGCCGACCCGGACGGGTTCCTGCGCACGCTCTACATGAACAGCCTGGAACGCCTCCTCTACGGCTCCTACAGCATCGACGAACTCCGGGCCCGGCTCACGGAGGCTGGCTGCCACAACCCCGATCCGCTGCAGTTCGACTGCTACTTCAACTACCTGGGGGAGATCGCCCGGCCCCCGGCGGCGCAGTCACCGGCACACGACGACGTCGAGTGGTTCGACGACGCCTGGCAGGGCGGGCCGCGCTTCAACCTCAGGGCCGCCACCGGATCCGGCCTGCACCTGTCCCTCACCGCGAGCGACGACTACCTCGGCGCCGAGGCGACCGGCCGCTTCCTCGCCTCCGTCGAGGCCGCGCTGGTGAGCCTCGCCGACGGCGGGCCGGACACCGTGGGCGAGGTGGGCCTGGCCCCGCTGCGGAAGGTCAGCCCGCCGCCGTGTACGAAGGACGGGGACACCGTCCATGAGTGACACCCGGCAGGCGGCCGTGGACGCCGGCCCTCGTACGGGCCGATGTCCCTATCACGTGGCCGATCGCACGCAGGCCGACCCGTGCATGGACTACCTCCATCTGCGCGACGACGAGCCGGTCCGGTGGGACGAGGACCTCGGCGTGTGGCTCGTCACCGGATTCCGCGAGGTGAGCGACCTCCTGCGCCACCCGTCCCTCTCGGCGGCCTGGCCGGAGCAGGGCAGGACCACGCTGCACACCCCGGACGCAGGGAAGGACGGCGACGGGAGCCGCACCTCCGAACTGGTGCGCAGATGGTTCATGTTCATCGACAACCCGGCGCACGCCGACGCCCGGAAGATCGTCGCCCCGCTCTTCTCGACCGAACGCCTGGCAGCGGCACGCCCCTTCGTGGAGGGGCTCGTCGACGAACTCCTCGCGCCCGAGCGTGCCGTGCTCGACGTCATGGACGAACTCGCCGTTCCGCTGTCGAGCCGGGTCGTCTGCCACATCCTCGGACTGCCCGAGGACGTCGCGCCCCGCCTCGCCGTGTGGGCCCCCGACATCGCGGCGTTGCTCGTCGCGGACTATCTCCCCCAGGTGATCACCCGGGGATACCAGGCGCTGCACGAGGTGACCGCGGCCGTCGACGAGGCGCTCCGGGGCGAGGTGCCCGAAGAGTCGGGCCTGTGGCTGCTGCGCGAGGCGCACCGGCGCGGCGAGATCGAACTCCAGGACGTGTGGGCCACGGCGAGCCTGCTCATCTACGCCGGCTTCGAGACCACCTCGACCTTCATCGGCAAAGCCGTACGGGCCGCCCTGCACGCCGGCGCCTGGGACGAGATCCTGAAGGCCGAGCCGGCCGTCGCGGTGGAGGAACTGCTGCGCTTCGACACCTCGGTCCAGCAGGTCGCCCGCTTCGCGACCGCGCCCGTCGAGGTGGCGGGGCGTCATATCGCCGCCGGCGACCTCGTGCTGATCATGCTGGGGGCGGCCAACCGCGACGCGGCCGTCTTCGACGACCCCGAACACCTGCGGCCCGGCCGGGAGATCAAACGGCACCTCACGTTCGGATACGGCGTGCACTACTGCCTGGGAGCCGGACTGGCACGGCTGGAGGCCGAGGTCGCCCTGCAGCGGCTCGGCGCCCGGTGGGACACGATCGAGGAGGCCGCCGCCCCCGTGACCCGCTCGCACTACGGCCTCACCGTCCTGGAACACCTCACGGTCAGAGGGGGGACCCGCAATGGCGCGTGACGCCGAAACCGCCTCGTACACCCATGGCGAGCTCATCCACGAAGCGGTGGCCCACCAGGCGCGCACACAGCCCGCCGCCATCGCCGTCGTACAGGGCGACGTCCGCCTGACGTACGCGGAACTGGACGCGGCGAGCGACGACTACGCCGCCGAACTGCGTGCCCAGGGCGTCGCCCCGGGACACCGGGTGCCCGTGCTCATGGCACGCTCGCCCCAGTACGTGGCCGTCGTGCTCGCCGTCCTCAAGTGCGGGGCGGCCTACGCGGCCCTCGACCTGCGGTGGCCCGAGGAGCGCCTGCGCGCCGTCCTCGGCCGGCTCGAGCCGCCGCTCGCGGTCGTGGCGGAGCCCAGGGACCTCCAGGTGCCCGTCTGGTCCTCGGCCGACCACCCCGTCGACGAGGCGGTGCGACGCGGCCGGCGGATTCCCGCCGCGGTGTGCGACGGCGGCAGCGAGGCCACCGTCTTCTTCACCTCGGGCAGCACCGGCGTCCCCAAAGGCGTCGTCACCCCGCACCGGGCCACCACCCGGCTCTTCCAGCCCGGTGGCTTCGGCGACTTCGGTCCGGGCCACGTCATGCTCTCGGCGGCCGCGCTGCCCTGGGACGTCGCAAGCCTGGAACTGTGGGGACCGCTGGTCAGCGGCGGCACCGTGGCCCTGGTGGAGGACGAGTACCTGCTGCCCTCGGGCCTCGCCGCACTGATACGCGACCAGCGCGTCGACACGGCATGGCTCACCGCGTCCCTCTTCAACGCCTTCGTGGACGAGGACCCCTCCTGCTTCCTCGGCCTGCGCCATGTGATGACCGGCGGGGAGCGGCTGTCATCGCACCACGTGGGCAGATTCCTCGCCGCCCACCCGACGGTGCGGCTGACCAACGGTTACGGGCCCGTCGAGTCCTGCGTCTTCACCACCACGCACGACGCGGTGCCGCAGGACACGGAACGCACCCACGGCATCCCCATCGGCAGGCCCGTGCCGCACACCACGGTCCACGTGATGCGGGACGGCCGGGTGTGTCCGCCGGGGGAGACCGGCGAGATCTGCATCGGCGGGGACGGCCTCGCAGGCGAGTACCTGGGCATGCCGCAGGACACGGCCGCGCGCTTCGTGGACACTCCCGTCGACGGCGGGACCGTCCGCCTCTACCGGACCGGGGACCTGGGGTTCACCACCCCCGACGGACTGCTCCACTACGTCGGACGGGCCGACCGCCAGGTGAAGATCCGAGGCCGGCGGATCGAGCCGCTGGAGATCGAGAACGTCTGTCTCGCCCTGCCGCACGTCAAGCAGGCGGTCGCGGTGCCGGTGCCCGGCGCGGACGGCGCCTACACCGCGATGGTGCTCTTCTACGTCGTGGAGCCGGGCGCCGCCGAGGAGGCCGTCACACCGTCGGCCGTGCGCGCCCACCTGGTGGCCGGGCTGCCTCCCCACAGCGTTCCCGACGACCTGCGGCGAGTCGACGCCGTCCCGCTGTCGTCCACCGGGAAGACGGACACCGAGCGGCTGCTGTCGACGACCCGGCCGGCGCCCGCCGACGCGCCGGGGGAGACGACCGCTCCTGCCGGATCCGCTGTGCCGGAGAGCCGGTGGACGGCGGTCGTCCTGGAGGAGTTCCGCACGCTGCTGGGAACCGAGGCCGCGCCCGACGTGCCGTTGGCGGTGCTCGGCGGAACCTCCCTCGACGCCATCCGGCTCTGCGCGCGGCTCTCCGACCGCACGGGCATCTCCGTGCCGGTCTCCGGCTTCCTGCGCAACCCCACGGTCAGCGGACTGGCGGAACTCCTTCAGACCCGCTCCGGCCCCGCCCTGCCGACGTCACCCGGCCGCACCGACCGCGTCCCGCTCGACGGCGTCCAGGCCCACTTCGGCCTGCTGCACGAGCTGGACCCCAGCGACTCCGCCGCCCTCTGCCACCTGCTGTGGGAGGTCACCGGCGCGCTGGACACGGCGGCCCTGGAGCAGGCTCTCAACGACGTGCAACGACGCCACGAGGCCCTGCGGTCGGCCTATCGGCTCGATCCCGAGCCGGTGGCGGTCGCACCGGACGCCGTGGACGCCCTCCGCGTCGAGACGCTCGGGGCGGGCGACGGGCCGGAGGAGGCGCGGGCTCGGGTGGAGAAGGCGCTGAACCGCCCCCTGGCCATCGAGGACGCACGGGTCTGGCGATGCGTGTACGCCCCGGTGGACGAGGACACGGCGCTGCTGGGCGTCACCGTCCACCACATCGCCTTCGACGGCTGGTCGCAGGACCTCCTCGTCGCCGAGCTGACCCACGCCTACGACGCCCGCAGCCGTGGGGCCGAGCCGCACTTCGAGAACACGGCGCCCACCCTGCGCGAGGTGGCCGACGAGGCCGCACGGTTCCGCGACCCCGACGAGGCCGCCGCTCAACTGAAGTACTGGACGGAGCACCTCGCGCAGGTGCCGGAACTCACGCTGCCCGCACCCGGGCCGGAGCCGGCACGGGCGTTCGAGGGTCTGGGATTCACCGTGGACGCGGCGGTCGCCGCCCGGCTGCGGGCCGAAGCCGGTCAGCTCGGATCGACCGTGTTCCTGCCCCTCGTGGCCGGGTACGCGGCTGCCCTCGCCGACGCGACCGGGCAGGACGACTTCGGCATCGGCGTACCCCTGATGCGTCGTTCCGGACCCGGCTGCATGGCAGCCGTGTCCTGCCTGGTGGACGTCCTGTGCCTGCGGCTGTCGGGCAGGGACGGCGGGCCGGTGCTCGCGGACCTGTCGAAAGTGGCTCGCTCCGCGGTCGAGGACGCCTTCGCCCGCCAGGACGTGGCGTTCGCCGAGGTGGTCCGTGCGGTCGGGCCGCCCCGCACCGGCCGTAATCCGCTGTATCAGACGATGTTCGCCGTGCAGAACGCCGTGCCCGAGGAACTCGTGCTCACCGGCTGCACGGTGCGGCGCCTGCCGATGGCGCCGCCAGCCGCCATGCACGAGATCGTCTGCGAGATCTGGCCGACGGCCGACGGCGGAATGCGGGTGGACATCAGCTTCCAGGCGGACCGCGTCGCGTCGAGGACCGCGCACCGTCTCGCCCACGCCTACGAGGAGCTGCTGGTCTCCGGCGAGCTGCCCGGCTCTCAGCGCTCGTGAACAGTCACCACTCGAAGGGACCCCACCTCTCCATGCAGGACAACTCAGAGGAACGGACGGTCGTCTGCCTGCTGCGGCGCTTCGTCGACGCGAACCCCGAGGCGACCGCGATCGAGTGCGGTAAGGACGTGCTGACGTACCGCCGTCTGTGGGACGAGGCCGGAGCCATGGCGGCGCGGCTCCAGCGGACGGCCGGGTTCGAGCCGGGCGGTGTACTCGGCGTCCTCTTCGAGCGGGGCATACCGGGGGTGATCGCCCAGCTGGCGGCCTGGCGCGCCGGAGCCGCCTACCTGCCCCTGGACCCCGCCCTTCCGGACGGACGCATCGAGTCGGTCCTGAAGGACGCGCGGCCCTTCGCCGCCCTGGCCCAGCCCGATCTCCGGCACCGGGTGCCGCAGCCGGTCCCCGTGCCGGAGGCCGGCTCCTGCGGCCCCGCGCAGGAGCCGCGGCCGGTCAGGTCGACGCTCGCCTACGTCATCTACACGTCCGGTTCCACCGGCACGCCGAAAGGGGTGGAGGTCGGTCACGCCGGCCTGGTGAACCTGCTGGACTGGCACCGCGAGACCTACGGGACCGGGCCCGGCGTGCGGGTGGCCGCCTTCGCGGGGCTGGGGTTCGACGCCTCGGTCTGGGAGGTCTGGGCGACGCTCGCGGGCGGCGCGACCCTCGTCCTCCCGGCCGAGCCCCTGGGCGCCGACGTCACGGCCATCTCGGACTTCCTCCAGGAGAACGCGATCGAACAGTGCTTCCTGAGCACACCGCTCGCCGAGGAGCTGATCGGCTCGGACCGGCCGCCCGGCTCCCTGCGCGTCCTGCTCACCGGAGGCGACCGGCTGCGGGTGCGGCCCAGCGGCTCGTTCCCCGCCGCGGTCCACAACCACTACGGACCGACCGAGGCCACCGTCGTCACGACCGCCAGCCAGGACCTGCGCGGCACCGGCCGCCCCGACCGGCCGCCGGTCATCGGCGCCCCCATCATGGGCGCGCGCGTCCGGCTGGTCGATCCTCAGGGCGTGGACGTCGCCGGCCCCGGCGAGACCGGTGAACTCCTCATCGGCGGGGCGGTCCTGGCGACCGGCTACCGCAACGACCCCGCCCTCACCGCGGAGAAGTTCGTCGAGCTGAGGGCCGACGCCGACGGCACGGCGGACCGGTGGTACGCCTCAGGCGACCTCTGCCGCTGGACCGACTCCGGCGACCTGGAGTTCGTCGAACGGCGCGACGCCCAGCTGAGCGTCCGCGGCAACCGGGTCGAACCGGCCGAGATCGAGCACACCGTGCTGACCGTGGCGGAGGTGAGCCAGTCGGCCGTCGTGCTGTGGGACGACGGTTCGGGCGGTTCCCTCGCCGCCTTCTACTGCGGTGCGGCCGCCGTGGAGGCGGTGCAGGAGGCGCTGGTCGCGCGGCTGCCCCGGTACATGGTCCCGTCCCGCGTCCAGCGGCTGGACGCCATGCCGCTGACGCCGAACGGCAAGATCGACCGCAATGCCCTGCTGGAGATTCCCGCCGGGCCGGCCCAGCGGCCCGAGGGCGCCTTCCGGCCCGGTTCCACCGAGGAGGGCATCGCCGAGATCTGGGCGGAGCTGACCGGCATCGCGCCCGACGTCCGCGACAACTTCTTCGACGTCGGCGGGCATTCCCTGCTGGCGGCGCGCATGATCGGCAAGGTCCGTGACCGGTTCGGCGTCAAGGTCGGGCTGCAGGCGGTGTTCGACCACCCGGTCCTGGCGGACCTGGCGGCAGAGGTCGACGCCGCGTCGAAGAACGGAGTCTGAGACGAGATGTCCGGCAACACGATCACCCATGACGACCGGCCGGTCGTCGTCCTCGAGTTCGGGAACGAGATCCCGGCACGGAGCTTCGACCGGATCCTTCCGCCGGAGCTGCACGCGCACCGCCTCAGGATCGATCCGCTGAGCTACCCCGGACTCGCCGAGACGGTCCCCGACCTGGCGGCCCAGGCGCGGCACTGGGCGGCCGGGATCGGCACCGCCACGCGGCCCCGGGCCGTGCTCGCCTACTGCACGGCCGCCGAGCTGGCGGCGCTGCTGGTCGACGCGCTGCCCGGGCCCGGCATACCGCTCCTCGTCCTGGACCCCGTGGTTCCCGGCCCGGGCACACCTCAGGAGCTGCTGCTGGATCTCGCCCTGGGCATGGACGACACGCTGGAGCCCTCCGAGGTGCCCGACCTCAGCGGCCTCCCGGCGTCCGACGCCCTGCACCGGGCGAGTTCCTTCCTCCGCTCCCTCGTCACCCGGGCCGCACCCGACCTGGAGGAGGACATCGCGGACGAGCTGACGGCGGGGCAGCGGGCCTGGCTCGGCTTCACGCTGTCCGCCGCGGCCGACCGCAGCGCCCCGCCGAAGCTGGGCCATGTCGTGCTCAGCGAGGACTCCGAGTGGCCGGACGCCGACGCGCGGTCGGTGCACCGCACCGGACTGACCATGACGGACCTGTTCGGGACGTCGGCGGCGACGCCGCTGGTGACCGAACTCCTCTCGGCCCCCGTGGCGGCCGGAGGCCCTGGAGGGAAGGAAGAACCGTGCAGTCGCACTTCGTAGAGCGAGACGCGACCGAGGCCGTCGTCGCGGCCCAGTGGTCGCGGGTGCTGGGCCGGCCGCCCGCGAGCCTGGACGCCGACTTCTTCGGCTCCGGCGGCACCTCCCTGCTCGCCGCGAAGCTGGTCTCCGCGCTGCGGGCCGCCCTCGGAGCCCGCGTTCCCCTGAAGACCCTGTTCGAGGCGCCGACGTTCGGCGGTCTCAGCGCTCGGATCAGGAACGACACCCCCGGGTCCGGCGGACGGCTGCTGACCCTCAACTCGTCCGGCGCCGGTGCACCGCTCCTCCTGGTGCCGGCCGCGAGCGGCGGCGTCATCGGCCTCCACCGCTTCGGAGGCGATCCGATCGACCGTCCCGTGCTCGGGCTGCAGGCCCGCGGCCTCGATCCGGCGGAGGGCGAGCCCTGCAGGACGCTTCCGGAGATCGTCGACGATTTCATCGGCGTCCTGGAGAAGGCGGACGCGCCGCGCAGCCTGCACCTGGCCGGATACTGCGTGGGCGGCATCCTCGCCTACGAACTGGCCGGCGGGCTCCGGTCGCGGGGATGGGACGTGCGCTCCGTCATCCTGCTCAACACCTCGCTGTACTGCCCGCCGTTGGAGGTGAGCGACGCCGCCCGGGAGAAGCTGGTGTCCGTCGCCGAAGAGGCGGGCATCTCGATACCGCAGGGCCAGGAGGCGGACGCCGCGACGGTGTTCCACGCGGTGACCTCGCAGGGGCCGGACCCGATCGAGACCGACTTCGCCGAGTTCGAGGCAGGGTTGCAGGTCTTCGGGTCCGTCGGGGCGGCGGTGTCGAGCTATGTGCCCGAGCCGGTCGACTTTCCGGTGCGGCTGTTCTCGACGGACGACCGGGACAACCCCTCGGACGTCGAGGGCACCCTTCACCCGGTGACCGACTGGCCGGACCTCGGGCTCGGTGACTACAAGCAGCACTGGGTGCCCGTGGACCATTTCGAGATGATCGTGCACGAGCCGACGCTGAGGGCCGTCGAAGACGCCATGAAAGACATCGACGACGGCCGAAGACATCAGAGCGAAGTCTGACCGGACTCGAGGAGACGCTTCGCCATTTCCGAGAGAAGCGATTCCCGCGACGAATGCAGGAAAAAGTGATCCCCCGGCAGGACCACGGCGTCCAAATCTCCCTCGACCAACTCGGACCAGCGCTGGAGATGGTCCATCGAAACGGCCGGGTCGCCCGCTCCGCCGAATACCGTCACCGGTGTGCCCGGAGGCTTGCACGGCAGAAAGGAATAGCGTGAAAGCATTGCGTAGTCCGCCCGTACCGCAGGCAGCAGCATCCGCATGAAGTCGATGCTGCTGAGAATCTCCTCCGGCGTTCCGTTCATGCTTCGGAGTTCCTCGATCAGTTCACCCTCGGGAAGCGTGTGCAGGTCCCGTCGGCCGTCGTGCACGGCCGGCAGCGCGCGGCATCCCGAGAGGAACACATGCACCGGTTCGATGTCGTGCTCCTCCCGCAGGACCCGGGCCGCCTCCCAGCAGACGATCGCCCCGAGACTGTGTCCGAACAGGGCGAACGGCTCTTTGGAGTACTCCAGCAACTCCGGGACGACGGCATCCAGAGTGCCCTGCAGGGTGTCGACCGGATCCTCGAACAACCGGTCCTCGCGGCCCGGCGGCTGAATGGCGTGGACATCGATCTCGGGGGGCAGCAGCTCGGCCCACCCGCGAAATGTGGAAGCGCCGCCGCCGGCATAAGGGAAGCAGAACAGCCGTAGGCCCCCGGGTGGATTCGTGCGCGACAGTCGATGGATCCAGGGTCGCGTGGGCGGGTTACCGTGCATGTGCGTCCTCTTCCGTTTTCCGGTTCTGCTCATCGGCCCGAACAGCGTGCCACAGAGCAGCCTCCGGGGCGAGTAAATGAAGTGGATATCGAGTACGTCCATCGTCTATCGTGCACGTCACATCGAGCGCCATTGTGACCTGTTGGCGCCTGAGTTAATCTCGCTGCCGGTCGACATGGGACACGAACACCGAGCGATAGACCATCGAACGACATTGATTTTCTGCCCTCTTGATATAGAGCGCAGCCGTTGGGGGATCGAGTGCGGTACGGGGTGACGAACGTCGAGGGGGTCGAGACCTCCCGAAAATACCGGCTGGAGTGTGTGCGGTGCGACTGGCGCGGTCCTTCCTCGCTGCTCTTCCGGTGTCCGGTCTGCGCCGGCGCCATCGAGACGAGAACCGACCTCGACAGTGCCGAGATCGGTAAGGGGGACCAGCCGGAGGAGGCGTACGCGGACCTCCTGCCCATCGAGTCCGTGGACCATCTGGTCCAGGGAATCTCCCGGGTCACCCCCTGCCGTCCGGCACCGGAACTGGGCAGGGCGGTGGGCGTCCCCCGTCTGTGGGTCAAGGACGAGTCGCAACAGCCCACCGGCAGCACCAAGGACAGGCTCGCGGCCGTCGTCCTCGCGGTCCTGCGGCAGTACGGCGTCAAGGAGTTCGTCACCTCCAGCACCGGCAACACCGCCGTCGCGCTGGCCCGCGCGGTCCGCAGGGACGGAGCGATCCAGGCCCACTTCTTCTGCGGGCGCGACTTCGCCGGGCGCCACGACGTCCGGACGGACGAGCGCGTCACGGTCACCGTGGTCGACGGCAGCTTCGCGGAGGCGACGGAGGCCGCCCGCTCGCACGCCGACCGCCACGGACTCTTCTGGGAGGGCGGCTTCTTCAACTGGGCCCGCAGGGAGGGCCTGAAACTGGCCTACCTGGAGGCGTTCGACGCCATGGAGGCCGAGCCCGACGTCGTGGTGCAGGCCATCAGCAGCGGCATGGGCATCATGGCCGCTCACAAGGGAGCCGTGGAGTACCTGCACCTGGGCCGGCTTGCGCGGATCCCCCGATTCCTCATGGTGCAGCAGGACACCTGCGCGCCGATGGCCCGGGCCTGGCGTGAGAACCGGGCCGAACTCACCGACGAGGACGTGATCGCCCACCCCGACGGCCTGGCCCGCGCCATCCTCCTCGGCGACGGCCGCGCCAGCTATCCGTACATGCGGGACATCGCCACGGCCAGTGGCGGCGCCATCGTGGACGTCACCCAGGAGGAACTGGTCGAGGCGAGACGCCTGCTGTCCGACCTGGAGGGGCTGGACGTCTGCCATGCCTCGGCCGCCACGGTCGCCGCCGTACGCAACGAGGCGGCGGCGCACCGGATCGGCCCGGACGAGGTCGTGCTGGTGAACCTGACAGGCAGACAGCGACCGGCCTGAGGCGCGGTCGACCGCCGCGGCGGGAGCGCCCGGTCCACCACCGCGAAGACAGCAGGCCGCAGGGGGCTGCGGCAGCACCCACGGACGCCGCACGACGGAGGGAACAGCGATGAGCGACACGAGCGACAGAGATCTCGACGAGCCGTCCGCGCCGGAAGGCATCGCGATCATCGGGATGTCCGGACGCTTCCCGGGCGCCCGGGACCTGTCCGAGTTCTGGGCGAACCTGCGCGACGGCGTCGAGTCGGTCGTGGAGTTCCGCGACGACGAGCTCCAGGCGGCCGGAGTGGACCCCGAAGTGTTCCGGCAACCGCACTACGTGAAGGCCGGCCCCTCCTTCGAGGGCCTCGACCTCTTCGACGCGGAGTTCTTCGGCTACACCTCCCGGGAAGCCAAGATCATGGACCCGCAGCACCGGCTGTTCCTCGAGACCGCCTGGGCGGCGCTGGAGCACGCGGGCCACGACCCGGCCCGGTACGCGGGCACGGTGGGGGTCTTCGGAGGCGCGAGCAGCAGTGCCTACCTCGCGAACGTCGTCAGCAACATGGACGCCGGGGAGGAGATCCGCGGGGAGAACGTCGGCCTGGGCAATGAACTGGCCTTCCTGACCACCCGGGTCTCCTACAAACTCGACCTCAAGGGGCCGAGCTACCCCGTCCAGACGGCCTGTTCCAGCTCGTTGGTCGCCCTGCACGCCGCCTGCCAGAGCCTCCTCGACTACGAGTGCGACATGGCGCTGTCCGGCGGAGTCTCCTACAAGGTCCAGGAGAAGGCCGGCTACTCCTACCAGGAGGGCGCGTTCCTCTCCCCGGACGGTCATGTCCGGCCCTTCGACGCCGCCGCCCGCGGCACGGTCTTCGCCAACGGCGTCGGCGTGGTGGCGCTGAAGCGACTGGCGGACGCCGTCGCCGACTCGGACACCGTCCACGCGGTGATCAGGGGCACGGCGGTCAACAACGACGGTGCGGTCAAGGCGAGTTTCTCCGCGCCGAGCGTCGTCGGTCAGGCCACGGTGATCGCCGAGGCCCTGGCGACGGCCGGGCTGGAGCCGGGGGACATCGACTACGTGGAGGCGCACGGCAGCGGCACCCTGATCGGCGACTCGATCGAGGTCCAGGCCCTGTCACGGGCCTTCACCGGCGCGGCGGGCACCTGGCGCATCGGCTCGGTGAAGTCCAACGTGGGGCACCTGGACGCGGCGGCCGGGATGGCCGGACTGCTGAAGACCGTGCTGGCCCTGCGGAACGAGGAACTGCCGCCGTCCCTCAACCACGTGGAGGGCAACGGCGACATCGACTTCACGGACGGGCCGTTCCGCGTGCACACCGAGCTGAGCGCTTGGCCGCGGTCGGCGCGGGTGCGCCGCGCCGGCGTGAGCGCGTTCGGCTTCGGCGGCACGAACGCGCACGTGGTGCTGGAGGAGGCCCCGTCCACGCCCGAACTCTCCGCGAGCCCGCGGGAGTCCGAGCTCCTGGTGGTGTCGGCACGCTCCGAACAGGCCCTGGACCAGGCGTCGGACCGACTGGCGGCCTTCCTGCGCCGGGAGCGGCCCGCGCTGGCCGACGCGGCCTTCACCCTGGCCCGGGGCCGGCGCGCCTTCCCCTACCGGCGCACCGTGTGCGGATCGGACGTCGAGGCGGTGGCCGCCGCGCTGGAGAGCCGGGACCCCGCACATGTGACGAGCGGGCATGCCGAGCAGGGCGCGTCGCACGTCGCGTTCCTGTTCAGCGGCCAGGGGTCCCAGTACCCGGGCATGGGGCGCGGGCTCTACGCGTCGGAGCCGGTCTTCCGGTCGGCCGTGGACACCTGCGCGGAGCTCCTGGAGCCCCTCCTGGACAAGGACGTGCGCGACATCCTGTTCCCGGCGGACGCCGCCGACGCCGCGCTGCTGGGACAGACCCGATGGGCCCAGCCGGCGCTGTTCGTCGTCGAGTACGCCCTGGTCACGCTCTGGCAGGCCTGGGGAGTGGAGCCCTCGCACCTGCTCGGGCACAGCCTGGGCGAGTGGGTCGCGGCATGCGTCTCGGGTGTCTTCCGCCTCGAGGACGCGCTGCGACTGGTGGCGCTGCGCGGCGAGCTGATGCAGAGCTGCGGGGCCGGGGCGATGCTCGGCGTGGTGGCGGAGCGGGACGCGGTGGAGGCGGCGCTGCCCGACGGCGTCTGCCTGGCGGCGCACAACGGCCTCCGCGACTGTGTGGTGTCGGGACCCGTCGACGCGGTCGAGAAGTTCGCCGTGACGGCCGATGAGCGCGGGTGGGCGACCCGGCCGCTGGAGGTGTCCCACGCGTTCCACTCGGAACTCATGGAGCCGGTCGTCGACGAGTTCGTCGCGGCGGTGGGGAAGGTGGACCGCGGGTCGCCGGGCATCCCCTTCGTCTCCAATGTGACGGGTGACTGGATCACACCGGAGCAGGCACGGGACCCGGAGTACTGGGGACGCCAGATACGTCGGTGCGTGGAGTTCGCCGCCGGTGTGCGCCGGCTGGCGGAGAGCGGCACTCCGGTGCTCCTGGAGGTCGGCCCCGGCCAGACCCTCGCGGGACTGGCCCGGCGGACGCTTCTCGAGGCGGACACCGGGGGAGTGACGGTCACGGCCTCGCTGCCGCACCGCCGTGACCCCCGCGGCGCCGGTGAGACCATGCGCCGCACCCTGGGCCAGCTGTGGCTCCACGGGGTGACGCCGGACTGGACCGGCTACTACGGTCAGGACGAGCGGCGCCGCATCCCGCTGCCCACGTATCCCTTCGAGCGCAAGCGCTACTGGCTCGAACCCGTGGCCCCCCGGACACCCCGCGCACCCGGGCCCCACCCCCTGCTCGACCAGGTGCTGCTCCGGTCCGCGGGACAGTCCGTCTTCCACACTGAGCTCTCCCTCGAACGCCACTGGGTGCTCGCCGAACACCGCATGCTCGGCGAGGCGATCGTCCCCGGGACCACCTACCTCGAGATGTGCCGGGCCGCCGCCACGGCCCATCTGGGCCGTCCCGTCACCGAGATCAAGGACGTCGACTTCCTGGTGCCGCTGCTGGTGCAGGAGCAGCAGCCCCGCACCGTGCACACCACCGTCAGGGAACTCGGCGACGACCTCGTGGAGTTCACGGTGGCCGGCCACGACCCGGCACGCGACGTGTGGACCGTCCACGTCCAGGGCACGGCCGGCGTCGCTCCCCTCTCCCCGCCGCCGCCCCAGGACCCGGCCGCCCTGCGCGCCCGCTGCGATCTGGAGACCGTGGACCTCGGCGTGGCCCAGGCCGAGCACAAGGTGATGGAGTTCGGCCGCCGCTGGACGGAGAGCCTGCGCACCATGCACGTCGGCGTCCGGGCCGCGCTCGGCATCCTCGACATGCCCGAGCGGTACCGCGCCGAGTGCGAGGACCACGTCCTGCACCCGGCGCTGCTCGACCTCGCGACGGGGTTCAGCGGCTTCGCCGTCCACGAGTCCCGGGAGGACGTACGGGAATACCGGGGCAGCCGCGCCTTCTTCCTGCCGGTCGGCTACGACTGTCTCCGCATCCACGCGCCGCTGCCGCCCGAGGGGTTCAGCCTCATCACCCCCCACCCGGAGGCCAGGGCCGGCGTCGAGGTGCGCAAGGTCGACGTCACGATCTGCGACGCCTTCGGGAACACCGCGGTCGAGATCCTCGGCTTCACCGTCAAGCGCGTCCCCGACCCCCGGCACACGGTCGCCCGGATCCGTCCGCACACCCGTCACCACACCCTGCGCTGGGTACCCGCCCCGGCCGTCGCGGAGCAGCGCGAGGCGCCGGGAGCCGTGCTGCTCGTCACCGAAGGCGGCGTCCTCTCCCGGGACCTCGGCGGCTCGCTGCACTCCCGCGGGGTACGGGTGATCACGGCCGAGCTCGCCGAGGAGTGGAGCACGCCCGGCGACGACCACTACCGCGTGCCCCCCACCACCGAGGGGTACGAGCGGCTGCTCGACGCCCTGGGCGACGAGGTGCCCGGTGAGGCGGTGGTGGTCGCGGCCCCCGCCGCCGACGCCCAGCACAGGGTCGGGGAGCTCGACCGCCGACTGCGCAGTGGCGTCGAATCCCTCTTCCACCTCGTGCGGGCCCTGGCGGCACGGGACGCCGTCCCCGGCCGGCTGACCGTGATCGCCCCCTGTGTGGCGCGGGTGACGGGCGACGAGCCGGCCACCGCCCCCGTGCACGCGACGCTGTTCGGCCTGGCCAAGGTCATCGGCCAGGAGAACGAGGGGACGGAGGTGCTCTGCCTCGACGTCGAGGAGGACACCGATCCGGCCGCACTGTGCGCCGAACTCCTCGGCCCCTGGTCGCCGACCATGGTCGCGCTCCGGCAAGGCCGGCGCCATGTCACCGAACTGGCGCCCGTGCACCTGCGTGAACAGTCACGCCAGGAGGACGAGCGCCCCGACGGGGTCTACCTCATCACCGGCGGCCTGGGCGGCCTCGGGCTGGCCGTGGCCCGGCATCTGAGCCTCACCGTGCCGGGCGTCCGGCTGGCACTCGTCAGCCGCAGCACCCCGGGTCCGCGCGAGGGCTGGGACGCGACGGCCACCGAAGACCCGCGCCGCCGGCGGCAGATCACCGCCCTGCGGGAACTGGAGGCCCAGGGCGCCGATGTGCGCTGCTACCGGGGCGACGCGGCCAGTGAGACGGACATGGCGGACGTCGTCCGCGCCGTCCGCTCCGGTCTCGGCCGCATCGACTGCGTCATCCACGCGGCGGGCGTCGCGGGCGACGGCTTCCTCTTCCACAAGGACGCCGAGACGTTCCGCAGCACACTCGCCCCCAAGGTGTTCGGCGCGACCGTGCTGGACCTCGTCACGGCGGACGACCCGCCGCGGCTGATGATCGCCTTCGGCTCCACCACCTCGGTGTTCGGGGTGGCCGGTCAGGGCGACTACACCGCGGCCAACGACTACCTCCGACACTTCGCCGACCATCGCACCGCCCTGGGGCGCAAGACGGTCACCATCGACTGGACCGACTGGCTGGACACCGGCATGGCCTTCGACCACGGTGTCCAGCGGGACCAGGGGTTCTTCCGGTCGATCAGCGTGGAGGACGGACTCGGCAGCTTCGACGAGATCCTCGTCGCGCCCAGATCGCCCGTGGTCGTCGGTGAGATCAACCACCGCATGCTGGGCGCCGTGGACCCCGACCGCCTGGCCGCACAACTGCGCAGAGCCCCGCTGGTCCTGGAGGAGTCGGTCCGCCGGCGGGTCGCGGCGGCCGGCGGGGAACCCCGCCGGGGATCACCGGCGCAGGCGTCGACCGGGCCCGGAGCCGACGAAGTCGTCACGCTCTTCGGCCGGGACGACGGCGGATACAGCGAGACCGAACACCGGCTCGCCCGGATCTGGGCCAGAGAACTCGGCCTGGACCGACTGAACATCCATGAGAGCTCCTTCTCGCTGGGCGGAGACTCCCTCATCGCCCTGCGGATAGCGCAGAGCATCCAGAAGACCATGGGCGTCCGGGTGTCGATGGTCGACCTGTTCCGGTATGTCACGGTCGCCGATCTGGCGGCCCATCTCGACAGCAGGAAATCCCGCGGCTGAAACGGCAGTTCCGTTCGGCTGCCCCCTACCAACCATCTGAGGCGATATCACCATGAACATCCGTACAGTGGGTGTGATCGGCGCGGGCACCATAGGCCGTGGCGTGGCCCAGTCCCTGGCCCAGTCCGCGTTCGACGTGTTGCTGATCGACGTGTCCGAGGAGCAACTGGCCTCCGCCGAGGCGCAGATCGAGAGCGACCTGCTGCTGCAGGGCATGTTCCGCACGGAGCGCCTGAAGGACGACCCGGCCACCATCCTCGGACGCATCACCACCGGCACCGACCTGTCGGCCCTGAGCGCCGCGGACTTCGTCGTGGAGAACGTCACCGAGAACTGGGACATCAAGCGTGACGTGTACGAGCGGATCGACAAGATCTGCCGCCCGGACGTGATCTTCGGCGTCAACACCTCCGCCGTGCCCATCACCCGCGTCGGCTCGGTCACCGAACGTCCCGAGCGCATTCTCGGGCTGCACTTCATGAACCCCGTCCCGCTGATGGACACGGTCGAGGTGGTCCAGGGCCACTTCACCTCGGAGCCGACCATGGACACCGCGCTGGGGCTGCTGCGGGACCTCGGCAAGGAGGGCATCGTCGTCCAGGACGCGCCGGGCTTCGTCACCAATCGCGTACTGATGCTGACGATCAACGAGGCGATCTTCTGTGTCCAGGACCAGGTCGCCACGGCCGACCAGGTCGACCGGATGTTCAAGGGGTGCTTCGGCCACAAGATGGGGCCGCTGGAGACCGGCGACCTCATCGGCCTGGACACGATCCTGAACTCCATCACCGTCATGTACGAGAGCTTCCGGGACAGCAAGTACCGCCCCGCGCCGCTGCTCCTGAAGATGGTCGACGCCGGGCTGCTGGGCCGCAAGACCGGCCGCGGCTTCTACAGCTACTGAAAACCCCACCCCACATCGGAGGTAGTAACCATGCAGGACGACGTGCGCACCCGGGTCAGGGAGTTCCTCACACCGCAGCTCAACGGCCGGGCCCTGGACGACAGCGACGACATCTTCGCGCTGGGATACGTCAACTCGCTCTTCGCCATGCAACTGGCGCTCTTCGTGGAGCAGGAGTTCTCGATCAAGCTCACCCCCGACGACATGGAATTCGACAACTTCCGCACGGTGGACGGACTCGTCCGTCTCGTGACGTCGAAGACCGTGCCGGCGGCGTGACCTTGCGGACGCCCGCGCGGCGATCGGGAGCGGCCGCGCGGGGCGTCCGTCCAGTGACGGGCGAGACAGAAAGGCGTACGACATGACGACGCGGACCGAGGGCGCCGTGCCGGGCCCCGGCGCGGACGGCACGGCCGTCGTCCCTCTGCTGCTGCGGCTGCGGGCCTCGAACGTCCGGGTGTGGACGTCCGGCGGCCGGCTGCACCACGAGACGTCGTCCGGCGAACTCGACGAGGCGCTGCGGGTGCTGCTGGAGGAGCGGTCGGCGGACCTGGTGGCCTATCTCGAAGCCGTGGACGGCGTCGAGTCCTCCACCCACTACGTCACGATGCGCGACGGGGTCCGGATCGCCGTGGACGTGTTCCGTCCCAAGCGGGACGGCCGGCTGGTCGAGGAGCCGCTGCCGGCCCTGTGGTGCCACGACCGCTACCACCGCTCGGACCTGGTGGACGGGCTGACCTGGACCAAGCTCGACAGCCGCCCCTGGCTGCGGCGGATCCTCGACGACGGCTATGTGATCGCTGCCGCGGACGCCCGTGGCACGGGCGCCTCCGGCGGCGTGCGCGGCACGGAGTTCGGCGCCGAGGAGACCCGGGACGCCTACGAGATCACGGAGTGGCTCGCCGCGCAGGGCTGGTGCGACGGAAACATCGGCATGTACGGGGAGTCCTATCTCGGCATCACCCAGTTCCTCGCCGCCGGCGCCGCCCCGCCCGGTCTGAAGGCGATCTTCCCGCAGGTGGCTCTCTTCGACCTCTACTCGTTCCTCCGTCCCGGAGGCGCGTTCCGGCACGACTTCATCCGGAACTGGGGGGCGATGGTGCGACGGCTGGACACGGAGACCGAGGCCGCGCCCGTGCGGGACGACCGCTCGTCGGCTCGCGCCGCGGTCGAGGAACACCGGGCCAACACCGACGTCATCGCGAGGGCCGCCGCCCTGCCCTGCCGGGACAGCAGGGACGACGGTGACGACGGGCTGCCGTACGCGCAGCAGAGCCCCTCCGGCCGGGTCGGGGCGATCGCCGACGCGGGCGTGCCCGTCTACCAGCTCACCGGCTGGCACGACATGTGGGTGCGCGACGCGTTCCTGTGGCACGCCAACCTCACCGGACCGCGCAAGCTGCTCGTGGGCGACTGGTCGCACAACGGCAGGGACGGCGCCGACCTGGCGGCCGAGCACCTGCGCTGGTTCGACCACTGGCTCAAGGGCGTCGACACCGGGGTCATGGACGAGCCCGCCATCCGCTACCGCCGGCGCAACGCACCCCGTGGCCAGGAGTGGGGCACCGCGGACCGGTGGCCGCCCCCCGGGGTCCGCACGACGCGGATGTACTTCGGCGCGGGGCCGGCCGCGCCCGCGTACTCCGTCAACGACGGCTCCCTGGTGGCCGAGGCGCCCTCGCGGCTCGGCGGCATCGACGACTTCGTCGTCGACTTCACGGCCACCTCCGGTACGGCGACCCGCTGGACCGACGGCTACGGCGGACCGTTCGGCTACGAGCCGATGACGGGCAACGACCTGTCGGCCCTCACCTACACGACAGCGCCCCTGGAGCGGGAACTGGAGGTGACCGGGCACCCGGTCGCCGAACTGTGGGTGACGTCGACGCACCCGGACGGCGACTTCTTCGTCTACCTGGAGGACGTCGACGGCCAAGGGGTCTCCCACTACGTGACCGAGGGCGTGATCCGCGCCTCCCACCGGGCGCTGGGCGCCGCTCCGTACGACAACCTCGCGCTGCCGTACCACCCGTGCTCGCAGCGGACCCGGTCGCCGTTGCCCGAGGAGCCGGTGGCGCTGACCTTCGATCTGCATCCCATCAGCCATGTGTTCGCCCCGGGGCACCGGCTCCGGATCGCCGTCACCTGCTGCGACAGGGACAACGCCGAGACCCCGGTGCACTACCCGCCACCCGTCGTCCAGATACACCGGAGAGGCGCGCAGGCCTCCTTCGTCGACCTCCCTGTTCTCCCAGCCGCCCAGGAGCGAGCGACATGACAGACACCACCCGACGGGACACCGCGACGACGGACGCCGCGACGACAGGCGCCGGCACCGAGGAGTTCCGGACCCGGGTCGAGCTGCACACCCCGGTGGCCGGCGAACTCGCCTCCGAGATCGAGCGTCGTCTCCTCTTCGTGTCGTCGGAGATCACGGGATACGAACTGGACACGGCCGACGGCGAGGTGCGAGGGGTGATCCTGCGCACCGCCACCCCGCTCGGCGCGGAGGAGCTCGCCGACAAGGTGAACCGGGTCGTCGACAGCGACGTCCGCCAGCAGCGCACGACGCGGGTCAAGTCGGTGTGGACGTCCCCGCACGAGCGTGTGGTCGAGGAGGGGACGTTCGAACTGCTCGCCCTGGCGGGCGCGGTGACCGAGGCGGGCGAAGGACAGGTCGCCGTCGGCGAACCTCTGCTCTCGCTGCTCGCGTACTTCGACCGGGCGGTGAAGCAGATCCTGGGGCAGGACTTCGCCCCGCGGGAGTACCGCTACCCCACGCTGATCAGCACCGACGCCCTCGCGACGGCCGGCTACTTCGCCTCGTTCCCCCAGCATCTGATGTTCGTGACCCGGCTGCACAACGACATCGACGTGTACCAGGGGTTCCAGAAGTCCTACGCCGACACGGGGCTCGACTCCACCGTCCTCGCCGCCTGCCGCAACGTGGACTACTGCCTCCCGCCGACCATGTGCTACCACACGTTCCACCAGTATCGCGGACGGACGCTGGACACGGACGGGGTGCACGTCGTCACGGCCAGGGGCAAGTCCTTCCGGTTCGAGGCGGCGTACGCCACGACGATGGAACGGCTCTGGGACTTCACCATCCGGGAGATCGTCTTCATGGGTTCGCGTGAGGACGTGCTGGCCTCGCGCGAGCTGTTCATGCGGAAGATCTTCGCCTTCATGGAGGAGCTCGGCCTGAGCGGCTTCTGCGAGGTGGGCAACGACCCGTTCTTCGGCGGCGGCGACACCTCCGCGCGGATCTGGTCGCAGCGGCTGCTGGAGCTCAAGTACGAACTCCGCCTCACCGTCGCGCCCGGACGGACCATCGCCGTGGGCTCCTTCAACTTCCACGACGACCTGTTCGGCCAGAGCTTCGGCATCGACCACGGCACGGAAGGCGCCGTGCGCAGCGGGTGCGTGGGATTCGGACTGGAGCGGCTCGTCTACGCCTTCCTGTGCCAGTACGGCCTCGACTCCGACGGCTGGCCCGCCGCCGTACGCGAGGGAGCCGGCGCCCTGGGCGGGGCGGCCTGACGCGAATACACGGTGCATTCGGAGAACGTGCTCCGAGTTGCACCAAAACCCTGGCGGGAACTCATTCATGTCTCCTTCGCGTGGTTGCGCGCGCAGGAGCCGGTGCTCGAATTCCTCTCTTCTCTATCGGGAGTCGATGTGTCCAACGGCGTGCGGCAGGATGAAAAATGTCTGCGATGTCCCAGTTGTGAGCGTGATATGACCCGGATGCGACCGGCCGGGCTGCGCGTGTGCATAAGCTGTTTCGATGAATTCAAGCGGAATCTGACTTCTTTTCCGCGACTCTATCGCCAGTGCGAGGAAATGCTGACGGTGTCGCCCCAGAAGGGCGAGAAGGTATCCCGTCAGCTGGGTCGTGGAATTTCACTCAATTCCAGTGCCGTGGACGCCCGTGATCTGCTCCGGGCGCGTCTGCTGGCCTGGTCCGACCTGGTCGCCGCGGAGCAGTCCTGCGCAGCCCCCGATCGGTCGGTCGACGCGATGGCGGCCTTTCTTCACCGCCATGCCCATTGGCTCTGTGCACATGCCGCAGCCGGCGACATCGTCGATGAGATCGCCGAGACGACCGCCAAGGCGAAACGGGCCGCCTATCCCCACCGGACCCGTAAGTTCAGGGTCGGCCGGTGTGTCGAGCCGCAGTGCGACGGCTCCCTGGTCGCCGTGATCCAGCCCCATGAGCAGCTCCTGCCGAGCGAGGTGCGCTGCGACATCGACCCCGGGCACTCCTGGCCCGCACACCGCTGGCGTGAACTGGACCGGCGAGTGGGCCGGCAGAACGCCACGGGCGGCGACCGGTGGCTCACCGTCGTGGAGGTCTCCAAGCTCTGGGGCCTGTCCACCAGCAACGTCTACCGGCTCGCGTCGGTCAACAGCTGGCGCCGGCGCGCGAACGGCCGCCGGGTCTACTACTACGAGGCCGATGTGCTCCAGTCGGTGGGATGACGCCGTGCGCCACGGTGACACCGTGCCCGACGGGGGCCGTGTGCAGGCTGGTTGACCCTTGACTTCCGGTCTGGCGACTAAGAGTATGAAAACCAGACTGCACAGGTGTATGTGCAGGTCGCCCCCCGAGCCGGCCTTCGAGCCCGGCGGGAGCGCGATCCCGGCGGCCACGCCGAATCCCCGTGAGGCTCCACCCGACAGCGTTCCGGCGCCCGGCGACTCATCTCACTCCTTCTCGCCTCACTCCTTCTCACCCTCCCACGGGCGTCCTTGCGACCGATGACGCCCGGCTCGCGCGCGTTCACCGCGGCGCGGCAGCCAACTCCTCCGCTCGTGACACAAGGTGGTGCTTGTTTGTGATCGTCCAGTTGTCTCCGGAACAGCGGGCGGCCTGGAGCCAGTTCAAGGTGTTCGCCGAGAAGGAGATCCTTCCGCACGCCGCCGCGTTCGACGCCGACCAACGCATCTCCACGGACGTGGTGCGCGCGCTGGCCCAGGAAGGCTGCCTCGCGGCCACCGTGTCGGCGGCCGGCGGTGGCGGCGGCATGGACTGGGTGACCTACGGACTGCTGAGCGAGGAACTCGGCCGCGCCTGCCAGAACATCCGCAACTTCGTCGCCGTCGAGGACATGGTGGCGCAGGCCGTCGACCGCTGGGGCACCGCCGAACAGCGTGACCGCTGGATCGGCCCGATCCGCCGTGGCGAGACGCTCGCGGCCTTCGCCCTCACCGAACCCGGCATCGGCTCCGACGCGGCCTCCATCGAGATGGCGGCCGAGCCGGTCGCCACCCCGGACGGCGACGACGGGTTCCTACTGCGCGGAAGCAAGAAGTGGATCAGCTTCGGCCAGATCGCCGACCTGTTCCTGGTCTTCGCCAAGCTGGACGGCAAGCACACCGGTTTCCTGGTCGAGCGGGACACCCCCGGCCTCACCGTCAACCCCCTCAACGGCCTGCTGGGACTGCGGGGTTCCATGCTCGGCGAGCTCGTCTTCGACGACTGCCGGGTCCCCGCCCGGGCGCTCGTGGGCCGGCCCGGCATGGGGCTGACCTTCATCGCCTCCTCCTCCCTCGACCTGGGCCGCTACAGCACCGCGTGGGGATCGGTGGGACTGGCCCGGGCGTGCATGGAGGCCTCGGTCCGCCATGCCGACGCACGCCACCAGTACGGCAGCCCGATCAGCGACCACCAGCTGGTCCGACGGATGCTCGCCGACATGGTCACCGACATCACCGCGGCCAGGCTGCTGTGCCACCAGGCCGGAGTGAGCAAGGACCAGGGCGAGGCGGACGCGGTCAACCTCACCCTCATGGCCAAGTACCGGGCCTCGCTGCTGGCCAACCAGGCGGCCGCCGACGCCGTGCAGATCCACGGAGCCCAGGGCATCGGCACGCCCGGCCAGGTGGAACGGCACTTCAGGGACGCGAAGGTCATGGAGATCATCGAGGGCACCACCCAGATCCAGCAGTCCATGCTCGGCCAGTACGCCAGGCAGGTCGTCGGCCGCGGCTGACCACCGACCGCAACGTCGTCCAGGCCGCAGATCCGGCCACCGCAGACAACACCTCGATCACGGGGGAAGGACCAGCCTCGATGAACAGTGGACGGCCTGCGAGCCGCGTCGCCGACTCGCTCACCGATCTGTTGCTGCGCCGCTCCGCGGACCGACCCGACTCCGTCGCCTATACGTTCCTGGAGCGCGACCACGAGGTCTCCTGGAGCTACGGCGAACTCGACCTCAGGGCGCGAGAGATCGGCGCGACGCTGCGCAGGACGTGCGTTCCGGGCGATCGCGTGGTGCTCATCCTGCCGCCCGGCCTCGACTACGTCGCCTCGTTCTTCGCCTGTCTGTACGCCGGGGTCGTCGCCGTGCCCGTGTATCCGCCGCACGGGTCCAGTGCGGTCCGCAGCCTGTCCCGGCTGGAGGCGATCGTCGCCGACGCCCGCCCGTCCGCGGCGCTGACCACCGGGGCCATCGCGCGGCAGCGCGACGCCTTCGCGGAGTCCAACCCGGTCCTCGGCACGCTGCGCTGGATCGGGGTGGACACCGACGTGGCCCCGGAGACCGACTGGCAGCCGTCGCCGGCGTCCCGCGACACGCTCGCCTTCCTCCAGTACACCTCCGGCTCCACGGGCACTCCCAAGGGGGTGATGGTCAGCCACGGGAACCTGCTGCACAACGGCGCGGACATCGAGCGGTTCTTCGAGCTCACGCCCGACAGCAAGACCGTGATCTGGCTGCCTCCGTACCACGACATGGGCCTCATCGGCGGAATCCTGCAGCCGCTGTACACCGGATACCCGACCGTGCTGATGCCGCCGATGAGATTCGCGGCGGAGCCCCTGCGCTGGCTGCAGACCATCGCCGAGCATCGGGCCACGACGAGCGGCGGGCCGAACTTCGGCTACGAGCTGTGCCTTCGCAGGATCGCCCCCGAGCAGTTGGAGGGGCTGGACCTCAGCTGCTGGAAGGTCGCCTTCAACGGCGCCGAGCCCATCCGCGCCGATGTGATGGACGCCTTCGCGGACTTCCTGGCGCCCACCGGTTTCCGCCGCGAGGCGTTCTACCCGTGCTACGGACTGGCCGAGGGCACTCTCATCGTGACCGGCGGTTCGCCCGAGGCGGCGCCGGTGGTGCGGGAGAACGAGGGCACCGACCCCATCGTGGGCTGCGGACAGCCCTCCCCGGATCAGGAACTGGCCATCGTCGACCCCGAGACGCGTCGGCGGTGCCCGGACGGCGAGGTCGGCGAGATCTGGGTGAGCGGCCCGAGCGTCGCCCAGGGCTACTGGGAGCGACCCGAGACCAGCGCCGAGGTCTTCGGCGCCCGCATCGAAGGCTCGGAAGAAGGCCCGTTCCTGCGCACCGGCGACCTGGGACACCTCGCCGACGGCGAACTCTTCGTCTCCGGCCGCATCAAGGACCTGATCATCCTGCGCGGAGTGAACCACTATCCGCAGGACATCGAGAACACCGCCTTCCGGTCCCACCCGGCACTCCAGCACAACGGCGGAGCCTGCTTCACCGTCCCCGTCGACGGCCGGGAGACGCTGATCGTCACGCACGAAACCGAGCGGGTGTCCCGCGACGCCGACGTACGGGAGGTCGCGGCGGCGGTGCGGGCCGCGATCGGCGAGCACCACCTCATCGCCCCGTACGCGTTCGCGCTGGTGCGGCCCGGACGGCTGCCCCGCACGTCGAGCGGCAAGATCCAGCGGTTCGCGGCCCGGGAGCAGTACCTGGCCGGCACGCTCGCCGTGCTCGGCGTCCACGAGTTCGGTCAGGACGACGATGCAGACGCGACCGCCGCCACGGCCGCCGCCGGAGCGGACGGGGCGCGGACACCGGAGGCGGTCGAGTCCTGTCTGCGGGCACACGTCGCGCTGCGCGCGGGCGGCGACCCCCACGCCCTGGACCTCAGCAGGTCCGGGCCCGCCCTCGGCCTCGACTCCCTCGACCTCCTGGAGATCCAGCACGAGGTCGAGAAGACGTTCGGCGTCGAACTCGGACACGAGGCCATGCACGGCGCCCCGCTCCTGGACGTCCTGGCGGCGGTGGTGGCCGGCCTCGAAGCGGCCGGGGACCCCGCCGGACCGCAGACCTCGACCGGGGCCACGGCACCGGACGGGCCGCCCGGCCCGGCGGCCGACGGGCTCGGCCACGGAGAGCGCGGACTGTGGTTCCTCGACCGCGTCACCGGCTGTGGCGCCGCCTACAACGTCGCCGGAGCGGTACGCCTCCCCGAGGACGTGGACCCGGAGGCCCTGCAGCGGGCGCTCGACCAGGTGGTGGAGCGGCACGCCGCACTGCGCACCTCGTACACCGCCCGCGACGGACAACCGGTGCGCACGGTCGGCGCCGAGGGGAAGGTCGTTCTCGACCGTACGGCCGTGGCGGACGCCGCGCCGGGCGCCCTGGAGGACCTGCTGGCCGAGGCGGCCGCCGAGCCCTTCGACCTGGCGGAGGGACCCCTGGTGCGAGCCCGGCTGTGCGGACGCGCCGACGGCTCCCGGGTACTGCTGCTCGTGATGCACCACATCGTGGCCGACTTCTGGTCGATGTCCCTGGTCGTCGACGAACTGGCGCGCTGCTACCGGGCGGCGCCGACCGGCACGGGACCGCAACTGCCGCCGGCCGGCGACTACGCGGACTTCGTCGCGGCGCAGCACCGGTACGCGGCGAGCGCCGAGGGCGAGGCCGCCGCCGCGTTCTGGCGGGAGCGGCTCGGCGGCGAACTGCCCGTGCTGGAGCTCCCCACCGACCGGCCGCGGCCCCCCGTCCAGACCTACCGCGGCGACACCCACGACTTCACCCTGGACGGGGAACTGCTCGACGGGCTCACCGCCCTGGCCCGGAAGTCCGGGACGACGCTGTACACCGCGCTCCTGTGCGCGTTCGAGGTCCTGCTGCACCGCTACAGCGGCCAGTCCGACATCCTGGTCGGCTCGCCGGTGTCCGGCCGCGGCCGTGCCGCGTACGCGGACACCGTCGGCTACTTCGTCAATCCCGTGGTCATGCGCGGCGACCTGAGCGGCGATCCGGTCTTCCGCGAGCTGCTGGGCCGGTTCTCCCGGACCGTCTCCGAGTCGCTGGCCCACCAGAACTACCCGTTCAGCCTGCTGGCCGAGCAGCTCCAGGCCGGCCGGGACCCGGCGCGGTCCCCGGTCTTCCAGGCCATGTTCATCCACCATCAGGCGCCGTCCCGGTTCCCCGGCGACCTCGCGGCGGTCGCCACCGGGCACGGGACGCAGCCGTTCACCGTGGCGGGGCTCGAGCTGGTCCCCGTCCATGTCCCGCAGCGCACCGCGCAGTTCGACCTCACCGTGATCGTCGCGGAACACGGGGACGGCCTCGTCGGACGCGTCCAGTTCAACGCCGACCTGTTCGACCGCGCCACCGTCGCCGACCTCGCCGACAACTTCCGCACCCTGCTCGGGGGAATCGTCGGCGACCCCGACCGGACCCTTTCCGCGCTGCCGCTGCTGAGCGCGGAGAAATCCCGGCGCATGCTCGTCGACTGGAACGACACCGCCCTGGACCTGCCCGGCGAACTCTGCGTCCACGAGGAGTTCGAGGCCGCGGCCGCCCGCACGCCCGACTCCGTCGCCGTGGTCTTCCGGTCGGCACGGCTCACCTTCAGGGAGCTCTCCGAGGCATCGGACCGGCTGGCCCGGGAACTCGTGGCGCGGGGCGTCGGCGCGGAGTCCCGCGTCGGGATCTGCCTGGACCGCTCACCGGAGCTGATCGTCGCGATGCTGGGCGTCCTCAAGGCCGGCGGAGCCTATGTGCCGCTCGATCCGGACTACCCGCGCGACCGGCTGGACGTGGTGGTCTCGGACGGCCGGCTCGACCTGCTGGTGACCCGCCGTCGCGTGGCGCACCGGGTCGCGGACACCGCCGTACCCCTGCTCGACGTCGACGACGTCCTCACCGCACCGGACGGCCGCACCGGCGGCCCGGCCGGCCGGGCCGCCGCGGACAACGCCGCCTACCTCCTCTACACCTCGGGCTCGACCGGCGTCCCCAAGGGCGTGGTGGTCAGCCACCGCAACGTCGGCAACTTCTTCGCCGCCATGGACGAGCGAGTGGGCTGCGGCCCCGACGACACCATGCTCGCGGTGACCAACGCCGGCTTCGACATCTCCGTCCTGGAACTGCTGTGGACGCTCACCCGCGGCGCCAAGGTGGTACTCGCGGAAGACGCGTTCTCCCGGCAGACCCCGGCGACGGCCCCGGGCAGACCCGTCGACTTCAGCCTGTTCTTCTTCGCCAGCGACGCCCGCTCCGGCACGGACCAGGCCGACCGGCGCTACGACCTCGTCTTCGACAGCGCCCGCTTCGCCGACGAGCACGGCTTCACCGCCGTGTGGACCCCCGAGCGGCACTTCCACGAGTTCGGCGGCCTCTACCCCAACCCCTCGGTGCTCAGCGCCGCCATCGCCGCCGTGACCCGCAACGTGGCCGTCCGGGCGGGCAGCGTCGTCCTGCCGCTGCACTCTCCGGTGCGGGTGGCGGAGGAGTGGTCCCTCGTGGACAACATCTCCCATGGACGGGCCGGGGTCGCGTTCGCCTCCGGCTGGCACGCCGACGACTTCGTCTTCTTCCCGGACCGGTACGAGGACCGCAAGGAACAGATGTTCCGGGACATCGACACCGTGCAGCGGCTGTGGCGCGGCGAGACGGTCACCCTGCCCGGCGGCACCGGCAAGCCGGTGGACATCGGCATCCGCCCCGCTCCCCTCCAGCCCGCCCTGCCCACCTGGATCACCGCAGCCGGCAGCCCCGACACCTTCACCAGGGCGGGAGCCATCGGCGCGAACGTCCTCACGCACCTCCTCGGCCAGACCGTCGAGCAGGTCGCCGAGAACGTACGCCGCTACCGCGACGCCCGGCTCCGGCACGGCCACGACCCGGACGCCGGAGTGGTGACCCTGATGCTGCACACCTTCCTCGGCGACGACGTCGAAGAGGTGAAGGAACAGGTCCGCGAGCCGTTCACCGCCTACCTGCGGTCATCGGTCGGACTGATCGAGAACCTGGTGCGCACGCTGCGCCTGCCGGTCGACCTCGCCGGCATGAGCAAGGCCGACCTGGACGATCTGCTGGAGTTCGCGTTCAACCGCTACTTCGACACCGGCGCACTGTTCGGGACCCCCGAGTCCGTGCGCCCGCTGATCGAGCGGTGCGCCGAGGCCGGGGTCGACGAGATCGCCTGTCTGGTGGACTTCGGGCTGCCCGGCCGGACGGTCCTGGACGGACTGCCGGCCCTCGACCTGGTGCGCGAGCGGAGCGGGCGCGGCACCACCCCCGCCGAGGCCGAGGCCGACGCGACCGGGACCGAGGACCGGTCCCTCGCCGGTCAGATCGCCGCCTGGCAGCCGACCCTGCTGCAGGCGACCCCCTCGGCGATGCAGCTGATGGCGCTCGACGAGGGCGCACTCGGCGGCCTGACGTCGTTGCGGGCGCTGCTGCTGGGCGGCGAGGCACTGCCACCCGCTCTCGCCCGGGAACTGCGGGACCGTCTGCCCGCCCGGCTGATCAACATGTACGGCCCCACCGAGACCACGATCTGGTCGGCCACCCACGAGGTGACGGCCGTGGAGGAGACGGTGCCGCTCGGCGGCCCCGTCGCCAACACCCAGATCCACATCGTGGACGAGGGGCTGCGACCGGTCCCGGTCGGCGTGGCCGGCGAACTGGTGATCGGCGGCGCCGGGCTGGCCCGCGGCTACTGGGGCCGCCCGGACGCGACCGCCGACAGGTTCGTGCCGAACCCGTTCGCACGGACGCCCGGAGCGCGCCTGTACCGCACGGGCGACCTCGCCCGCTACCGCCCCGACGGCCGCATCGAGTTCCTCGGGCGGATCGACCGGCAGGTCAAGGTACGCGGTCACCGCATCGAGCTCGGCGACATCGAAGCGGCCCTGGGGGCCCGCGAGGACGTCCGGGAGGCCGTCGTGCTCGCCCGGCAGGAGGCCTCCGCCGGCACCCGGCTGGTCGCCTACGTGGTGGCGTCCGACGGCGCGGCCCCGTCGAGCCGGGACCTCCAGCGCGGTCTGCGCGAGCGGCTGCCGCAGTCCATGATCCCCACCGGCTTCGTCCTCCTGCCCGACCTGCCGCGCACCGCCCACGGAAAGGTCGACGCCAAAGCCCTCGCGGCCCTGGAGTGGTCGGGCGCCGGACACGGCGCCCAGGCGGCGCCGGTGACGGAACTGGAACGGTCGATCGCCGAGATCTGGAGCGAGGTGCTCAAGGTCGACTCGGTCGGGCTCTACGACAACTTCTTCGACCTCGGCGGGCACTCCATGCTCATGGTCCAGGTCCACAACCGGCTGCAGCGCGCCACGGGAGTGGAGCTGCCCCTGATCAAACTCCTGGAGCACCCCACGGTCAGCGCGCTGGCCACCCATCTCGGCGGCGACGGCGCCGAGACGGACCGGCAGGTGTTCTCCGACAGCCAGGAACGAGCGCGCCGGCAACGCGACAGCAGGCGAAGGTCCCGCGGGCTCGGTGGAAGGGGCAGGGCGTGATGAGCGAGCTCAACGAGCCGGCGGAGGACCCCGGATCGGACATCGCCGTCATCGGCATGGCCTGCCGGTTCCCGGGCGCTCCCGACGTCGAGACGTTCTGGGCGAACCTGCGTGACGGCGTCGAGTCCATCCGGCACTTCACCCCTGAGGAACTGGCCGACCTGGGCGTACCGCCGGAGGTCTCCGGCCGACCCGGCTTCGTCCCCGTGGGCGCCCCGATCGAAGACCCGGAGGGCTTCGACCACCGCTTCTGGGGGTACTCGCCGCGCGAGGCCGCGCTGCTCGACCCCCAGCAGAGGCTCTTCCTGGAGACCGCCTGGGCCGCCCTCGAGCACGCCGGTCACACCTCGTCGGACCAGGCCGGCACCGTGGGCGTCTACGCCGGCATGGGCCTGAGCACCTATCTGCTGTACAACCTGCTCGATCACCCGGACATCGGCGACTCGGACACCCAGTTGGCCATGCTCGGCAACGACAAGGACTTCCTGAGCAGCCGGGTCTCGTACCACCTCGATCTGCGCGGCCCCAGCATGACGGTCCAGACCGGCTGCTCGACCTCGCTCGTCGCCGCCCACCTCGCCTGCGACAGCCTGCTCAGCTACCAGTGCGACCTGGCACTGGTCGGCGGCAGCACGGTGGTGCTGCCCGAGCGCACGGGCTATGTGCACGTCCCCGGCGGCACGGCGTCCTCCGACGGGCGGTGCCGGGCCTTCGACGCGGCCGGCGACGGCACCGTCTTCGGCAGCGGGGCGGGCGTCCTCGCCCTCAAGCGGCTGAGCGACGCCGTGGCGGACGGCGACACCGTGTACGCCGTCATCAAGGCGTCCGCGGTCAACAGCGACGGCGCCAACCGGGTCGGCTTCACCGCGCCCAGCCTGGACGGACAGGCCGAGGTCGTCCTGCGCGCGCAGAAGATCGCCGACGTCGATCCGTCGACCGTCTCCTACATCGAGACGCACGGCACCGCGACGAAGCTCGGCGACCCGGTGGAGGTCGCCGCTCTGACCAAGGTCTTCCGGCAGAGCACGGACGCGACCGGATACTGCGCCATCGGCTCCGTCAAGACCAACATCGGGCACCTGGACGCCGCGGCGGGCGCGGCCGGCCTGATCAAGACGACCCTGGCCCTGCACCACGGGAAGATCCCGCCGTCGCTGAACTTCGCCGAGCCCAACCCCCAGATCGACTTCGCCGCGAGCCCCTTCTACGTCAACACGGAACTCGCCGACTGGCCCGACCGGGAGGGCCCCCGGCGGGCCGGCGTCAGCGCCTTCGGCTTCGGCGGCACGAACGCCCACGTCGTTCTGGAGCAGGCGCCCGCCGCCCCGCCGGCCCCCGACGACGCGGGGCCCCAGCTGCTCGTGCTGTCGGCCAGGACGCCCTCCGCGCTGGAGGAGACGACCGCAAGACTCGCCCGTCACCTAGAGGACCGGCCCGGGCTGACGACAGCGGACGTCGCGCACACCCTGAGCCGGGGCCGGGTCCCGTTCGAGCACCGCAGGGCGCTGGTGTGCCGGGACCGCGAGGACGCGCTCGCCGTGCTGGCGGGCGGCGACCCCGCCCGTCTGCACGAAGGGACCGCGCCCCGGCAGGACCGTCCCGTCGCCTTCATGTTCGCCGGACTCGGGGATCAGTACCGGGGGATGGGCCGGGACCTGTACCAGGACGTGCCGGAGTTCCGGACGGCCGTCGACGAGTGCTGCGAGCTGCTCCGGCCGCTGCTCGGCCGCGACCTCCGGGACGAACTGGGGTTGCGGGGCCCGGCGGTCGAGGCGACCGCGAGCGGCGGGTTCGACCTGCGGCGCATCATGTTCGGCGGCAGCGGTGAGGAGGACGACCCGCTGCGGCGCACCGGCCTCGCACATCCGGCGTTGTTCGTCGTCGAGTACGCGCTGGCCCGGTTGTGGCAGTCGCTCGGCGTGCTGCCCACCGCGCTGATCGGGCACAGCCTGGGCGAGTACGTCGCCGCCACTGTCGCGGGCGTCTTCACCCTGGAGGACGCCCTGACCGTGGTCGTCGCCCGTGCCGAGCTGTTCGACGGGATGCCGGCGGGCGCCATGCTGGCCGTCCCGCTCGGCGCGCAGGAGACCGCCCGTCACCTCGACGGGTCCCTGACCGTCGCTCTCGTCAACGGGCCCGCCCTGACCGCGGTGTCGGGGCCGGCCGACGAGATCGAGGCGCTGGAGCGACGCCTCGCCGACCGGCGGATCGCCGCCCGGCGGATGCGCGCCGAACGCGGCTTCCACTCGCCCATGGTCGCCGGCATGGCCGCGCCCCTCGCCGAGCTCATGGCCGGCATTGCGCTCGCCCCGCCCCGCATCCCGCTCGTGTCGAACGTGACCGGCACCTGGATGACCCCGGAAGAGGCGACCGACCCCGCGTACTGGGCCCGGCACAGTGTGAGCACCGTCCGGTTCGCCGACGGGTTGGCGACGCTGTGCGCCGAACGCGACCGCACCCTGATCGAGGTGGGCCCCGGACAGTCGCTGAGCGCGCTGGCGGCGGAGCACCTGGCCCGGGCGGACCCGCAGACACGCCCTGTCGTGCTGCCCTCGCTCCGGGCCGTCCACGACCGCCGCCGTCCCGACGACATCAGCCATCTCCTGGACGCCGTGGCCCAGTTGTGGACCACGGGCACGGCCGTGGACTGGCGCCCCCTGTCCGACCCCGCCGGGCGTCGCAGAGTCGGGCTGCCCACCTATCCCTTCGAGCGCACGCGCTGCCGCTTCGACCGGACCGACGACGGTCCCCGGCGCCGTCCCGCCGCAACCCGGCAGGACGACCCCGAATCCTGGCTGCTCGCCCCCGCCTGGCAGTCGGCGCCCATGCCGCCCCCCGCGCCGCTCACTGCCGCCGGGGAGCACTGGCTGCTCCTCGCCCCGGTCGGGCAGGACGGCCTGCCGCACCCGCTCGCCCGGGACGTCAAGGACCGTGCCACGGCGGCCGGACACCGGGTGACCGTCGTCGTGCCCGGCCCCCGGGAGCCCGCCGACGGCCTGCGGGACACCGCCGACCACCAGATCGACCCGGACGATGTGGCGGCCTACGCCGAACTGCTCGCCGGGTTCGACGGCGACCGGTGGCCCACGAAGGTGCTCCACCTGTGGAGCATCGGCGAGGACCCGGACGACGGCGACCGGACACACGGCATGCACAGCCTGCTGTGGCTCTCCAGGGCCCTGTCGGCCCGCAGCGCCGCCACCCCCGTCGATCTGTGGGTCGTCTCCCACGGGCTCGCCCGCGTCGAGCGGGCGGACCGGCCGAGGCCGGAGGTCTCCACCCTGCTCGGCGCCGCCAAGTGCGTACCGCAGGAGTACGAGGGCATCAGCGTGCGCTGCGTCGACGTCGCCCCGGACGACACCGTCGGCCCCGGCGTCGGCGAACTCGCCGGCCGGCTCCTCGACGTCATCGCCGAAGCGCCCGACGAACGCCTGCTCGCCTACCGCGGGCGCACCCGGTGGACGCAGACCTTCCAGCCGCTGAGGCTCGGTGCGGCCCGCAGCCCGCTGCGCGCCGAAGGCGTGTACGTGATCACGGGCGGGCTCGGCGCGGTCGGTCTCGAACTGGCCGACCACCTCGCCGGCCTGTCCGCGTCCATCGTGCTGATCGGGCGTTCCGCCTTCCCCGAGGAGGAGGAGTGGGACAGCTGGTCGGCCCGCCACGGCGACGCCGACCCCACCAGTCGCAGGATCCGGCGACTGCGCGCGATGCGTGAACGCGGCGCACGGATCCTCGTGTGCCGGGCGGACGTCACCGACGAGGAGGAGATGCGGCAGGCCCTCGCGGAGACGGAGCGGCGGCTGGGACCCGTCACCGGTGTGTTCCACGCCGCCGGAGTCGTCGGCGAGAGTGCCTTCGCGCCCATCGACGCCCTCGACCGGCAGTGGCTCGACGGCGTGATGCGCGCCAAGGTCGACGGCACCCGCGTACTGGAGAGGACCCTGGCCGGGCGGGAACCCGAGTTCGTGCTGCTGTTCTCCTCGAACGCGGCTCTGCTCGGCGGGCTCGGCACGTCCGGCTACACCTCGGCCTGTGTGTTCCTCGACGCGTTCGCCCGGGCCAGGGCCGAGCGGCCGGGGACGCGGTGGATCAGCGTCGACATGGAGGACTGGATCCCCGACGACGGCCTCGGCCGCCCGATGACCAGCGTCACCCGGTACGGCGTCGGCGTCGCGGACGGCATCCGGCTGCTGAGCCGGATCGCCGAGAGCGCCGAGGCCGGGGTGACCACCATCGTCACCGCCGACCTGGAGGAGCGGCTGGACCGGTGGGTCCGCCACCCCGAGGTCGCCAGGCGCGGACGCGTACCCGCCGGCGGGGCCCGCCAGCCGCGGCCCGAGCTGAGCACCGACTACGCGCAGCCCTGCGATGCCACGGAGTCGGTCATCGCCGAGATCTGGGCCGAGATGCTCGGCGTCGACCAGGTCGGACGCGACGACGACTTCTACGAACTGGGCGGGCACTCCCTGCTCGCGACCCAGATCGTCTCCCGGGCCCGCGCGGCCCTGGGCGTCGAGCTGTCGCTGCTCGACCTGCTGCGCCGGCCGACCGTGGCCGGGCTCGCCGACCAAGTGCGCGGCGACGACAGCGAGGCGGCGGTCCACGAACCCGTTCCGGTCGTGCCGCGCGACGAAGCCCTGGCCCTCTCGTACGGCCAGCAGCGGTTCTGGATCATCGACCAGCTCACCCCGGGCAACTCCGCCTACAACATCCCCGACGTCGTGCGCATCGAGGGACCCCTGGACGCCGAGGTGCTGAGGGCCTCCCTCGACGACATCGTGGCCCGGCACGAGGCCCTGCGGACCTCCTTCGTGCTCGACGACGGCGAGCGGCCCACCCAGCGCATCTCGGCGGACGTCCGCGTTCCGCTGCCCGTCACCGATCTCGGGGACCTCCCGGAGGACGTGCGGCGACAGCGCTGGGAGGAGCTCGCCCTCGACGAGTCACGGCGGCCGTTCGACCTGACCCGGGCGCCGCTGCTGCGGGCCACGCTCCTGCGGGTGGGCGAGGAGGAGCACATCCTGCTGCTCACGATGCACCACAGCGTGTCCGACGCCTGGTCCACCGGCGTGTTCGTACGGGAACTCGGCATCCACTACGTCGGCCGCCTCGGTCTGTCCACCGAGGGCCTGCCGCCGCTGCCGATCCAGTACGCCGACTACGCGGCCTGGCAGCGGCAGCGGCTCGACGGCGCCGAGCGCGACGAACTGGTGGAGTACTGGCGCGCGCAACTCGCCGGCGCCCCCCAGCTCGTGGAGTTCCCGCCGGACCACCCCCGCCCGGCGGCCCAGAGCTTCGCCGGTGCGACGGTCCCGCTCACCCTGCCCGGCCCCCTGGTCAAGGGGCTCCAGCAGCTCGGCGGCAGCCAGGGCGCCACCCTCTTCATGACGCTGCTGGCGGCCTTCACCTTTGTGCTGCACCGATTCTCGGGCGAGCGGGACGTGGTCGTCGGCTCACCGATCGCCGGACGCACCCACCCCGACGTGGAGAACCTGATCGGTGTCTTCGTCAACATGCTCGCCCTGCGCACCGACGTCGATCCCGACCTCTCGTTCAACGCCCTGCTGGCGCAGGTCAAGGAGATGACGCTGGCCGCCTACGCCCACCAGGAGCTGCCGTTCGAGCTGGTCGTGGAGGCGGTCGCACCCGAACGCAGCCTCGGCCACGGCCAGTTGTTCCAGAACGTGCTGGTCCTGCAGAACGCCCCGCTGCCTCCGCTGGACCTCGGCGGACTGCACCTCGAACAGGTGCCGATGCCCGCCGTCAACGCCAAGTTCGACCTCATGATCATGCTGCGGGAGACGGGCGACGACGCCGTCGGCATCGTCGAGTACGCGACGGACCTGTTCACCGAGGAGACCGCGTCCCGGATCGGCGCGCACTTCGTCACCCTCCTGAACAAGGTCGTGGCGGACCCCGACCGCCCGCTCGCCCGGCTCGACCTCCTCTCGGAGACGGAGCGGGCGAAGGTGACCGGAGAGTGGGCGCACGGACCCGACGGGCACGTCGGAGCGCGCTCCCTCCCGGAGATGTTCCGGGAACGCGCCCTCGCCACGCCGGAGGCCATCGCGATCCGCAGCGCGCCGGACCCTGCCGCCGCACTGACGTTCGAGGCGGTCGAGGCCAGGTCCAATCAACTCGCCCGGGAGCTGCGGGAACGGGGCGTCGGCGCCGAGTCACGGGTCGCCGTCTGCGCCGAGCGGTCCCCGGAGACGATCGTCCTGCTGCTGGGCATCATGAAGGCCGGCGCCGCCTATGTGCCCCTCGACCCGGCCTACCCGCGGGAGCGGCTGCGGTTCATGCTGGCCGACGCCGAGGCCGACCTGGTGCTGGTCGCCGGCGACCACCAAGAACGCCTGGGCGAGGGCCCGCACACCGCACGGACGGTGGACGTCGACACCCTGTGGCGGGCGTCCGCCGCACAGGCCACGACACCCCTCGACGTGCGCATCGACTCCGCCCAGCCCGCCTACGTCCTCTACACCTCCGGCTCGACCGGCGTCCCCAAGGGCGTCGTCGGCCTGCACGGGGGCATGCTCAACCGACTGGAGTGGATGTGGCGGGAGTTCCCCTTCCAGCCCGACGACGTCCTCTGCCAGAAGACCTCGCTGAACTTCCTGGACTCGTTCTGGGAGATCTTCGGGCCGCTCTGCCAGGGCGTACCGATCGTGGTGCTGCCGCAGTCCCTGCTCATGGACCCGCCCGCGCTGGTGGCGGTGCTCGCCGAGCACCGGGTCACCCGTATCGTGCTCGTCCCGTCACTGCTGCGGACCCTCCTCGACACCGTGCCCGGCCTCGCCGACGAACTGCCCGGCCTGCGCCTGTGGGTGAGCAGCGGCGAGGCCCTCCCCGCCGACCTCGCGGGCCGCTTTCTGGACACCCTCCCGGGCCGAGTGCTGCTCAACCTGTACGGGGCCTCCGAGATCTCCGCCGATGTCACCTGGCATGTGCTGACCGAGGCCGACGTGGCGGCGGGCACGGTGCCCCTGGGCAGGCCCATCGCGGGAACCAGCGCATACCTGCTCGACGACCTGATGCAGCCGGTCCCCGTGGGAGTGGCGGGAGATCTGTACATCGGGGGACCCGCCCTCGGCCGCGGCTATGCCGGCCGGCCGGACCTCACGGCCGAGCGCTTCGTGCCGAGCCCCTTCCCCGACCGGACCGGGGGACTGCTCTACCGCACCGGTGACCGGGCGCGATTCCGGTCCGACGGGGTGATCGAGTACGTCGGCCGGAGCGACCTGCAGGTCAAGGTCCGCGGGTTCCGCGTCGAACCCGCCGAGGTCGAACAGGCCCTGGGCGCGCACCCCTCGCTGGAACAGGTCGTCGTGACGGCCGAGGGCGAGGTCCTGGTCGCCTACTGCGTCGCGGCCGAAGGACGGCAGACCGACGGGGAGGCGCTGCGCCGGCACCTGCACGGACGGCTGCCGAGCTACATGATCCCGACGCTGTTCGTGCCCTGCCCCGAGCTGCCCCTGACCCCGAGCGGCAAGGTCGACCGCCGTGCGCTCAGCGGCCTCGCCCGGGCCGAGTCGTCGGCCGCGACGGTGTCCTCGGTCGCACCGCGCGACGACGCCGAACGGGCGGTCGCCCAGCTCTGGCAGGACACGCTCGGCACCACCGGACCGGTGGGCGTCCACGACGACTACTGGGCCTCGGGCGGCTACTCGCTGCTCGCGACCAGATTCGCCGTCCGCGTCCGGGAGACCTTCGGCGCGGCGTTCCCGCTGGACAGGTTCTTCGCGGACGCCACCGTCGCCGGCGTCGTCCGGACGCTGCGGGCCGACCCCGACGCCGGCCCCGAGGTCGACGAACGGGCGGCGCTGCTGCTGCAGATCACGGAGCTGTCCGACAGCGAGCTCGATCGACTGCTGACCCAGGAGGACCTGTGAGCACCGGCGGCGACATCGCCGACAAGCGGCGGGAGGCGATGCGCCGACTGCTCGCGCAGCGCGGACTGAACACCAGGTCCGAGACGCCGATCACCGCCCACCCGGAACGCGACAGCGCCCCGCTGTCGTACCCGCAACGCCAACTGTGGCTGTTCGAGCAGATGTTCCCCGACACCGGGGCCTACAACGTGCCCGCGGCGGTACGGCTGACCGGCACGCTCGACGTCCCGGCCCTCCAGGCCGCACTGGACGCCTCGATCGCCCGGCACTCCGTCGTGCGCGCGACCTTCGCACTGGCCGACTCCGAACCCCGGCAGCGCTTCGCACCCGCCCCGGACCACGTGGCGATCCAGCGGCACGACCTGACCGGTCAGCCGTCCCCGGACCGGGAGCAGCACGCCCATGAGTTGGCCAGGTCCATCGCGGCCCGCCCGTTCGACCTGACCGGCGGCCCGTCCGTGGCCGTTCATCTGATCACCACGGCCACGGACGAACACGTCCTGGTGCTCACCATGCACCACCTCGTGGGCGACGCCTGGAGCTGGGGCGTGCTCCTGCGCGAGGTCGCCGCCGGCTATGACGCCGTCCTGCGCGGCGAACGCCCCGCCGCCGGGCCCCTGCCCGTCCACTACGGCGACTTCGCGCGCTGGCACCGGGACAGGCTGGACGGCGCCGCGTACGACGACCAACTCGCCTACTGGCAGAAGACGCTGGCCGACCCGCCGCCCGTCCTCGAACTCCCGGCCGACCGGCCCCGTCCGCTCACTCCGGCGTTCCGCGGCGACGTGGTGGACTTCGACCTGGACGCCGCCGCCGTCGCCGGGCTCAGGGAGCTGGGCCGACAGGAGGGCGCGACGCTGTTCATGACCGCCATGGCGGCGCTCGACGTCCTCCTCCACCGCTACACCGGCCGGACCGACTTCCTGGTCGCGACCTCGGTCGCCAACCGCGGCCACTCCCAGGTCGAACCGATGATCGGTCTCTTCGTCAACACGCTGCTGCTGCGGGCCCGGATCGACGGGGACCGGACCTTCCACGAGGTGGTGCGGCACGTCCGCGAGGTGGCCGGCGAGGCACTGGTCCACCAGGAGGTCCCGTTCGAGAAGGTCGTGGAGCGGCTGCGCCCCGACCGCACCGCAGGGGCCGTCCCGTACTTCCAGGTGATGTGCACGCTGCGCTCCACACCGGCGTTCCCCGCGATGGCCGGACTGAGGCTGAGCGACTTCCCCCTCCACAACGGAACCAGCAAGCGCGACCTCACGCTGAACCTCGTCGAGGACGGAAACACCGTCCGCGGGCAGTTCGAGTACGACACGGAGCTCTTCGACCGCGAGACCGTGACCCGCCTGGCCGCGCACCTGCGGCAGTTGGTCACGGGCGCGCTCGCGGCGCCGGACACCCCGGTCGGCGCACTGCCCGTGCTCACCGACGCCGACCACGCCCCGCCGGCCGAGCCGGCCGTCTACCCGGCGGCGGCCTCGTGCGTGCACGAGCTCTTCGCCGAACAGGCCGCCCGTACCCCGGACGCCGTCGCCGTACGAGGCGAGGACACCGAGCTCACCTTCGCCGAACTCGACCGGCTCGCCAACCGGTTGGCCCATCTGCTGCGGGCGGCGGGCGTGGGCTCGGAACGCCCGGTCGGGCTGTGTCTGGAGCGCTCCCCGGCCATGGCCGTGGCCGTGCTCGGCGTGCTCAAGGCAGGCGGAGCCTATGTGCCGGTGGACCCCGCCGACCCGGCGGCCCGCCGGGCGGCGATCCTCCGCGACTCGGGCGCCGCCGTCCTCGTCCACACGGGCGCCGCGGACCCCGGCGCCCCGATCCGGACGGTGGAACTCGACCCGGCCTGGACCGCCCTGCGCGACCAACCCGCAGACTGCCCGCGGAGCGGGGCGACGCCCGGGAACATCGCGTACATCCTCTACACCTCCGGCTCCACCGGCGCACCGAAGGGCGTCGCCGTCGAGCACCGCCAGATCGTCAACTACACCTACGCGGTCCTGGACCGGCTGGGCATCGACGAGCCGCTGAGCTACGCGATGCTGCAGCCGCTCACCGTCGACTCGTGCCTGACCATGCTGGTGCCGCCCCTGGTGACCGGGGGGACGCTGCACCTGATCACCCGCGAGCGCGCCCTCGACGCGGAAGCCCTCGCCGACTACCTGACGGAACACCGGGTCGACTGCCTGAAGATCGCCCCCTCCCATCTGAAGGCCCTCATGCGCTCGGGACGGGGCAAGGACCTGCTGCCCCGGCGCCGCCTCGTGGTCGGCGGCGAGCCGTCCGCCTGGCCGTGGCTGCGCTCCGTCGCCCGCACCGCCGGACCCGACTGCCAGGTGTACAACCACTACGGTCCCACCGAGACCACCGTGGGCGTGCTGACCTGGCGCGTTCCCCGCGACGCGGAGCCCGAGGCGGTGACCGCGCCGCTGGGACGGCCACTGCCCAACACCACGGCGTACGTGCTCGACCGCGCCGGCCGAGAGGTGCCGGCCGGCGTCCCCGGCGAACTCTGCATCGCCGGCGCCAACGTGGCCCGGGGCTATGTGGGCAGACCCGACCTGACCGCGGCCGCGTTCGTGCCCGACCGTCTCGGCACTCCCCGGCAGGACGGCGCGACGGACCTCCCCGGCGGGGAGGGCGGGCCCCGGATGTACCGGACCGGTGACCTGGTGCGGCTGCGCCGGGACGGCGCCCTCGAATTCCTGGGGCGCGGCGACGACCAGGTGAAGATCCGCGGGTTCCGGGTCGAACTCGGCGAGATCGAGGCGGCCCTGACCGACTGCCCGCTCGTACGGGAAGGGATCGTCGTCGTCCGGCGCGAGGGGCAGGACGAGCCCAGGATCGTCGGTTACCTCGTCGCGCAGGACGCCGGGGGCGCCGACACCGACGCCGTGCTGGAGCATCTGCGGGAACGGCTGCCCCGCCACATGGTTCCCGCCGCGCTCGTGGTGCTGCCCGCCCTGCCCCTGTCCGCGCACGGAAAGGTCGACCGGAGAGCCCTGCCGGCGCCGACGCGGACCGAAGCACCCGTGCTGGCCCCCCGCAACGAGCTGGAGCGGGCCGTCGCCGATGTGTGGCGTGCCCTCCTGGGCCTGGAGGAGATCGGCCTCGACCAGAACTTCTTCGATCTCGGCGGGCATTCGCTGCTGCTCATCGAACTGCACCAGCGGCTCGGGGCGGACGTGGGCATCCGTACCGAGCTGATGGAGCTGTTCCGCTCGACCACCGTCCGCGCCCAGGCCGCCCTCGCCGGCCCCGAGAGAGCCCCGGCCGGCTCCGTCGGCCTGGACAGCGCCAAGGAACGCGGCAGGCGTCAGCACCAGCAGCAGCTGAGGCGCAGACAGGCCGCCCGGCCGCAACGGCCGTCTCCATGAGGCCACTTGACACCGGGAAGTGCGGCTAAGAGTATGTTCGGGACGCTGCCGCGATGTCTCTTCGTCCCCGCAGCCCGACCGACAGAACTCGGCTCCCGCCCCTCGCGCGGGATCTCCGCCGACCGGTCACCTCCCTCCCGCCCCCGCCCGGTCCGTGCCGTCGTGCGCGCGGCCCGCCCGGTCGGGGCCGGCTCCCGAAGCCTCGACGGACACCGCCGCGTGCCCGTCGCCGCGGCGGGCGAGCGCGCGCAGGCAGTCTCAGTCAGAACGAAGGCGTCCGTACGAATTGGGTGAGTACGTGGAAGAGTCCGACGACTCGCAGGAACTGGGCCCCGACATCGCCGTCATCGGAATGGCCGGCCGCTTCCCCGGAGCGCCCGACCTGGACCGGTTCTGGTCGAACATCCGGGACGGCGTCGAGTCCGTGGCCTTCTTCGACGATGCCGAACTGCTCGCCGCCGGCGTCCCCGAGGAGGAGTTCTCCCGCCCCGGGTACGTGAAGGCCGGGGCGCGGGCGGAGGGCGTCGACCTCTTCGACGCGGAGTTCTTCGGATACACCCCGCGCGAAGCCACCATCATGGATCCACAGCACCGGATCTTCCTCGAACTGGCCTGGGAGGCGGTGGAGCACTCCGGCTACGACCCCGACCGGATCGAGGAGAGCGTCGGCGTCTTCGGCGGCGCCGGGACCAGCGCCTACCTTCCTCATGTCTTCGCCAACCTGGAGAGCGGCGCCTCCATCGGGGCCTCCAACGTGGGGCTCGGCAACGAACTCGGCTTCCTCACCACCCGCGTCTCCTACAAGCTCGACCTGCACGGCCCGAGCGTTCCGGTGCACACCGCCTGCTCCAGCTCCCTGGTAGCGGTCCACCTCGCCTGCCAGAGCCTGCTGAACCACGAATGCGGCATGGCGATCGCCGGCGGAGTGGCCTTCAAGGTCCCCCCGGGCAAGGGATACCGGTACCAGGACAGCGGGATCCTGTCGCCCGACGGGCACTGCCGCCCCTTCGCCGCCGACAGCCGGGGCACCGTCTTCAACAACGGAGCGGGCGTCGTCGTCCTCAAGCGTCTCGACGACGCACTGCGGGCCAACGACACGGTGTACGCGGTCGTCAAGGGAACAGCCGTCAACAACGACGGGTCCGCGAAGGCGAGTTTCACCGCGCCCGGTGTGGCCGGCCAGGCCGCCGTCGTGCTGGAGGCACTGGAGATCGCCGGTGTCGGAGCCGAGGACATCAGCTACGTCGAGGCACACGGCAGCGGCACCCGGATCGGTGACTCGATCGAGGTCGAGGCGCTGACCAGGGCCTTCGGCGCAAGCTCGGACCGCACCGGATTCTGCGCGATCGGCTCGGTGAAATCGAACGTCGGACACCTCGACGCCGCCGCCGGGATCGCCGGACTCCTCAAGACCACGCTCGCCCTGCGGCATCGCACGCTGCCGCCCACCGTGCACTTCCGCCACGCCAACCCGGCCATCGACTTCCCCCGGACGCCGTTCCACGTCCAGGACGCCCTCGCCCCCTGGGAGGCCCCGGACGGCGCCCCCAGACGAGCCGGGGTGAGCGCATTCGGATTCGGCGGCACCAACGCCCACGTCGTCCTCGAGCAGGCGCCCGAACCCGGGCCGCCCGCCCCCGCCCGGCCCTCCCAGGTGCTCGTCCTGTCGGCCCGTACACCGCAGGCACTGGAGCAGGCCACCGACCGGCTGGCCGGACATCTGCGGCGCGAGGACCCGTCGCTCGCCGACGTCGCCTTCACCCTGGCGCAGGGCCGGAAGGGGTTCCGCCACCGCCGCGTCGTCGTCGCCCCGGACCCGCAGAGCGCGGCGCGTGCCCTGGAGAGCCGCGACACCGGGAGCGTGACGACCGGTGTCGCGGACGCCGCCGCACCCTCCGTCGCGTTCCTCTTCACCGGACAGGGCTCCGCCTACCCGGGGATGGCAGCCGGGCTCTACACGGACCAAAGGGTGTTCCGCGACGCCGTCGACCGATGCGCCGAACTGCTGCGCCCGGAGCTCGACATGGACGTCCGCGATCTGCTGCTCGCCGCGCAGGACGACGAGGAGGCACACCGCACGCTCCGCGCCACGCGGTTCGCCCAGCCGGCCCTCCTGACCCTGGAGTACGCACTGGCCGAGCTGTGGAGCTCGTGGGGCGTCACACCGTCCGCCATGATCGGGCACAGCCTCGGCGAGTACACGGCCGCCTGCCGCGCCGGAGTCTTCGAACTCGCCGACGCGCTCCGGCTGGTCGCCCTGCGCGGCCGGCTCATGCAACAGCAGACGGGCGGCGCGATGCTCGGCGTCGGCGCGGATCGGGCCACCGTGGCACGACTGCTGCCCGAGGAACTGTCCCTGGCGGCGCACAACGGCCCGGCCGACTGTGTCGTGTCGGGCCCGGACGACGCGGTCACCGCCTTCGCCGCCCTTGCCGAGCGGCAGGGCATCGCGACCCGCCCCGTCGCCGCCTCCCACGCCTTCCACTCGGCCCTGATGGCCCCTGTGGTCGAGGAGTTCACCCGGGCCGTCGCCCAGGTGCCCCGGCACGAGCCGACGGTGCCGTTCCTCTCCAATGTGAGCGGCGACTGGATCACCGCGCAGGAGGCCACCGACCCCGCCTACTGGGGCCGCCACATCCTGGCCACGGTCGAGTTCGCCCGGGGGATCGAGGTGCTGGCGGCCGACCCGGATCTGGCCTTCCTGGAGGTCGGCCCGGGCCAGACGCTGCGCAGCCTGGCCGCACGGACACTCGCCGGCGGACAGCCCCGCCTGGTGGCCGCCACGCTGCCGCACCGGCAGGACGGCCGCGGGCCGCTGGAGACCGCCCAGCGGGCCCTGGGCCTGCTCTGGCTCCACGGCATCAGCCCGGACTGGGCCGGCTACCACGCCGACGAGCGGCCCCGCCGCGTGGCGCTGCCGACGTACCCCTTCGAGCGCACCCGCCACTGGCTGGAGCCCGCCCCGGCACGGCAGACGCCCGTCACGCCCGGCCCCCACCCGCTGCTGGACGAGTTGCTGGTCCGGACGGTGGACGAGGTGGTGTTCCGTACGTCGTTCGACCTGGAGCGCCACTGGGTCCTCAGCGAGCACCGGATGCTCTCCGAGGCCATCGTGCCCGGCACCACCTACCTGGAGATGGCGCGCGCGGCGGGAACGGAGTTCCTCGACGAGCACATCACCGTCGTCTCCGACGTCGAGTTCCAGGTCCCCCTCCTGGTCACGGCGGAGCAGCCGCGCGTCGTCCACACCATCGTGCGCTCCGACGACGGTGACGGCGCCGAGTTCAAGGTCGTCAGCCAGGATCCGACGACGCCCGACGGACGGCGCTGGACCCTCCATGTGCGCGGCCGGCTCTCGGCAGCCCCGCGGCCGCCGCACCGCGCCGACCTGGCCGCCCTCGCCGCCCGCTGCGAACTGGCCACGGTGGACGTCGGCGCCCTGCAGGCAGAGCACCGGGTCATGGACTTCGGCAGCCGCTGGCAGGACAGCCTGCGCACGGTCGACGTCGGTGTGCGCGCCGCGCTCGGACGGCTGAACCTGCCGGAGCGCTACCAGGAGGAGACCGACGCCTTCACGCTCCATCCCGCGCTGCTCGACCTGGCGACCGGATTCCACCGCTGGGCGATGCTCCGCGACGACGACGCCCCCGACGCGTCCGGCCACGACTTCTATCTGCCGTTGGCCTACGACCGCCTCACGGTCCACGGGCCGATGCCCGCCCGGTGCGTCAGCTTCATCGAGCCCGCCCCGGACTTCCCGCAGACCGACGAGATCCGCAAGGTCGACGTCCTGGTCTGCGCACCCGACGGCGCCGTCGTCCTCGACATCGAGGGGTTCACCGCCAAGCGCGTCAACGACCCCCGGCGAACGATCCGCAACGCCCGAGCGGTCTCCGCGCACCACACCCTGCGCTGGGCGCCCGCGGACTCCATCGACGGGATTGGGGCCGCAGCGCGCCCGGTCGACCGCGCCCTGGTCGTCGGCGCCGAGTCGCCCAGGCTCGCGACCGTCGTCGCCGAACTGCGGGACGCCGGCGTGAGCGTCGAGGTCGCCGCGACCGGCACCGACTGGTCCGCCCGGACGGAGCCGCTGCCCGCGGAGACGGTCTTCGTGGCGAGCGAGGACGAGGCGGGCAGCCCCGGCCGGCAGGCTCAGGAACACCTCCTGGAGCACGGCGTCATGGCACTGCTGCGACTGGCCCACGCCCTCGGCAGGCAGGAGGCGGGCCCTCGCCGGCTCACCGTCGTCGCCGGCCACGTCGACGGCGTCACCGGCGACGAGCCCTACCTCGTGCCCGCCCACTCCGCGCTGTTCGGGCTGGCCAAGGTCATCGGCCAGGAGCACCTCGACATCGGCTGCCGGTGCGTCGACACCGCCGCGGACGTCCCGCCCGGCGCGCTCGCCCGGGAGATCCTCGGCACGGACCCGACCGGGCAGGTCGCCCTGCGCGCCGGTGGTCGCCATGTCCTCGAACTCGTGGAGGCGGACCTGGTCGCCGAGCCGGAGGCCGGGACGGCCGCACCGGACGGCGTCCACCTGATCACCGGCGGCCTCGGCGGACTCGGCATGGAGATCGCCCGGTCCCTCGGCGCGACCCGGCCCGGGGCGCGCATCGCCCTCGTCGGCAGACGCGGGCTGCCGCCCCGCGAACAGTGGCCCGACGTGCTGCGGGACGGGCCGGCCGGGCAGGCCGAGCGGATCCGGCTCGTCGAGGAGCTGGAGGCCCGGGGCGCGCGCGTCCTGGTCTGCCCGGGCGACGTCTCGAACCACGAGGACATGGCCCGGGTCGTCGCCTCCGTCCGCCGCGAACTCGGCCGCGTCACCTGCCTGATCCATGCGGCGGGCACCGCCGGTGACGGCTTCCTCATGAACAAGACGCCCGACGTCTACCGGGCCACCCTGGCCCCCAAGGTCACGGGCGCGATGGTGCTGGACGACGTCACCGCCGACGACCCGCCCGAGCTGATGGTGATGTTCAGCTCGACCACCGCCCTGTTCGGCTCCCCGGGCCAGGGCGACTACACGGCGGCCAACCTCTACCTCGACGCGTTCGCGGCCTGGCGCAGCAGGCGAGGGCTGCGCACGATCACCATGAACTGGACCGACTGGCTGGGCACCGGCATGGCCGCCGACCACGGCGTCCTGCGCGACCAGGGCTTCTTCCGGTCCATCGAGATCGAGGACGCGCTGGCCGCGTTCCACGCGGCCGTCCGGTCGGACCAGGTGCGGGTCGTCGTGGGGGAGATCAACCACGATGCCCTGGCCGCGCTGGACCCGGCCGTGCTGCGGGCCCGTATGGCGGCCTCACCCGTCCGCCTCGGCGAGACGATCCGGCGGGCCGTGGCCGCCCGGTCGGCGAAGTCCGCCGCCCGGCCCGCCGCCGGGTCCCCTGCACCGGCCCCGGAAGCGACACTGCTGGGGCGGTCCGACGGCGCCTACAGCCCGCTGGAGGACACCCTCGGCAGGCTGTGGGCGGCCGAGTTCGGCATCGACGAGATCGATGTGTTCGCCACCCTCTTCGACCTCGGGGGCGACTCGCTGCTGGCACTGCGCCTGTCGAACACCGTGCAGCAGGCCCTCGACGTGAAGATGACGATCGCCGACCTGTTCGCCCACCCGACGGTCGCCGACCTCGCCCGGCACCTGGCCGTCGAGAACGAGTCGGCGGACGCGCCCGACACGGCGACGCCACCGGACCCGGCCGCCGCCCCGGACGCCGTCGCCGACGCCGTCGCCGCGGCCGCTCCGGCCGGCTCGGGCCGCCGGCCTGCCGGGGACGACAGCGACCCGGCCTGGTTCGGGCTCTGGAACGCCCAGCGGGGGATGTGGATCCAGCACCAGATGGGGGAGGGCCGGGCCGAACTCAATCTGCCGGTGTGGGAGCACGTGCACCGGGCCGTGGACCCGGAGGTCTTCGGCCGGGCCATCGCGTTCCTGATCGACCGTCACCAGGCGCTGCGGCTGGTGTTCCGGGACACCGAGGACGGGCCCCGCCAGCGGGTCCTGCCGGCCTTCGGCCTCGACGTCCCGCTGGTCGACCTGACCGCGCACCCCGATCCGCAGGCCGAGGCCGAGCGGCTGATCCGGGCCGACAGCGCCCTCGCCTTCGACGACCTGAGCACCCCGCCGGTGCGCGTCGCCCTGTACCGGCTCGGACCCGAACACCACTGCGTGTACTACACCATGCACCACCTCGTCTCCGACGGCACGGGCATCGGGATCTTCCTGCGGGAACTGCTGGAGACGTACGAAGCGTTCGCCAAGGGCGAGGAGCCCCCGCTGGCGCCGCTCGACACGGCCTACGAGGAGCTGATCCGCGGCCGGTTCGCATGGCTGTCCGGCCCGGAGCGCCCGGCCGCCGAGGCCTACTGGCTCGACGAGCTGGCCGAACCCCTGCCCCGGCTGCACATCGGCGACCACGAGGCGCCGGGCACCGACGTGTCCAACGAGACCATGGACTTCACGGTCGACCCGGAACTCTCCGCCGCCGTGGGCCTGCTCGCCAAGAAGTGGGACGTCACCGTGCACGTCCTGCTCCTCAGCGCGTACGCCGTGGCTCTGCGCGGCATCGGATCGGACGACGACATGGTGATCTGCGTGCCGTTCTCCGGGCGTGACACCCAGGGCATGGGCGGCCTGCTGGGCATGTTCGTCAACCCGCTGGCCGTACGCATCGCGCTCGCCGACACCGACACCTTCGACGAACTGGTCCGGCGCGCCCAGCGCAAGAGCGTCGGCGCCTACGCCCACAGCCGCTATCCGTTCACGCTGATCGCCGAACGGGTGGCGCCCGCCGACGGCACGCCCCTGGCGGGCCGGAATCCTGTCTTCTCGACCGCGTTCCAGTTCACCGACTTCCTGCCGCCCGCGAATCAGACGTCGCAGCTCGACATCTGCCTGTACGGCAAGCCGGGCGAGGACGGTCTGAGCATGCGGCTCACCTACAACTCCCTGCGACTGGCCGAGTCGGAGGCCGTCGAGGTCCGGGCGGCGTTCCTCGCCGCACTGCGCGCGGTGACGGACGACCCGGGCACGACGCTGGCGGCACTCTCCGAACCCATGCGACAGGCCCGCCGGGCGAGCGTCGTCGCACCCAAGGGGCGCCGCCGCCTGGGATCCCCGCGACCCTCCCGGCGCCCCGGCGCGTAACCGGCACGGCCGGCAACCGAGTTCGGCATCCGAGTTCGCCAACCGAGGCGACGACCGGCGGACTCGGTCATTCGAGATCGAATCGAGAAGGAAGAGGTCCATGGACGAGCGGCAGGAAGAAGCGCAGTTCGCGGTGGTGGTCAACCACGAGGAGCAGTACTCGATCTGGCCGTCGGGCCGAGAGATGCCCGAAGGCTGGAAGCACGCCGGACACCAGGGCCCGAAGGACGCGTGCCTCGCCCACATCAAGGAGGTGTGGACCGACATGCGTCCGCTGAGCCTCCGCCTGAAGATGGAGAACGAGAACACCCGATGACGACGCTTGTCCGGCCGCTCGTCCACAGGCCCCACGCGACCATGCGGCTGCTGTGCCTGCCCTACGCCGGAGGCGGAGCCTCGGCGTACCGCGGGTGGGCCGCCGAACTGCCCGCCGACATCGAGCTGTGGGCGGTCCAACCGCCCGGCCGGGAGGACCGGGTCCTGACCCCGCCGATCGACCGCATGGACGACCTGCTCAACGCCCTGGTCCCCGCCGTGGTCCCGCATCTGGACCGCCCCTTCGCCCTGTTCGGACACAGCATGGGGGCCGTGGTGGCGTGGGAGCTGGCCCGGGCGCTGCAACAGCTCGAAGTCGGCTCGCCGGTGCGGCTGTTCGTCTCGGGGTGCGTGCCGCCGCAGATCAGGGACGTGCCGGAACCGCCGCTGCACACGCTCTCCGACGGGGAACTCGGCGACCGGCTCAGGGAGTGGGGCGCGACCCCGGAGGCCGTGCTGGCCGATCCGGAGCTGATGGCGCTGTTCCTCCCGGTCATACGCGCGGACCTCGCCGTGGTCGAGAACCACGTGTACCGCGCCGCACCCCTGCTCACCTGCCCCGTCTCGGCGTTCGGAGGCGTCGACGACGGTGATGTGGGCGATGCCGTGCTGGCGCGGTGGAGCGAGACGACGACCGGGCCGTCGGACTGCCGCATGTTTCCCGGAGACCACTTCTTCCTGCACTCGGCACGCACGGCTGTCCTCGAGGACATCACCGACCGGCTCGGTGCGGTCACGTCCTACGGAAAGGGTGGAACGGCATGACCCCGCAGCACGGGACCGTCCCGCAGAGCGACACGCACACCCCGTCGGTGACGGACGTCGTCACCTCCGTGTGGGCGTCCGTGTTGCGCATCGAGACGCCGGATCCGGACGCGAACTTCTTCGCTCTCGGGGGCAATTCCCTGCAGGGTGCGCGGATGGTCGGCCGGCTGCGCGAGGAACTGGGCATCCGCATACCGCTCAGCGCCCTTTTCGAGAGCCAGACGGCCGCCGAACTGGCCGCCAGGATCGAGGATCTGCGCGAGGACGCGCCGCGGACCGGCACCACGGTCCCGCCGTTCGCGGAGCGGACGGGCGAGACCTTCCATGCACCGGCCTCCTTCGCCCAGCAGCGCCTGTGGGTCGAGGAGCACATCCTGGGACCCAGTTCCCGCTACAACGTCCCCGCCGCGGTCGAGATCGAGGGCGACCTCGACGTCGCGGCCCTGCGCCTGGCCCTCCAGACGCTGGTCGACCGGCATGAGGTGTTCCGCACCTCCGTCCGTGCCGTCGGCGGCGTGCCCCAGCAGGTCGTCGAGGCCGCGCTGGAGCTGCCGCTGACGATCGTCGACCTCCGGGACGAGGCGGAGGAGCAGCGTGAGCAGATCCTTCTCGACCGCCTCGGCGCGTCGGCGCGGCGGCCGTTCGACGTCGAGCGGGGGCCGTTGCTGCGGGCCGAGCTCCACCGACTGGACGACCAGTGGCACGTCCTGCTCGTCACCATGCACCACGCCATCACCGACATCCACTCCTTCGAACTCGCCGTCTCGGAGCTGCTGGAGCTGTACTCGGCGGCCGCCAAGGGCACGGTGCCGCCGGCCGACCCGCCGGCCCTGCAGTACGCCGACTTCGCCGCCTGGCAGCGGCGCACCGTCGGCGACGCCGCGTTCGACGCGCAACTCGCCTACTGGAAGGAGTGTCTGCGCGGCCCCCTCCCGGTGCTCGACCTGCCCACGGACCTGGCGCCGCAGGCCTCCCCGAGCGGCCGGGGCGCGACCGTCGCCCTGGAGCTGCCGCGGGCCGTCTCACGCCGTGTCCGCGAACTGGCCCGGCAGAACGACGCCACCCCCTTCATGACCGTGATGACCTTCGTCGCGGCACTGCTGCACCGCTACAGCGGCCAGACGGACATCGTGGTGGGCACCCCCAGCGCCAACCGGGACCTGCCCGAGCTCGAAGGCATGCTCGGCTACTTCCTGAACACGCTCGCCGTGCGCTGCGACCTGTCGGGCGACCCCACGGTGCTCGATCTGCTCGGTGACGTGCGCGAGCGATCGCTGGGCGCCTACGCGCACCAGGACGTTCCGTTCGAGCGGGTCGTCAACGCCGTGGCCACCGACCGCTCCGGGCTGCAGTCGCTGTTCCGGGTCATGCTCGCCTTCCAGCAGGAACTGCCGTCCGTGCAGCTGCCCGGCCTCACGGTCACCGACGTCGACCTGGACCGCAACGCCGCCAAGTTCGACCTGGTGTTCTCGGTGACCGAGACCGAGTTCACCTACCGGGTGGCGCTGGAGTACAACACCGACCTCTTCGTCGAGGACACGGCGTGGCGGATCCTCGAGCACTTCCGCTCGCTCGCCGCCGACGCGGTCGCCGCGCCCACGAAGCGGGTCTCCGGCCTCCGGATCCTCCCGGACGACGAGCGCCGGCAGATCGAGTCCTGGTCGGCGGCCCGCTGCGGGCCGTACCCGACGGACACCTTCCTCCACCACATGTTCGAGGAGCAGGCGCGCAGGACTCCCGACGCGGTGGCGATCGAGAGCGGGGACGCCCGGATCGGCTACCGCGAGCTCGACCGGCGCGCGGACCTGCTGGCCGCCGCACTCACCGCCCGCGGCGTCACCACGGACCACCTCGTCGGGCTGTGCGCGCAGCCCTCGGCGGACCTCCTGGTCGGCATCCTCGGCATCCTCAAGGCCGGGGCGGCCTATGTGCCGATCGACCCCCTCGCCCCCGTGGACCGCATGAGCCACCTGGTCGAGGACAGCGGACTGCGGGTGCTGGTGACGACCGCGGGACTGCACCCCCAACTGCCCGGGGCCGCGCTCAAGGGCGTCGACGTGGTGCACGCCGAGGCCGTGGGCCCGCGCGGCGGGGACGACGACACCGCACCGGCCGCCGAGGACCGGCGCCCCGGCCGGGCGCTGGACCCCGCCCAGCTCGTCTACCTCATGTACACCTCCGGAACCACCGGCAGGCCCAAGGGCGTCGGACTGCCGCACACGGCCGTCACCCCCTGGATGCGGTGGGCGCAGGACATCCGGCCCATCGGCGAGGGCACCCGGGTCGTGCACAACCTCTCGTACCACTTCGACTGGTCCGTCGAGCAGATGTTCCACGCGCTGACCAGCGGCGCCTGCCTGGTCATGCTGCCCCTGGACGTGCGGGCCGACCCCGGGGCCACCGCCCGGTTCATCAACGAGCAGGCGATCGACATGCTCTACCTCACCCCCACGCAGATGCGGGCGCTCGCCGGCGTGGGCGTCACCATGCCGACCCTGCGGCACGTCTCCCTGGGCGGCGAGAACCTCAGCGGCGACCTGGTCGCCCGTACCCGCGAGGTCGTGTCCCCCGAGTGCCTGATCTGGAACGAGTACGGCCCCACGGAGACCGCGGGCGTGGCGCTCGCCGGTCGCATGGGCCACGAGTCGGAGGACCGCGCCTCCATGCCGCTCGGCGAACTCGTCTCCAACGCCTCCTGCGCCGTCGTCGACCGCTGGGGCAACCAGCAGCCGATAGGCGTCCCCGGCGAGCTCCTGGTCGGTGGGGACGGCGTTGCTCGCGGCTACCGCAACCGGCCGGACCTGACCGCCGAGCGCTTCGCCCCGGACCCCGCCGGGCACGGGCGCCGGCTCTACCGGACGGGGGACATGGTCCGCTGGCTGCCCGGCGGCGAGATGGAGTTCCTCGGCCGGACCGACCACCAGGTCAAGATCCGCGGTGTGCGGGTCGAACTGGAGGAGATCGAATCCGTGCTGCGCGGCCACCCCGGCGTGGCGAACGCGGTGGTGGTCCTGGAGCCCGGCGAACTGCTCGTCGCCTACCTCGTGCCGGCCCCGGACGGCGATCCGGACGACGCGGACCTGCGCAGCCACCTGGCGCCGAAGCTGCCTGCGGTCATGCAGCCCGCCGTGTTCGTCCGGCTGGACTCCATGCCGACCTCGGCCACCGGAAAGGTGGACCGGGCCCGGCTGCCCCGGCCCACCGACCGGCCCCCGGCCGAAGTCGTGGTGGTGCCGCCGAGCACCGAGACCGAGCACGTCGTGGCCGCCGTCTGGAGCGAGGTGTTGAAGCGCGAGGTCGTCGACGTGCACACGACGTTCTTCGAACTGGGCGGTGACTCGCTCACCCTGCTGTCCGTCGTCGAACGGCTGCGCCAGTCCCAGGAGCTGGAGATCCCGGTGCGCGCCGTCGTCGACACGCCGACGATCGCCGGCCTCGCCGCCCGGATCGACACCCTGCGGTGGACCCTGCGGTCCCGTGAGTCGGCCGTCGACACCACCGGTGAGCGCGAGCTGGGTGAGCTGTGACCCCGCAGTCTTCCGAAAGCGTCGTCGATCTCCTGCTCGCCCTGCGCTCGGACGGCATCGCCCTGTGGGCCGAGCACGGGCGACTGCGGTTCGACGCCCCGGCCGGCGCCATGACCCCCGCCCTGCGCGAGAAGCTCGTCGCGCGCAGGACGGAGATCGTGGCGTTCCTGGCCGAGGCCGACCTCGCCGAGCGCAGCGCCGTCCGCATCACCATGACCGACGGAGTGGAACTGGCCGCCGACGTCCACCGCCCCAAGCGCGAGGGCGTGGTGGTCGAGGAACCCCTGCCGGTGGTCTGGTGCCATGAACGCTACCGCCGGGCCGAGTTCGTCAGCGGCGGCGTGCTGACCAAGCTGGACAGCCAGCCCTGGCTCAAGGAGCTCCTGCGCCACGGCTATGTGGTCGTCGTGGTGGACGTACGGGGTGGCGGCGCCTCGGGGGGCACCCGGCCCGTCGAGTTCGACCACCAGGAGGCCCGGGACGCCCATACGGTCACCGAATGGCTCGCCGAGCAGCCCTGGTCCACCGGACGCATCGGCATGTTCGGCATGTCGTACTCCGGGATCAACCAGCTGCTCGCCGCCGGCACCGCGCCGCCGCACCTGGCGGCGATCGTCCCCCAGATGGCGATGTTCGATCTCTACGCGTTCCTGCGTCCCGGCGGCGTCTTCCGAGACGACTTCGCACGCAAGTGGGGCGAGACCGTCCGTCGGCTCGACACGGAGGCGGGCGCGGCCCACCCGGGCGACGCCGACCCCGCCGGCGCCCTGGCCGGACACCGGCTCAACGCCCAGGTGTTCGACCAGGCCGCGGCCCTTCCCTTCCGCGACAGCAGGGACCGGGCGACGGGCCTCGCACCGTACGAGGACGTCAACCCGGCCGCCGCGCTGGCCGACATCAGCGCCTCCGGCGTCCCCGTCTGCCATCTCACCGGCTGGTACGACATCTGGGTCCGCGACACGACGCTCTGGTACCGCAACCTGACCAATCCCCAGCGGATGGTCATCGGCCCGTGGAGCCACAACAAGTGGTCCGACCAGGACATCGCCCGTGAACACCTGCGCTGGTACGACCGCTGGCTCAAGGGCGTCGACAACGGAGTCATGGACGAACGGCCGGTCAGGTACTTCACCATGAGCGCTCCGGCGGGCACCGAGTGGCGCACCGCGAACCGGTGGCCGCCGGACCACGTGCGACCCCGGCCGTTCCACTTCCACGCAGGACCGTCCGGCACCGTCTCCTCCGTCAACGACGGTCTGCTGCTGGCCGCGGAGGCCGGGCCCGCCCCCACCGACGGCGCCGACGCCTATGAGGTCGACTACTCCGCGACGACCGGGACGACCTCCCGCTGGTCCGACGGATACGGGGGCGGCTTCCGCTACGACCTCACGGCGAACGACCGCAGGGCCCTGACGTACACCTCGCCGGTGCTCACCCAGGACCTCGAGGTCACCGGCCACCCCCTGGTGCACCTGTGGGTCACCTCCAGCCACCCGGACGGCGAGTTCTTCGTCTACCTGGAGGAGGTGGACGAGAAGGGCGACTCCCACTACGTGAGCGAGGCGGTGCTCCGTGCCTCGCACCGCCTCCTGGGCGCACCGCCGTACGACGCCATGGGCCTGCCCCACCACCCGGGGACGGCGGACTCGGTCGCACCGCTGCCCGGCGAACCGGTGGAACTGGTGGCCGACATGCACCCGACGTCGAACGTCTTCGCCGCCGGGCGCCGACTGCGGATCAGCATCACCTGCTGCGACCGCGACAACGCCCAGGTTCCCGAGCGGGACCCCGTGCCCGTCGTGCGGATCCACCGCGGCCCCGGCCACCCCTCGCGGGTGGTCCTGCCGGTGGCGCCGCAGCTGTGACGGGCGGACCCCCAGCCCGTGCCGGCGAACCGGGCCTCAGCTCAGACCCGGTCGAGTCCCCCGTAGCGGAAAGTGCCGTCATGAACACGGAATTCGAAGCCCGCCGAGAGGCCGTCGTGCGGGCGTGGCGAGAGACGCTGGAGTCCGGACCCGCCTCGGACGACGAGGACTTCTTCGAGGCCGGAGGCAATTCCATCCTCGCGGTGGAACTCCAGCGCCGACTGACCGCGGCCCTCGGCCACCGGGTGCCCCTGCGCCAACTGCACGACCACCCCACCGTCCGCGGCATCCTCGGACTGCACCCGCCCCGGCAGTCCCGGGCCGCGGAAGCCGAAGCGGCCGGCCCACCCGCCCTGACCCTGTACTGCCTGCCCTATGCCGGCAGCTCCGCCCGGATCTACGAACCGTGGCGGACCGGGCTGCCGTCCTCGGTGGCCGTCACACCGCTGGAGCTGCCGGGCCGTGGAGCCCGCTGGCCCGAGCGCCCCAAGACCGAGCTGGAGCCCCTCCTCGACGACCTCGCCGGGGCGATGGACGCGGCGCGCCACACCCCGTACGCCGTCTTCGGCCACAGCTTCGGAGGCATCCTCGCCTTCGAACTCGTCCGCCATCTGAGCGGCCTGGGATTCCCACCGCCCCGGCGCCTGCTGGTCTCCGGCTGTCCGGCACCGCATCTGGCCACGCCTGCCGAGACCACGTACGACCTCTCGGACGAGGAGTTCACCGAGCGGCTGCGACAGCTGCGCGGCACCCCCGAGGAACTCCTCGACAACGAGGAGCTGTTGGAGCTCTACATCCCGATCATCCGGGCCGACTACACCATCCTCGACCACTACAAGGCACCCGGGGCAGAACCCCTCGACTGCCCCCTCTCGGTGTTCTACGGACGCGGGGACGACGACGCGGGACGCGATGTCACGGAGCCGTGGAGCGCGTACGGCAGCGAGCCCGCGACGATCGAGGAGATCGCCGGAGACCACTTCTTCCTCCGCGACGCCGAGGAGGAACTGCTGACGAAGATGGCACGGCATCTCGGGGCCCCGGCGCCCGGCAATCCGTGACCGGCACACACGAACGGCGATTGCGAAGAGAGAAGCTCATGCCCAACCCCCCTCGCGCCCCGCGGCCCGTCCGCATCGGCGTACAGATCCAGCCGCAGTACTGCTCCTACGCCGAAATCCGCCGCGCCGCCGCCCGGTACGAGGAACTCGGCGTGGACGTGCTGTTCAACTGGGACCACTTCTTCCCCGTCTACGGAGCCGCCGACGGCGAGCACTACGAGTGCTGGACCATGCTCGGCGCCTGGGCCGAGGCGACCTCCAGCGTCGAGATCGGGCCGCTGGTGAGCTGCAACTCCTACCGGAACCCCGATCTGCTCGCCGACATGGCGCGCACCGTCGACCACATCAGCGACGGCCGCCTCGTCCTCGGCATCGGCGCCGGCTGGAACGAGAAGGACTACCAGGAGTACGGCTACGAGTTCGGGACGCCGAAGACCAGGCTCGCGGCCCTGGCCGAGGGACTGGAGCGGATCGAACGACGCTGGCAGCGGCTCAACCCCGCGCCCACCCGGAAGATCCCCGTCCTCGTCGGCGGCAACGGTGAGCAGAAGACCCTTCGGCTGGCCGCGCGGTACGCCGACATCTGGCACGGCTTCGGCGACGCCAAGGAACTGGCGCACAAACACAGCGTCCTCGACGCCTGGTGCCGGGAGATCGGCCGCGACCCGGACGAGATCGAGCGGTCGACCCGGGTGTTCCGGCGCAGCCCGGACGAAGTCGGCCAGGACCTCATGGAGGTGGGCACGCGCTTCATCCAACTCGTCGCCCAGGCACCGCACTTCGACCCGGCCCCCGTCAAGGACTGGCTGGACTTCCGGGACGACATGAACAAGGGCCTCGCCGCGTCCTGAACCAAGATCACGATCTCTTGACACGCCGCGGCGGCTCTAAGAGTATGGCCAGCACGCTGCGGTGGTGTGCGTACGAAGTCCCGCCCGACAGCAGCGCTTTCGGCCGTGTGAGGGTGTCCCTCCCCTCGCAGCGCCCCCCACGCAAAGCCCCCCACGCAATGCCCCCACCGTGACTGCGCGCGCTCCGCGGCGGTCCACGGCGGTCCGCGGCCCAAGGCCCACCCACGTAGCTGGATCACCCCGTATGAGGACGGCCGAGATGACCGAAGGATCCGACCTGCCCACCCACGAGCGCCGGGTTCCCTACACCTACCCCGGGACGCCGGACGTCCGCAGCCCGGCCCGCTATCTGTGGTGGCTGGTCGTGATGCAGCGCGGCCGGATCCTGCTCGGCTCCCTGTGGGGGTCCCTGTGGATGTGCGCGCTGATGCTGCCGCCCTACTTCATGGCCCAAGCCATCGACGACGGCCTCGAACAGCGGGACACGGACACGCTGCTCCGCTGGGTCGTGGCCATCCTGGTGGCCGGCGCGGCCATCGCCTGTCTCGGCATCCTGCGGCACCGCACCATGACCCTCATCCGCACGGACGCGGCCTACCGGACGGCCCAGGTCGTCGTCCGGCAGGTCACCAGGCTCGGCGCCACCCTGCCGAAACGGGTCTCCGTCGGCGAACTCACCCACCTGCAGGCCGGCGACATGGGCCGGATCGCCCAGACGCTCACCATCACCGGCCCCGGAGTCGGCGCGGTCATCGCCTACTCGGCCACCGCCGTCCTGCTGTTCACCATCTCGGCCGTCCTCGCCGGCGTCGTCCTGCTGGGCGTCCCGCTGCTCGCCCTCGCGGTCGGCCCGCTCCTCGAGAAGCTGCACGGCGCCGAGGGCACCTACCGGGAACGCCAGGGCGAACTGACGGCCCGCGCCGGCGACATCGTCTCCGGACTCGGCGTCCTGTGCGGCATCGGCGGCAAGGCCGTCTTCGGCAGGCGGTACCGGGAACGGTCGCAGGCGCTGCTGACCGACGGCTACCGGGTCGCCTCGTTCACCAGCTGGGTCCAGGCGATCGGCGCGTGCCTGCCGGTGATCTTCCTCGCGGCAGTCACCTGGATCAGCGCCAGGATGGCCGCCGCCGGCACGATCACGGTGGGCGAGATGGTCGCCGTGTACGGCTACGTCGCAGCCCTCCTCGTCCCCGTGACGTTCTTCATCGAAGGCGCGGACGACCTGCCCCGCGGTCTCGTCGCCGCCCGACGCGTGATCGACATCCTGGCCCTCGACCCGGAGGTCGAGGACGGGGAGAGCCCGATGGCGGCCCCGGCCGGCCCGGCCGCCCTGCACGATCCGCACTCCGGACTGACGCTGGAACCCGGCCGGATGTCCGCCCTCGTCTCGGCCCGCCTCGACGAGGCACGGGCCGTCGTCGACCGGCTCGGCCGCTACACCGACTCCGACGCCACCTGGGGCGGCACCCGGCTCTCCGACCTCGAACTGACCGAGGTGCGGCGCCGCATCCTGGTCGCCGACAACGACGCGTACCTCTTCGCCGGCGCGGTGCGCTCGGTCGTCTCCGTCCGCGACGACCACACGGCCGACGAACTCGACAGGGCCTTGCGCACCGCCGTGGCCGAGGACATCGTCGAGGCCCTGCCCGACGGCCTCGACTCCCGGATCGATGCCCAGGCCCGCAACGTCTCCGGGGGACAGCGCCAGCGCCTGCGCCTGGTCCGGGCCGTACTCGCCGACCCCGACGTGCTGCTGCTCGTCGAACCGACCTCGGCGCTCGACGCGCACACCGAGGCCACCGTCGCCCAGCGCGTCCTCACGGCCCGCCAGGGCCGCACCACGCTGATGGTCAGCACCTCACCCCTCATCCTCGACCGGGCAGCCCAGGTCTCGTACCTGGTGGACGGCGAGGTGGTCGCCGTCGGCACCCACGGCGAACTGCTCGTCTCCCATCCGGGCTACCGGGACCTCGTGCTCCGGGGCGCCGCCGAGAGCGAACCGGCCGCGCACGCGACGGCCCTTCAGGAAGGAAGCAGCCGATGAGCCGCCCGAACGAGCCATGGCGGCTTCCGGTCGCGGACCGCGCGACCGTACGCCGGGCCGGCCTGGCACTGATCAAGGCCGACTGGCGGTCCATGGCCGTCGTCGTCCTGCTCGCCGGCCTCGCCGCGGTGGCCGGCCTCGCGGGACCGTGGCTGCTCGGCAGGATCGTCAACCGGGTCGAGGCCGGCGACGCCTCCACGTCCGCCATCGACCAGCTGGCCCTCGGCGTACTGGTCTGTGCGGTCGCCCAGCTGGTGCTCACCCGATTCGCCCTCAACCACTCCCACCGGTTCGGCGAGCGCGCACTGGCACGACTTCGGGAGGAGGTCGTGGACCGGGCGCTCGCCCTGCCGGCCCGGGTCGTCGAACAGGCCGGCACCGGCGAGCTGATGACCCGTGCGTCGATGGACGTCGGCACCGTCGCCGGCACCCTGCGCACCGCCATCCCGGACGTCTTCATCGCCACGATGCAGCTGCTGTTCCTCTTCGCCGCCGTCTTCGTGCTGCACCCGCTGCTGGGGCTGTGGGCCCTGGTCGGCATGCCCCTCGTCTGGTGGGCCGCCCGCTGGTACCTCGCCCGGGCCAGGACCGCCTATCTCGCCGAGGGCGAGGCCGCGTCCTCGGTGGCCGAGATCGTCGCCACCACGGCCGAAGGAGCCCGCACGGTCGAGGTCTTCGGCCTGCGCAGCCGCCGTGTCCGCGACGCCGACGGGGCCATCGGGCAGGCGTACGGCGCCGCCCGCCGCACCCTGTTCCTGCGGACCGTGCTCTTCCCCGTCACGGAGTTCGCGCACTCCCTGCCCGTCGCCGTGACGCTGCTGGTCGGCGGCCACGCCTACCTCGACGGCTCGATCAGCCTCGGCGTGGTCGTCACCGGCAGCCTCTACATGTGGCAGCTCGTCGACCCGCTCGACCGCGTGCTGATGTGGATGGAGCAACTGCAGCGCAGCGGCGCGGCGTTCGCCCGGATCAAGGGGATCGGCATGGTCGCCGCCGAGCGGCGCAGCGGCGTGCCCGCACCCGCCGACGACCGCATCGAGGTACGCGCGGTCCACTACTCCTACGTGGACGGCCACGACGTGCTCAAGGACGTGGACCTCACCGTCCGCCCGGGGGAGCGGCTGGCCCTGGTCGGCGCGTCCGGTGCGGGCAAGACCACCCTCGGAAAGCTCCTGTCCGGCGCGGACACCCCGCGCACGGGCAGCGTCGTGGTCGGCGGCGTGCCGGTCGCCGACCTCGCCGCCGCCGACGAACTCGGCAACCGCGTCGTGCTCGTCACCCAGGAACACCACGTGTTCATCGGCAGCCTCCGCGACAACCTGACCATGGCGGCCCCCGAGGCCGACGACGAACGGCTGCTGGAAGCCCTCGCCGTGGTCGGGGCCGACTGGGTCAAGGATCTGCCCGACGGACTCGACACCCAGGTCGGCTCCGGTGGCGAGGAACTGGACGCCGCCCAGGCCCAGCAACTCTCCCTGGCCCGAGTGGAGCTGGCCGACCCGCACACCCTGATCCTCGACGAGGCCACCTCGCTGCTGGATCCCGCGACCGCACGGCACGCCGAACGGGCGATGGCCGCCGTACGGGCCGACCGGACCGTGATCGCCATCGCCCACCGACTGCAGACCGCGCGCGACGCCGACCGCGTCGCCGTCGTGGAGGACGGCCGGATCGTCGAACTCGGCTCGCACGACGAGCTGGTCGCGGCCGGCGGACCGTACGCGGCGCTGTGGCGCTCCTGGCACGGCAGGGGCCCCACCGTCGACGAGGGGCGCGCGGGTTGATCCCCGCCCGTCCTTCCCGCACGACACGTATCGCATCCGGATCCACGAGATCGAGGGGGACGACGCAGTGCCTCAGGACGAGAACAGCCAGGGCGGCGCAGGGGGCACGTACGCACTCGCCTGTATGCGCTGTGACGTCGAACTCGAACCGGCACCGGTGTACCGGTGCCCGGACTGCTCCGGGGCCCTGGAACCGCGCTACCCCCTCCAGGGCGCCGCGCGGCGCGACCACGAGGTCCCCGAGCGGGCGTACTTCGACTTCCTTCCGCTGAGCTCACCGGACTTCCTGGACGACGGCATCACACGCCGTACGCCCTGCCGTCCGGCACCGAGGCTGGGCGCCGCCATCGGAGTGCCCGGACTGTGGACGAAGGACGAGTCGCGACAGCCCACCGGCACCACCAAGGACCGGCTGGCATCGCTCGTCCTGGCCGTGTTCCGGCAGTTCGGGGTCAAGGAGTTCGTGGGGTCGAGCACGGGCAACAGCTCCACCGCGCTGGCCCGAGCGGTCCTGCGGGACCCCGCGATACGCGCCCACTTCTTCTGCGGCGAGGACTTCGTCTCCAACCACGAGGTGCCGGACCACGCCAGAACCACGCTCACCGTGGTCCCGGGCACCTATGTGGGCGCCTCGGCGGCGGCCCGCCGCTTCGCCGTCGAACGGGGGCTGCACCTGGACGCCGGATTCTTCAACTGGGCACGACGTGAAGGGCTCAAGCTGGCCTACCTGGAGGCCGTCGACCAGATGGACCGCACGCCCGACGTGATCGTCCAGGGCATCAGCAGCGGAATGGGGCTGGTGGCAGCCCACAAGGGCATGCGCGAGTACCGGCTGACCGGCGCGATCGACCGGATGCCACGGTTCCTCATGGTCCAGGAGGAGTCCTGCGCGCCCGCCGCCACCGCCTGGCGGGAGGGCCGCCGCGAACTGACCGACACCGACCGGATCGACCGGCCCCAGGGACTGGCCACGGCGATCCTGCTCGGTGACGGCGCCCCGTACTACCCCTATCTGTACGACATCGCGTCGCAGACCGGGGGAGCCATCGTCTCGGCCTCGCGCCAGGAGCTGATCGAGGCCAGGACGATGCTGCGGGAACTGGAGGGCCTCGACGTCTGCTACGCCTCGGCCGCGACGATCGCGGCGGTGCGCAACGAGGCTGCCGCGGGGCGGATCGACCAGGACGCGACCGTCCTCGTCAATCTGACCGGGCGCAGCCGGACGGACGCACCCGCCTGACCGGGGCGCCGAGGACGGCCGAGAGACACATGCTCGCTGCGGGGACGGGAGACCGATGACAGACCAACAGCTCGACGACTACACGGACAGCCTGGACATCGCGGTGATCGGCATGGAAGGCCGGTTCCCGGGGGCTGCGGACGTCGACGCCTACTGGCGCAACATACGTGACGGGAAGTGCTCGGTCACCTTCCTGTCCGAGGAAGAGCTCCTGCGGCGCGGGGTCGACCCGGCGCTGGCCCGCGACCCGCTGTACGTGCCCGCGACCAACGAGCTGGCGGACATCGACAGCTTCGACGCGGAGTTCTTCGGCTACTCGCCACGCGAAGCCGAACTGATGGACCCCCAGCACCGGGTGCTCCTCGAATGCGCCTGGGGCGCGCTGGAGAAGGCCGGCCACGACCCGGCCCGCTACGACGGGCTGATCGGCGTCTACGCCGGCGCCGGCACCAACACCTACCTGCTGTTCAACGTGGCGGCGAACCGCCGGGCCGCCGACATGCTGGGCGGCAGCCAGGTCATGATCGGCAACAGCGGTGACTTCCTCGCCTCGCGGGTGTCGTACAAGCTCGGCCTCGAAGGCCCCAGCGTCAACGTCCAGTCGGCCTGCTCGACCTCACTGGTCTCCGTCGTCCTGGCCTGCCAGGCGCTCCTCTCCTTCCAGTGCGACATGGCGCTCGCCGGCGGTGTCGCCGTCGACGAGTCGAAGCACAAGGGCTATCTGTACGCCGAGGACGGCATCTTCTCGCCGGACGGCCACTGCCGTTCCTTCGACGCGGACGCCCGGGGAACCGTCGGCGGCAACGGCGTCGGCATGGTCGTGCTGAAACGGCTCGGCGACGCGATCGCCGACGGGGACCACATCCACGCCGTCATCAAGGGCGCCGCCCTCAACAACGACGGTGACCGGCGCGTCGGTTTCACCGCCCCCAGCGCCGACTCCCAGGCATCGGTCATCACCACCGCCCTGGCCAACGCCGACGTGGAACCCGAGACCGTCGGATACGTCGAGACGCACGGCACCGCCACGATCCTCGGCGACCCGATCGAGTTCGCCGCGCTCACGGCGGCGTTCGGAACGGGCGCCGGCCGGCGCAACTTCTGCGCACTCGGAGCCGTGAAGACCAACATCGGCCACCTCGACGCGGCCTCCGGCATCGCGGGACTCATCAAGGCCGTCAGCGCCGTCGAGCACGGGCAGATCCCGCCCACCCTGCACTTCAAGCAGCCCAACCCGCGCATCGCCCTGGACGACAGTCCGTTCTTCGTCAACACCGAGCTCGTCCCCTGGCCCGTCGCCGACGGCCCGCGCCGCGCCGGAGTGAGCTCGTTCGGCCTGGGCGGCACCAACGCGCACGTCGTGCTGGAACAGGCCCCGGACCGTCCCGCGCCGGGGCTCTCAGGCCCCTCGGGCCACTCGGGCCAGGAGCAGCTCATCGTGCTCTCGGCCCGCAGCGACACCGCGCTCGACGCCATGTCCGACCGGCTCGCCGACCATCTGCGCGAACACCCGGACACACCCCTCGACGACCTGGCGTTCACCCTCCAGCTGGGCCGCAGGTCCTTCAACCACCGCCGGGTGCTCGTCGCGTCCGACCCGGCGGACGCCCTTGACGCCCTCGACGTCCGCGACGACGGGCGCCTCCTCAGCGCCGGCCCGGCCGGAGACGGACACCGCCCGGTCGCCTTCATGTTCAGCGGCTTCGGCGAGCAGTACCCGATGATGGCGGAACGCCTCTACGCGACCGAACCCGCTTTCCGCGAGGCGCTCGACGAGTGCGCCCTGATCCTCGACCCGCTGCTCGGCCGGGACATCCGCGAGGTCGTCCTCGACCGGACCGCCGCGCGCCGCACCGAGGGCGACGGGAAACCGGACCTCCGGCGCATGCTGATGGGCCCCCGGATCAGCGACCACCCGCTGGACCGACCCGCGCTCGGCTACCCGGCCGTCTTCGCCGTCGAGTACGCGCTGGTGCGACTGTGGCGCTCCTGGGGAGTCGTCCCCGAGGCGATGATCGGCCACAGTCTCGGCGAGTACGTGGCCGCGTGCGTCGCCGGCGTCTTCTCCCTCCAGGACGCCCTGCGGCTGGTCGTGGAACGCGCCCGGCTGATCTCCGACTGCGGCGAGGGCGCCATGGTGGCCGTGCCCCTCACCGAGGAGGAGGTCGGGCGACACCTCACCGACGAGGTGTCCGTGGCCGCCCTCAACGACCCGCGCACCTGCGTGCTGGCCGGCCCGCCCGAGGCGATCGACCGGGTGAGCGCCGCTCTGGAGGCGGCCGGGGTGGTCTCACGACGGCTCAACACCCGCTTCGCGTTCCACTCCCCGATGATGGACCAGGTGGTCGCGCCGTACGCCGAGGCCGTGCGCCAGGTGCGGCTGAACCCGCCCGCCATCCCCTTCGTCTCCAATGTCAGCGGCACCTGGATCACCGAACAGGAGGCGACGGACCCCGACTACTGGGCCCGGCACGTACGGCTCCCGGTCCGCTTCGCCGACGGCATGCGCACCCTGTGGGGCGTGGACGACGTCGTCCTCGTCGAGGTGGGCCCCGGCCGGGCGCTGACCTCGGCGGCGATGCAGCATCCGGCGAGCGCGGAGGTCGCCGACCGGGTCGTCGTACCGTCGCTCCCCGACGCGTTCACCGCGGAGTCCGACCGGGCGACCGCGCTCAGGGCCCTCGGCCGGCTGTGGCTCGCCGGAGTCACTCCCGAGTGGGAGGGCCTGCACACGCACGCCGCACGCCACCGGGTGCCCCTGCCCCCCTACCCGTTCGCCCGCTCCCGCTACTGGCTCGACGCCGACCGGCGCGACCGGAGCACGGCCGCGGCCGAGGAACGGGCCCGGCTGGACGACTGGTTCTACGACACCTCCTGGCAGCGGATCGGACCCGTGGAGGACACCCTCGCGGCGGCCGATCACCGCTGGCTGGTGTTCGCCGACGACGGCGGCCTCGGCGCCGACATCGCCGCCCGGCTGTCCGCGCTGGGCGCCCCCGTGGTGACCGTCACCGCGGGACCGACCTGGCAGGACGACGGATCCGGCCACGTCGTCATGGATCCCGCGGAACCCGACCACTACGGGAGACTGGCCGAAAGCCTGCGCGCCGGGGAATCCTTCCCCGACCGGGTCGTGCACTGCTGGGCCGTGGACCCGGCCCCCGAGACGGGCGACCGTGCCGCGGCCGAGGACATCCTGCGACGCGGCTTCCACAGCCTCGTGCGGTGGGCCCGTGCGAGCGAGCCCGAGCTGATGATGGGCGAGCAGCACTGGACCGTGGTGTCCAGCGAGACGTACGCGGTACTCGGCGACGAGCCGATCAGCCCCGTCAAGGCCACCGTCCAGGGTGTCTGCAAGGTTGCCCCGCAGGAGTACCCCTCGCTGCGCTGCACCCAGATCGACGTGCCCGTCCCGGCCGGCGGGACCGGCGGCCGGACCGGCCTCGCCGACCGGGTGCTCGCGGAACTCGCGGGGGAGACCGGCAGCGGAGTCGTCGCCCTGCGCAGCACCTCGCGCTGGCGGCAGGTCCTCGTGCCGGCGCCGCTCACGGCGGACGCCGGGACCGGGCTGCGGCCCGGCGGCGTCTATCTGATCACCGGCGGCCTGGGCAAGATCGGGCTGGTCCTCGCCCGGAGCATCGCCGCCGGCGCCCCCGGCGCGCAGCTGATCCTGATGGGACGTACGGGACTGCCCGACCGCGGCGGTTGGGACGGCGAGCACGACGCCGCCACCACCGCGACCATCGCGGCCGTCCGCGAACTGGAGGCCATGGGCGCCACGGTGGTGATCTCCGCCACCGACGTGGAGGATCCCGACGCGGTCGCCGCCGCGGTGGACAAGGCCGTACAGGAATGCGGTCCCGTCAACGGAGTCGTCCACGCCGCCGGCACCACCGGCCCCGCCGCCCACCAGGTGCTCGCCGAGCTGACCGACGCCGACTGCTCCCGCCACTTCGGGCCCAAGCTGCACGGCGTGCACGTACTCGACCGGGCGCTCGCGGGACAGCCCCTCGATTTCGCGGTGCTCTGCTCCTCCGTCGCGGCCCTGCTCGGCGGACTCGGGTTCACCGCGTACGCCGCCGCCAACGCGTTCCTCGACTCCTTCGCCCGGCAGGAGCCGTCGCCCGACCGGATCCGGTGGACGTCGCTGAACTGGGAGGCCTGGCACTTCCCCGGCGCCGACGCCGACGACACCGTGCAGGCCGGCATCGGCGCCGCCGTCCACCAGGTCGCGATGAGCCCGGACGAGGGGCGCACGGTCTTCGAGCGCCTGCTCGGCGCGAGGTGCCGCCCCCAGGTCATCGTCTCCACGACCGACCTGGACGAGCGGGTCCGGCAGTGGTCCGCCCCCGTCCAGGACATCGCCGTCGTGGAACAGCGCCACGCCCGCCCCAGCCTGCGCAATCCCTACGTGGCTCCGGCGACCGACCTGGAACGTCGACTCGCCGCCATCTGGGAGGAACTGCTCGGGATCCAGGCGGTGGGGGTGCAGGACAACTTCTTCGAACTCGGAGGCAGCTCGTTGCTCGGCCTGCAGGTGGTGCACAGACTGCGCAGCGGCCTCGGCATCGCGGTCCCGCTGACCGTGGTCTACGAGGGCCCCACCATCCGCTCGCTGGCCGGCCTGATCGGTGACCTCGCATGAGCCGGGACCGGGACATCGCGATCGTCGGCATGGCGGGACGCTTCCCCGGCGCCCGAGACCTCGACGAGTTCTGGGCGAACATACGGGACGGTGTGGAGAGCGTCTCCTTCTTCACCGACGAACAACTCCTCGCCGCAGGCGCCCCACCGGACCACGTCGACCGGCCGAACTTCGTACGCGCCGGCGCCTGTCTGTCCGGCATCGACACGTTCGACGCCGAGTTCTTCGGCTACACGGCCCGCGAGGCGGAGATCATGGACCCGCAGCACCGGGTCTTCCTGGAGACGGCGTGGCAGGCGCTGGAACACTCCGGGTACGACCCGGCCCGGGTGGGCGGAGACATCGGCGTGTTCGCCGGGGCCGGCAGCAACGGCTACCTGGCCCATGTCTACTCCCACCCCGAGATCGTCGAGACCAGCGGCGGCACGCAGATCCTGCTCGGCAACGAGCTGGGCTTCCTGTCCACCCGGGTCTCCTACAAGCTCGACCTGCGCGGCCCCAGCGTCTCGCTGCGCACCGCGTGCTCCACCTCGCTGGTCGCCGTGCACCTGGCCTGCCGCTCGCTGCGCGAGCGGGAGTGCGACATGGCGCTCTCCGGCGGGGTCTTCCTCAACCTGGAACAGGAGCGGGGCTACCTCCACCAGGAGGGGTCGTTCGTCTCCCCGGACGGACACTGCCGCCCCTTCGACGCCCGTGCCGCCGGCACCCTGTTCGGCAGCGGCGCGGGCGCGGTGGCGCTCAAGCGCCTCGACGACGCCCTCGCCGACGGCGACACCGTCTACGCCGTCGTCAAGGGCTCGGCGGTCAACAACGACGGAGCGGTCAAGGTCGGCTTCACCGCGCCGACCGTGGCCGGGCAGGCACGGGTGATCACCGACGCACTGCGCGACGCCGGCACGGACCCGGGCGCCATCGGCTACGTCGAGGCGCACGGCACCGGCACCTCGCTCGGCGACCCGATCGAGATCCGCGCCCTGACCCGGGCCTACGCGGGCGTGCCGGCCGCGACGGTCGCCCTCGGATCGCTCAAGTCGAACTTCGGCCACCTGGACGCGGCCGCGGGTATCGCGGGACTGATCAAGACGGTCCTGTCCCTGTGGCACGAGACGCTGCCGGGCACCCTGCACTTCGAATCCCCCAACCCGGACATCGACTTCGCCGCCGGACCCTTCGCCGTCCAGCGGGACACCACCCCGTGGCCGCGCTCCGAGACACCCCGGCTGGCCGGTGTCAGCGCCTTCGGCTTCGGTGGCACCAACGCCCATGTCGTCCTCCAGGAAGGACCTCCCGAGGGCCGGCCCGACGCCGGGCAGGAAGACGAACCCGGGCGCGCCTCGCACCTCCTGGTGCTGTCCGCGCGCGACCAGGCGGCGCTGGACGAGCTCAGCGACGCGATGGCCGGGCAGCTGCGCCGAGGGCAGGCACGGCTTGCCGACGTCGCGTACACCGCGGCCGCGGGCAGACATCGGTTCCCGGTGCGCCGGACCGTCACCGGACCCGACGCCCCGTCCGTCGCCGCCGCTCTGGAGGCGCGGGACGCGACACGGGTGACGACCGGTGAGTGCGGCGGGACGGTTCCGCGAGTCGCGTTCCTCCTCAGCGGGCAGGGCGGCCAGTACCCCGGCATGGCCAGGGAGCTCTACACGCACGAGCCGGTCTTCCGCGACGCCGTCGACCTCTGCCTGAAGGAACTGGCCTGCGGCGGTACCGACGCCGGCCTCCCGGAGCTCCTGCTCGACGCGGTGGACGCGGTGGACGTGGTGGACGCGGTGGACGCCGAGGCCGCCTCGGCCGCCTCGGCCGAACTCAGCCGGACCGCGCTCGCCCAACCGGCTCTCTTCGTACTCGAATTCGCCCTGGCACGGCTCTGGGAATCCTGGGGCGTCGAACCCGCCGCCCTGCTCGGACACAGTCTCGGCGAGCTCGTCGCGGCCTGCCTCGCGGGAGTCTTCACCCCGCAGGACGCCCTCCGACTGGTGGCGCTGCGCGGAGAGCTGATGCAGGAGCAGCCGACCGGAGCGATGCTCAGCGTCGTCGCCGACCGCACGACGGTCGAGTCCCTGCTGCCCGCCGCGATCTCCCTGGCCGCCCACAACGGCCCCAAGGACTGCGTCGTCTCCGGGGACCACGCCGCGATGACGGCGTTCGCCGGGCTGCTCGCGGAACGGGGTGTCGCGAGCCGGCCGGTGAGCACCTCGCACGCCTTCCACTCGCCGATGATGCGGCCCATGGTGGAACGGTTCGTCGCCGCCGTCGCGGCCGTGCCGAGGCAGGCGCCGCGCACCAGGTTCGTGTCCAACGTGACGGGCACCTGGATCACGGACGAGGAGGCGCAGGACCCGGCGTACTGGGGCCGGCACGTACTGGCCCCGGTCGAGTTCGACGCCGCCGTGCGCACCCTGGCGGCGGAACCCGACCTCGTGTTCCTGGAGATCGGCCCCGGCCAGACCCTCACCAGCCTCGCCCGGCGCATCGTCACGGGCGGAGCCCCCCGCCTGGTCACCTCCTCACTGCCGCACCGGCAGGACAGGAGACGCCCGGTGGAGGCCGCGCAGCGCGCCCTCGGACAGCTGTGGCTCGCCGGCGTCGAACCCGACTGGGCCGCCTTCCACGGCCACCCGCACCAGGGTGGGCCGCGCCGTCGGGTCGCCCTGCCCACCTACCCGTTCCAGCGGCGGCGGTACTGGCTGGACCGGCGGGCCGAGCCGGCCACGAGCGCCCCGGCGACCCGGCGTGGCGAGGTCACGGACTGGATCCAGGCCCCGTCCTGGGAACGCACTGTGCTGCCCCAGGCCCCTGCCGCCTGGACCGACCGGCACTGGCTCGTCTTCGAGGACCGGCAGGGACTGGCCGAGCGGTTGACAGCCCGACTGCGCCGGGACGGAGCCCAGGTGACCACGGTCGCCGCGGGAGACCACTGGTCCCAGGAAGCCGGTCGCTTCACGATCGACCCCGTCGACGGGGACCACTACACACGGCTGTTGCGCGCACTGAACGAGCAGGACCGCCTGCCCACCCGTATCGCGCACTGCTGGAACGTCACCGATGTCACCGACATCACCGACGCCACCGCCGAATCGGGCGGTGCCGACGCCACCGCCCGATTCGCCGTCGCCCGCCGCGCCTTCGACGAGCTGCTGCTCCTGGCCCAGGCGCTCAACGGCCACCCCGACCACCCGGACTGCCACATCTGGGTGATCAGCAACGGGCTGCACCAGGTCATCGGCACCGAGCGGCTCATGCCGCTCAAGTCCACCCTGCTCGGCCCGGCCCGAGTCATCCCGCGCGAACACTTCGGGCTCGGCTGCCGCACCGTCGACATCGTGCTCGACGGCGAGCGGATCGAGCGCACCGTCGACCAACTGGTCCGCGAGTTCTCCGTGCCGCCCGCGCACCCCTGCGTCGCCTACCGGGGAGCGCACCGCTGGTCCCAGACCTATGTCCCGGCGCCGCTCCCACCCGCGGACCGCACACCGTCCGCCCTGCGCGACGACGGCGTCTACCTGATCACCGGCGGAACCGGCGGGCTCGGACTCGCCCTGGCGGAGCATCTGGCCCGCCCGGGCCGCAGACTGGCCCTGCTCGCCCGCACCCCCGTCCCGCCGGAGGAGGAGTGGGACCGCCGACTCGCCCGGCCCGGCGGCGGCAGGGTCGCCGAAGTCATCGAGCAAGTGCGCCGCATCCGGCAGCGGGGCGCCGAGGTACTGCTCCTCACCGCCGACGTCTGCGAACGGGACCAGGTCGAGGCCGCGGTCGCTGCCGCAGTGGCCCGGTGGGGAAGCGTCCACGGCGTCTTCCACGCCGCGGGCCTGGCCGGCGGTGGCCTGCTCCAGCTCCGCACACCCGAGGACGCCGCCCGGGTCATGGGCCCGAAGGTGCTCGGGACGCTCCACCTCGACCACGCACTGGCCGCGCAGCAGCTCGACTTCCTGTTCCTCTTCGGCTCCAACGCCGCCCACGTGGGCGACTTCGGCCTGGCCGACTACGTGGCGGCCAACAGCTTCCTCGACGCGTTCGCCCATGCCCACGCGGCCGAACGCCGGGTGCTCACCGTCGACTGGGGGCCGTGGAAGGACGCCGGCATGGCCGTCACGACGGACCTCCCGGACGCGCTGGCGGAGGTCCGCAGCAAGGACGTCGCGGAACGCGGCATGGCGTCGGCGCAGGCCCTGGAAGTGCTGGAACGAGTCCTCGCCTCATCCCCCGAACCGCAGCTGATCGTCTCGCCCGTGGACGTCGAGGCCCTGATCGAGCGGGCCTTCACGCTGGGCGCGGACGCCGACGGCGACGAACGGCTGGCCGGGCTCGGCACACCGCAGACCCTCCATCCGCGCCCGGAGATCCCCAGCGCCTACGCCGCGCCCGACGGGGAGACCCAGCGACAGCTGTGCAAGGCGTGGCAGGACATGCTCGGCATCGACCAGGTCGGCGTGCACGACAGCTTCTTCGACCTCGGCGGCAGCTCCCTGATCGCCATCCAGCTCGTGTCGACCGTCAACAAGTCCCTGGGCGCCGCGCTCACGGTGGCGCAGCTGTACGAGGTGCTCACCGTCGCCGGGCTGGCACGGCTGGTCGACGGCGCCGACGCCGAACAGGCCGAGGCGGCCGGACATGCGATCGAACAGGTCAAGAGCCGGGCCAACGCGCGTCGGCAGCACCAGCAGAACCGGATGGCCAGGGCCCGCGCCCGCCGGACCTGAGCCCGAGACCGACCCCGGCCGCACCACGCACGGGCCGGCGCACACCCCCAGAAGAGAACGCCACCACCCACCGACCGGTGGCAGCGGCCGGTGGCGTCCGGTGCTTCCAGAAGGAGCGCCGAGCGCCGCACGAAAGGACTCCAGATGCTCGCCCCCTCCTCCCGGGGAACGCGACTGAACGACCTTGTCAGCGAGATCCGCGACGCGCTGCACGCCCCGGCCCCCGGCCGGCCCGAGCAGACCGGCCGACGGGTCGCGGACGTCGTCGCCGGCCATCTGCACCACGACGACCTGCTGACCGACGACCAGTTGACCGCCGATCCGGCCCGCTACCAGCAGCACGTGCTGCACATCGAGCCGGACAGCACGTTCTCCGTCGTCGCGCTGGTGTGGCTGCCGGGCCAGCGCACCCCGATCCACGACCACGTCTCCTGGTGCGTGATCGGCACCTACCGGGGAGCCGAGGAGGAGATCCGCTACCGCCGCGTCGAGGAGGACGGCTCACCGCACCTCGTCCCCGTCGACATCACCGTCAACCCCGTCGGAACCGTCGCCTTCCTCGCCCCGCCCGGGGACATCCACGAGGTCCGCAGCGCGACCGACGGTCTCACCGTGTCGCTGCACGTGTACGGGGCCGACATCGGCGCGCTCGGCACCAGCATCCGGCGACGTTACGACCTGCCGGTGCGGTCGCCGCGCGCCGCCCTCGGGCGCGCGCAGCGGCCCGCCGGGCGGTAAGGGGAACGACATCATGGGGGACAGCTTGCGCAATCCGCCGAGTACCCTGCCCGAGCTGTTCTCCGCGCAGGTGGCCAGAACGCCCGAGGCGGTCGCCCTCGTCGCCGACGGCACCGTACTGACCTACGCCGAACTGGACGCCCGGGCCGAGCGGCTGGCCCGTGCCCTGGCGGCCCGCGGCGCCGGGCCGGAGACCGTCGTCGCGGTGAGCGTGCCGCGTTCCGTGGAACTCGTCGTGGCCCTGTACGCGGTGCACAAGACGGGGGCGGCCTATCTGCCGGTCGACCCGGGGCACCCGGCCGAACGGGTCGCGCTCATGATCGAGGACGCGCGGCCCCTGACCGTGCTGACCGCAGACGACATCCGGGACCTGTTGGCGCGGGAGGGCACCCAGGACACCCCGCTGCCCCCGCCGCCGCACCCGCTCACCATCGCGTACGTGATCTACACGTCGGGGTCGACCGGACGACCGAAGGGCGTCGCCGTACCCCACCGCGCGATCGTCAACAGGCTGAACTGGATGCAGGCCCGGTACCCGCTCGCCGCCGACGACCGGGTGCTGCAGAAGACCCCGGCCGACTTCGACGTGTCGGTATGGGAGTTCTTCTGGCCGCTGAGCGTCGGGGCCGGCCTCGTCCTGGCCGAGCCCGGCGGACATCGGGACCCGCGCCACCTCGCCGAACTCATCCGGTCCCGGCGGGTGACCACCGTCCACTTCGTCCCTTCGATGCTCAGACTGTTCCTCGACGAACCCACGGCGGCCGCGTGCACCGGGCTGCGCCGGGTCTTCGCCAGCGGAGAAGCCCTCTCCGGCGATCTGCGCGACCGCTTCTTCCCCGTCCTCGGCGGCGCCGAACTGCACAACCTCTACGGCCCCACCGAGGCCGCCGTCGACGTCTCCCACTGGCAGTGCCGGGCGGACGAACCGCCGGGGCCCGTCCCGATCGGGCGGCCCGTGTGGAACACCGGGCTGCACGTCCTCGACGCCGATCTGCGGCCGGTGGATCCCGGCGTCACCGGCGAGCTCTACATCACCGGCGTCCAGCTGGCACGTGGATACGTCGACCGGCCGGACCTCACCGCGGACCGGTTCCTCCCCGACCCGCAGGGGCCGCCCGGCAGCCGTATGTACCGCACCGGTGACCTGGCCCGGCTGCGCCCGGACGGCGCCCTCGACTACGCCGGCCGAACGGACCACCAGGTCAAGGTACGGGGCATGCGCATCGAGCTCGGTGAGGTGGAGGCCGTACTGGCGAGGCGGCCCGGAGTGGCGGCCGCCGCGGTCGTGGCCCGGCCGGACGAGACGGGCGGCGCGCAACTCGCCTGCTACCTCGTCCCGGACGCCCGTGAGGCGGGTGCCCTGCTCCAGGTGTGCCGCCTCGAACGACAAGGCCTGCTGAGCCCCGACGAGCGCTACGCACTGCCCAACGGCATGGTCGTCGCATCGGCCAATCACACCGAAACGGACTTCGTCTACCAGGAGATATACGAAGGCCGCGAGTATCTGCGCCACGGCATCACCCTGCCGGACGGGGCGTGCGTGTTCGACGTCGGCGCGCACATCGGGCTGTTCACGCTCGCGGTCGCCCGGTCCCGCCCGGACGCGGTCATCCACGCGTTTGAGCCCATCCCCGCCCTGTTCCGCCTGCTGCAGCTCAACACCCGCATCCATGGCACCGACGTCAGGCTGTTCCCGTGCGCGCTCGGTGAGAAGGAGGGCACGGCGACGTTCACCTACTACCCCGGTCTCTCCATCATGTCCGGGCGGTTCGGTGACACGGCACAGGAACGCGGCGTCGTGGAGGCGTACGTACGCAACGACCTCTCGTTCTCCGCGACGGGCGTCGACGACCCCGCGGCCGAGGCCGACCTCGACGCGCTGCTCACCGAACGGCTGAGGCACGAGGAGGTCGTCTGTGAGCTGCGGCCCCTCTCCGACGTCATCCGCGAGACCGGAGTGGACCGCATCGACCTGCTGAAGATCGACGCGGAGAAAAGCGAACTCGAGGTCCTCGACGGCATCGACGACACGCACTGGCCCCTCATCCGCCAGCTGGCGATCGAGGCCCATGACGTGGGCGACCGGGTGGCCCGCATCAAGGACCGGCTCCTGGCCTTCGGCTACAGCGTCGAGGTCGAAACGGCGCCCCTGCTCACGGGCACGGGACTGGTCACGATGTACGCCGTCCGCCCCGGCCACGCGACGGACGCCCCGGCCCCGCCCGAGGCCGAGCCGCGCTCCGGGCAGGCACTCCCGTCCGACCCGGACCTCTTCGTCGAAGAGGTCCGCCGCGACGCGGCCCGGCACCTTCCCGAGCACATGATCCCGTCGTCGTTCACGCTGCTCGACGCGTTCCCGCTGACACCCAACGGCAAGCTCGACCGCACAGCGCTTCCGGACCCGCTCCCGCGCACCGCCGGCTCCGGCGCCGCTCCGCGCAACCCGCAGGAGGAACTGCTGCGCGCCCTGTTCGCCGAGGTGCTCGACCTCCCCGGGATCGGGATCGACGACGACTTCTTCCGCCTGGGCGGGCATTCCCTGCTGGGCATCCGGCTGACCGAGCGGATCCGCTCCGTCTTCGGCGCCGACCTGAGCATCCGGTCCCTCTTCGAGGCGCCGACCGTGGCCGGACTGGCCCGACTGCTGGCGGACCGGGAAGGACTCGACGCGCTGGACTGACGTTCCATGATCCCGCCGATCCCGCCGATCCCGCCGATCCCGCCGATCCCGCCGATCCCGCCGATCCCGCCGATCCCGCCGAATCGGGCGAACTTGTCGGTCCCCTTCGCGTCATCCGACCACCGCCGCCCGTACGCACAGCACGTCCGGCAGATGCGCGGCCAGCTGCCGCCAGCTGTCGCCGTCGTCGGCGGAGGCGAACACCTCGCCGTTGCGGTTGCCGAAGTACACCCCGGCCGGATCCGCGTCGTCCGTGCGGAGCGCGTCCCGCAGGACCGTGCCGTAGTGGTCCTCCTGCGGCAGCCCGGCGGTGAGCGGCTCCCAGCTGCTCCCCGCGTCCGCGGTACGGAAGACCCGGCAGCGGCGGTCGGCGGGGACCCGGTCCGCGTCGGCGTTGATCGGGAACACGTAGGCCGTGTCCCCGCGGCTCGGGTGCGTGGCGACGGCGAAGCCGAACGTGGAGGGCAGGCCCGCGCCGATGTCGGTCCACCGCCCGCCCGCGTCGTCGCTCCGGTAGACGCCCCAGTGGTTCTGGAGGTAGAGGCGGTCCGGGTTCGCCGCGTCCCGCGCGACCTTGTGCACGCACTGGCCGAACTCCGGGTTCGGATCCGGCAGGAACACCGCGGAGACGCCGGAGTTGGAGGGCGCCCAGCTCGCGCCGCCGTCGGTCGTGCGGAAGACGCCCGCGGTCGACACGGCCACGGTCACGGACTTCGGGTCACGCTCGTCGGTGAGGACGGTGTGCAGGCCCTCCCCGCCGCCGCCCGGCACCCACTGGGAGCGGGTGGGGTGCTCCCACAGCGGGCGGACCAGCTCGAAGCTCTCACCGCGGTCCTCCGAGCGGTACAGCGCGGCCGGTTCCGTGCCCGCGTACACCACGTCCGGCTCGGCGGTCGACGGGTGCAGCTGCCAGACCCGCTCCAGCGAGGCCTCCGTGTCCTGCGGGAACCTGACGGCCTGTCTGGCCGGTTCGGTCCAGGTCCGGCCGAGGTCGTCGGAGTGGAACACCGACGGGCCCCAGTGCGCGCTGTCGCCGCCGGCCAGCAGCCGCGGGCGGTCGCCACGGGTGTCGACGGCGACCGAGTAGATCGCCTGAGCGTTGAAGTAGGGGCTTTCGTCGAACTCCCATGCGCCATCTCGCCGGCGCCCGATGAACAGGCCCTTGCGCGTGCCCACGGCGAGCAGTACCTCGGTCATGCCGATCACCTCCGCTGCGTCTTCGACGTCTTTGTCCCGGACACCGGCCAGTCTGCACCCCGCCACTGACAGTCACCTCTGGAAACACCGTCGCCGCAGGTCACAGCGGTCACGGTGGGCTGCGACCGCCGTAGATCGGCCACTTTCGCCGGGACGCCTGCGCGGTCGCCGGGGCACGTGGGAGCGTCGGGACGTGCGATCGCTGAGCATCGGGCCCGCCCGCCGCGTATGGGAGGGCGGCCGGGATGTTCATGTGTTCATGAGGAGGAAGCCTTCGATGGCGTTCCGTGGTCCGAAGGTGTGGCTGTGGCGCTGGCGGCGCAATCCGCTCAAGCGTCGCGCCGACACGGTGGAGTCCTGGGTCGTGCTCGGCGTGTGGGCGCTGACCGTCCTTGCCGGGGTGCTGGCGGGGTTGGCGACCGCGGGCTCCGTCGAGAGCGGTCTGGCGCGTGAACGCGTCGAGTGGCGGCCCCTGGTGGGGCGATTGACCGAGCAGGCCCCGGGCAAGGCCTCGGCGACCGGTTCCTCCAGTGGCGATCAGGTGTGGGCGAAGGTCGGCTGGACCGGGCCGGACGGCTCCGGGCACACCGGCCAGGTCCGGGTCGGTCCCGGCAGTGCCGCCGGCACCCCGATCACGGTCTGGACGGACCGGCAGGGCCGCCTGGTCACCCAGCCGGCCACCGCGGCCCAGGCCAGACTGCGCGCGTCCCTCGTCGGCGGCCTGGCAGGCGTCGGCGCGGCCGCCCTGCCGCTCGCGGGCGGCCGCGTCCTGCGGGGCCGCCTGGAGCGCCGACGCGTCGACCAGTGGGACACCGACTGGGCCCGCTTCGCCGCCCTGTGGGGCCGCCCGACGGGCTGACCCGGCGGCGTCGTCGTCGCCGGAGGCACGCAGTGGGCGCAGCGGCTCGATGAGCGGCGCGCCCGGCTGACGCGCCCGCCGGACCTGGGCGTCCGGGGGCGGCAGGGCCGGAGCGGGGACCACTTCCCGAGCGGACCGAGAGCCGTCGGCACCAGGTCGGCCGGAATGCACGCGCGCGTGCGCAGGCCGCGAGTCGGCCCGGCGCGGCGAGGCGCGGTCCCTGAGCGATCCTCTGGCACCGAGCGCGCGGCGGTCCGCCGAGGAACCGCGCGACCGCCGTGTCGGCCGTGTCTGCCGTGCGGCGTGCTCTCGCATCCGGATCCCCGGTCGGCGGCCGGACGGAGCCCTCGGTACCGGCTTCTCGGCTTCCGCGCCCCGACTCTGCGCCGGAGAAGTCTCCGCGGCGGCAGGGTTCAGTTCGCGGCGGGAAGGCTCCGGTCCAGGATCGCGTCGAGATCGGCGCCCTCCGGGAGCGTGCCGAAGGCGTGGCCCCAGTCGCCGGCCAGCCGGGTCGCGCAGAAGGCGTCGGCCACGGCCGGCGGGGCGTGCCGGACCAGGAGGGAGGCCTGGAGGACGAGGGCCATCTGCTCCACCAGACGGCGTGCGCTGGCCGGTGTCGCCTCGCCCAGCCGGGCCTTCAGCCGTACGACGGCCGTGTCGAGGCGGGCGTCCGCCCCCTGCGCCAGGGCGAGTTCGCCGAAGAGGGCGTCCGCGGTGGCCGGCTCGCGGCTCAACGCCCGCAGCACGTCGAGGGCGTTGACGTTGCCCGAGCCCTCCCAGATCGACAGCAGCGGGGCTTCGCGGTAGTGCCGGGGCATCCCGGAGTCCTCCACGTAGCCGTTGCCGCCCAGGCACTCCAGGGCCTCCGCGGTGAAGGCCGGACCCCGCTTCGTCACCCAGTACTTGCCGACGGCGGTCGCGATCCGCCGGAAGGCCTGCTCGCCGGCGTCCCCGCGCACCGCCCGGTCGGCCGCCCCGGCCAGCCGCAGCGTGAGGGTGGTGGCGGCCTCCGACTCCAGCGCCAGGTCGGCCAGGACGTTGCGCATCAGCGGCTGGTCGAGCAGCCGGGCCCCGAAGGCGCTGCGGTGCCGCACGTGATGACCCGCCTCGACGAGCGTCTTGCGCATCAGCGTCGCCGACATCGTCACGCAGTCCAGGCGGGTGCAGTTGACCATCTCGATGATGGTCTTCACACCGTGTCCCTCGGGCCCGACCAGCCAGGCCACGGTCCCGTCGAACTCGGGCTCGGAGGACGCGTTGGAGCGGTTGCCCAGCTTGTCCTTGAGCCGCTGGATGCGGAACGTGTTGCGGGTGCCGTCGGGCAGCACGCGCGGCACGAGGAAGCAGGACAGCCCGCCCGGAGCCTGCGCCAGGACCAGGAAGACGTCGCACATGGGCGCCGAGGTGAACCACTTGTGCCCGCGCAGGGTGTACACGCCGGGCTCCGCGGTGGGCGCGGCCGTCGTCGTGTTCGTCCGGACGTCGGAGCCGCCCTGCTTCTCGGTCATGCCCATGCCGGCGAGCAGACCGCGCTTCTCCGTCGGCGTCCGCAGCCCGGGTTCGTACGCCCGGCTCGTCAGCAGCGGCTCGTAGACGGCGGCGAGCTCCGGCTGACGACGCAGGGCGGGGACGGCCGCGTAGGTCATCGACGTGGGACAGCCGTGCCCGGCCTCCGTGTGCCCCCACGCGAGACCGCCCGCCGTGCGCGCCACATGGGCGCCGGGCCGGTCGTCGGCCCAGGGCGCTCCGGCCTGCCCCTCGGCGACCGCCACCCGCATCAGCTCGTGCCAGCTCGGATGGAAGTCGACCTCGTCGACCCGGTGCCCGTAGCGATCGTGCGTGCGCAGCACCGGCTCGTGCCGGTTGGCCAGGTCGGCCCACTCCTGCGCCTCGACGCCGCCGGCCAGCAGTCCGATCCGGCGGACGTCCGGTTCCGCCCACCCGGCCCCCTCCCGGCGCAGCCCCTCCAGCAGGGCGGCGTCCTCGGCGGCGTCGTACGGAGCCAGCGGCGGCGGCTGATTCAAGACGTCGTGAGTGACGTACGACGCCTGTCCCCGCGACGGCTCTGCCTGCGGCCACTGGGTCTCCGACGGCTCTGTCTCCGACGCCTGTGTCTGCGACGGCTCTGTCTCCGACGCCTGTGTCTGCGACGGCTCTGTCTGGGACTGCGCGAGTGTGTAGACCATGCAGCCCATGTTGCACTCGTGCTGCGGTTGTAGCAATAGTGCAACATCGGATGGCGCACGTAGGGTACGTCCTTATGCGGATGAACGTCTCGGCGGAGCCCGGCGGGGTCGACCTGCCCCCGCTGTCGGCGCGGTCGGTGGTCCTGAGCCTGTTGCTGGGCACACACCCGCCCGAGCTCACGGCGAAGGACCTGGTACGCGGGCTGGAGCTCTTCGGCGTCGGGGGATCGACGGTCCGCGCCGCGCTCAGCCGGATGGTGGCGGCGGGCGACCTGCGCCGGACGGACGGCGGCTACCGGCTCAGCGAGCGGCTGCTGGAGCGTCAGCGGCGACAGGACGACTCCCTGCACCCGGACACACGCGCGTGGGACGGCGACTGGGAGACGGCCGTGATCACCGCGACGGGCCGCGGCCCCGCCGAACGCGCGGAACTGCGCACCCGGTTGAGCGCCCTCCGGCTCGCCGAGCTCCGCGAGGGCGTCTGGCTGCGGCCCGCCAACCTGGGGCGGCCCTGGCCCCCGGACCTGGGCGACGTCCTCCAGCGGTTCACCGCCCGCCCCGCGGCGCCCGCCCGGGAGCTGGCCGCGAGCCTGTGGCCGCTCGACGCGTGGGTGGAGACGGCCCGGGGTCTGCTCGCCCATGTCGATCGGACGGAACGGCCCGCCGACCGCATGACCGTCCTCGCGGCGGTCGTCCGGCATCTGCGCGCCGACCCGGTGCTGCCGGCCTCGCTCCTCCCCGCCGACTGGCCGGGCCCGGCGCTGCGCGGCACGTACGACCACCACCAACGGGAGCTCACCGAAACGGCGTTGGGGCCGGGTCGATAGCCACGACGGGCACAAAGGCGCGGCGGCCGTGCGAAGCGCCGTGCGGGGGCGCTTCGAACGGCCGCCTTGACCGGCGGGGGGACGACGGTGTGCGGGAGGCTACTTGTAGGTGATGTCGGCCGCCGTGTAGTTGCAGTACGTGCCGTCGGCGCTGGTGCCGTTGGTGGTCGGCTCCGCGCCCGTGTTGTTCCCGATGTACTTCTGGCAGGGGATGATCTTCTTGCTGCTGTCGCCGACCACGGTGATGACGCGCAACGCCACGGAGTCGCCGTAGTTGGTGTTGATACCGGCGATCCGGCCGCCCGGGTAGGTGACCTCGATGGTGTTCAGGATGATCGTCCGCTTGTACTGCGTCTTGCAGTTGCCGCAGGACCTGACGAAGGTGCCGAAGTTCTGCACGGCGAACTTGGAGACGACCAGCTTGCCCGCGCCGTTGAACTGGAACACCTTGTCGCTGGCGGCCTTCGCGCCCCCGCCGTAGACCGTGTAGACGCTCGACGAGGAGGTGCCCTGGAAGGTGGCGGCGTCCTCGCCGACGTCCTCCCACCACACGTTCTGCAGTGTGCAGCTGCCCTTGCAGTGGACGCCGTCCGCGGCCGGGGCGCCGATGATGACGTTCTTCAGGACGGCGCCGTCGGCCAGTTCCAGGATCGGCCCCTGGTCCTCGTCCTGGCTGCCGCTGCCCAGGTCGCCGGTGCCGTAGAGACGGATGTACCCGTAGTCCTTGGTGCCGGACACGGAGATGGTGGAGGAGACGGCCTGGTTGCCGGTCGCGGTGGGCCAGGTGGCGGCGTTCGCGGGCGAGGCACCCATTGTCGTGATCATGCCAAACGACAGGCCGAGGGCGGCCAGTATGCCGGTCAGCGCGCGCAGGAAGGTGCGCGGACGTGCCGAAGAAGTCATGTCCCGGTTCCTTCTTCCTCGTTGGGGGTGGTCAGAGCTTTCCGGCGCCCGCGCCGGACGTCACCGAGGCGACGACGGACGAGGCGGGCTCGGCGGTGTAGCTGTACGGCGGCTTGGTGAAGGTTCCGACCTGCGACACCTCGGTCGTCGCGCCGCCGAGGTCGTTGCCGGTCAGGTTGGCGTAGCCGTCCACGTCGCTGTCGCGGCTCGTGGTGACGGCGACCGGCGTCGAGCGGAAGACGTTGTTCTCGACGAGCATCTGCGCGCCCATGCGCGAGTGGACGGCCGTCTCGGCCCCGACGACGTAGTTGTCGTAGAAGTGGCCGGTGCCGAAGCGCAGGCTGGGGATGCGCGAGTAGACGTTGCTGAAGAGGTTGTGGTGGTACGTCACCCTCAAGTGGCCTGTGTCCTCACTTGAGTTGTTGTCGCTGTGGCCGACGAGTGAGCCCTTGAAGTGGTCCTTGAAGGTGTTCCACGACACCGTCACGTAGTCGGAGGCGTGGTTGATGTCCAGCAGGCCGTCGTAGTAGTCCTTGTCGTGATCGCGGTCGGCCGAGAAGGAGTTGTGGTCGATCCACACCTTGGTGGCGGCCTGGACCTCGATGCCGTCGGCGGGCTTGAGCGGTTTGCTGATGTTCAGATTGCGGATGACGACGTTCGTCACCTTCTTCAGGCGCAGGCCCCCACCCGTGAACCCGGACGCCGAACCGACGCCCAGGACCGTGGTGTTGGACCCGATGTCGACCTGACCGCTCAGCGAGATCAGGCCGTTGACCTTCACGACCTTCGCCGTGCTGCCGGTCACCGCCGTCCGGAAGGCGTCCAGCGTCGAGACGGTGACCGCGGTCGCGCTGCCGCCACCGGTGGTGCCGGCGCCGAAGCCGATCGGCGCGCTGTCGGCGGCGCCCGCCGCCTGGGGGAGAGCGAGGGCCGCCGCCGTGGCGAGAGCGGCGGCCGCCGCCACCAGAGCGGATCTTTGTGCGTGGGGGCGTGGGGGGCCAGTACGCATGCGGGTGCGTCCCTTCGGGGGAGGGGAGTGAGTCACGTGATTCAGGTGTTTCAGATATGTGAATGATGTTCGCCATGTTGAACTTCATGCACGGGCAGTGCGGCCCTTTATGGGGATCGGGCGAGCGGCTCGGTCACACTGCTGAACGGAACGTAGGGGGCAAGCGCTTTCTAGTCAACGCTTCGCGCAGAACGCATTCGGCCGTCCGGCCAGCCTCGGTCGATCGGCAAGGGCTTCCGGGGAGTTGGCGTGGGAGCGCTTCCATGGTGAGCGTGCGCATGCCACCATGCGATGCGGATGCTTCCCCCTCGGCGGCTGGGCCTGTCGAACCGGACCCAGCCGAACGCCGCCTGCCGAGCCGCGGACGTCCCCGCTCCGCACGCCGCACGTCCCCGCTCCGCACGCTTCGACGCACCCCGAGCCGCTACCAGAATGGGGTAATCACGTGATCCACTCACCTGGGCGAACGCAGCGTTCGTTATGGGGCGCCCTGCTTCTTCTCCTCGCCGCAGCCCTGCTCACCGCACCCGCACCCGCCGCCGCGCGGACGGAGGCCGCCGCGGCCGTGCCCGCCGCCACCCTCACCGAGGTCACCGGCTTCGGGGCCAACCCCAGCAACCTGCGCATGTACGTGTACGTGCCGTCCAATGTGACCGCGCACCCGGCGGTCCTGGTCGCCGTGCACTGGTGCACCGGCTCGGGCCCCGACATGTACAACGGCACCGAGTACGACACGCTGGCCGACCGGTACGGATACATCGTGGTCTACCCGTCCGTCACCCGCAGCAGCAAGTGCTTCGACGTCTCCTCGCCGCAGGCGCTGAAGCGCGGGGGCGGCAGCGACCCGGTCGGCATCAGGTCGATGGTCGACTGGGTGAGCGCCAACTACTCCGCCGACACCGGACGCGTCTACGCCACCGGTATCTCCTCCGGCGCGATGATGACCAACGTCCTGCTCGGCGACTACCCCGACGTGTTCGCCGCCGGCGCCGCGTTCGCCGGCGTCCCGTTCGGCTGCTTCGCCACGACCGACGGCTCCGAGTGGAACAGCGCCTGCTCCGGCGGCACCGTGCTCCACACCCCGCAGGAGTGGGGCGACCTCGTCCGCGCGGCCTACCCCGGCTACACCGGGCCCCGGCCGCGTATGCAGCTGTGGCACGGCACCGAGGACGACGTGCTGCGCTACCCCAACTTCGGGGAGGAGATCAAGCAGTGGACCAATGTGCAGGGCGTGAGCCAGACCCCCTCCGCCACCGACTCGCCCGCCTCGAACTGGACCCGGACCCGCTACGGCGGCACCGGTGACCAGGCCCCCGTCGAGGCCGTCAGCCTGCAGGGCGTCGGCCACAACGTGGACATGACCGGCTTGGCGGCCCGCGTCCTCACGTTCTTCGGCCTGGACAGCTCGGGGCCCGCCCCGCAGCCCCAGCCCGGCGGCTGCCGGGTGACCGCGACGACCAACGCCTGGAACACCGGTCTGACCGCCTCCGTGACCCTCACCAACACCGGCGCCACCGCGGTCAACGGCTGGCAGCTCGGCTTCACCCTGCCCGCCGGCCAGACCATCACCAACGGCTGGGGCGCCACGTACGCCCCGGTCTCCGGAGCGGTGACGGCGACCAACGCGACCTGGAACGGGGCCATCGCCCCCAACGCGAGCGTCACCATCGGATACCAGGCCGACCACACGGGCAACAGTGCGGCGCCCGGGGCCTTCACGCTCAACGGGACCGTCTGCACGTCGAGTTGAGCCCGACGGGTGCGCGGGGGCGGTGTGCGAAGGAGCCGCCCCCGCGCAGCCGGCAGGCCTAGACGGTCGGCAGACCGGTCGCCCGGGACCCGTCCGAACCGGCAGGAGTATCCGAACCGGCAGGAGTATCCGAACCGGCAGAGCTGTCCGCACCGGCTGACGCGGGCGAACTGCCCTTGCCCGGCAGGTGGTTGAAGAGCAGGTTGAGGGCGATCGCCGTCACGCAGCCCGCGCTGATGCCGCTGGTCATCACGGTCTGGAACCAGTCGGGGAACTTCGCGTAGAGCGTCGGGACGCCGACCGGCAGCACGCCCATCGCGACCGACACGGCCACCACCGTCAGGTTGTGGTTGCCCTTGAAGTCGACCTCGGCCAGTGTGCGCAGCCCGCTCGCGGCCACCGTGCCGAACATCACCAGACCGGCGCCGCCCAGCACCGGTGCCGGAATCGCCGCCACCACGGCGCCCAGCTTGGGCAGCAGACCCAGCAGGACGAGCATCGCGCCCGCGGAGGCGACGACCCAGCGGCTGCGCACCCGGGTCATGCCCACCAGGCCCACGTTCTGCGCGTACGCCGTGTACGGGAAGGTGTTGAAGACACCGCCGAGGACGGTCGACAGGCCGTCGGCGCGCAGGCCGTCGGAGAGGCTGCGCGAGTCGACCTTGCGGTCCGTCATCTCTCCGACGGCGATGAGGTCACCGGTCGTCTCGGTCATCGTCACCAGGGCCACGACCAGCATCGAGATGATCGCCGAGGCCTCGAACACGGGCGCGCCGAAGTGGAACGGCGTGCTGATCCCGACCCAGTCGGCGTCCCCGACCCCGTCGAAGTCCGTGAACCCGAACGGCACCGCGACCGCGAGCCCCACCGCGATGCCGATCAGCACCGCGATCCGGCTCAGGAAGGCCGGCGCGAAGCGCTGCACGCCCAGCACCACCGCCAGCACGAACGCGGCCAGCCCGATGTTCCTCGGCGCCCCGAAGTCCGCCGAACCGACCCCGCCCGCCGCCCAGTTGCCCGCGACCGGCAGCAGCGAGACACCGATGATCAGGATCACGGTGCCCGTGACCAGCGGCGGGAAGAAGCGCAGCAGCCTGCCGAACACCGGTGCCAGCAGGGCGATCGCGAGCCCCGCCACGATCACCGACCCGTAGATCGCGGGCAGTCCGCCGCCGGTCGTCCCGATGAGCACCATCGGCGACACCGCCGCGAACGTACAGCCCTGCATGATCGGCAGCCGCACGCCGAAGCGCCAGAAGCCCACGCACTGGATGAGCGTGGCGATGCCGCACACCAGCAGGTCGGCGGTGATCAGATACGCCAGATCGGCGGGCGACAGCTTCATCGCACTGCCCACGATCAGGGGCACCGCCACCGCGCCCGCGTACATCGCGAGCACGTGCTGCAGGCCGAAAGCCGCCAACTGCCGTACGGGCGGCACCTCGTCGACGGGATGGACGGGTGCGGTCGTGGCCATGGGCACTCCAGAGCGGTGGGGTGACGGGAAACATGCGGACAGCACGAGACCGTAAGGCGCTTGAACAGTTTGTTGATTTCGATGCTGTTGCCGAGGTGTGTCAGGCTCACCCGGTCGCCCGCGACGCCGCGGCCAGCAGTGACGCCCAGTCCGGCAGCTTCACCACACCCCGCCCGAGCGAGGCCCCCAGCTCCGCCTCGGCCTGCTCGATCGCCAGCCACCCCGCCCACTCGACGACGGGTTCGGCCCCGGCGGCCCGCAGCAACTCCAGCGGATCGTCCGGCAGTTCGCGCCGCAGCAGGACGGGGGCGTCCTCCAGCAGGGACGTCGCCGTCTCCTTGGCGCACGGCCGGTTGGTGCCGATGACACCGGTCGGGCCCCGTTTGATCCAGCCCGCCACGTACTCGCCCGGCGCGACCGCGCCCCCGCGCAGCACCCGCCCGGCGAGATGCGGCACGGTGCCCCGCTCCGGGGCGAACGGCAGCCCCTCCAGCGGCAGTCCGCGATAGCCCACCGAGCGCAGCACCAACTGGGCCTCGAGGTCCTCGTGCCGTCCGGTGCCCGTCACCCCGCCGTGCCCGTCCGGCGCCGTCCGCTCGAAGCGCACGGCGCCCACCCGGTCGCCGTCGGCGAGCAGTTCGACCGGCCGCAGGAAGAACCGGAGCCGGATCCGCCGCCGGGCGCCGCGGGACGGCGTCGCCGCCCAGCCGCGCAGCACCTCCACGTTGCGACGCTGCGCCGCCGGCAGCCCGGCGGGGTCGCCGTACGCCGGGTCGAGCGCCAGCTCCGCCTCGTCCACGATCACCTCGGTGTCCGGCAGGCCGCCCAGCTCGCGCAGCTCCTTGGTGGTGAACCGGGCCTGGGACGGGCCGCGCCGTCCGACCATGTGGATCTCGGTCACCGAGCTCGCCGCGAGCGCGGTCAGCGCCCCCTGCGGCATGTCGGTGGGACTGAGCTCGGCCGGGCCCCGGGCCAGCATTCGGGTGACGTCCACCGCGACGTTTCCCACGCCCACCACCACGGCCGAACGGGCGACGGGCAGAAAGCCGTCCGCGGCGGCGTCCGGATGCGCGCTGTACCAGGACACGAACTCGGTCGCCGACCAGCTGCCGGGCAGCTCCTCGCCGGGGATGCCGAGGTGCCGGTCGGTCGCGGCGCCCACGCAGTACACGACCGCGTGGTACAGCTCGCGCAGCCGCGCCACTGGCACCCCGTCCGCGCCGACCCGGATCCCGCCGAGGAAACGGACCCGCTCGTGCTCCAGCACCGCGCGCAGGTTCTGCTGCAGCGACTTGATCTTCTCGTGGTCCGGGGCGACGCCGTACCGCACGAGCCCGTAGGGGCACGGCAGCCGGTCCAGGACGTCGACCAGCACCTCGGGGTCCTGCTGGACCAGGCTCTGGGCGGTGTAGACCCCGCTCGGCCCCGAGCCGACGACGGCGACACGCAGCACGGCGGAACTCCTTCCCCGGCGGGACGGAGGGGATCGCTGGTGACTCCAGCATCGCACCGCTGCCGCTCCGCTGACAGGGTGCTGTGCGGTCGCGACGCGTGCGTGTCCGTTCGTATGGAAAGTGATCATGCGGTTACGTTGCGTGTATGCTAGAAGCATCGTTTCTTAATCTTTCTGATCGTTCCGCCGGGGACGGCACGGTGTCCGTGTGGCCCGCGTGGGAGGTCCGGGAAGGTGGAGGCGCCACTTCCTGGTTCCATGTCCGGCTGGCCTTCGCCGACGGGGCGTGCGTCGAACTGCTGGCCGTCGTGTCCGAGGGCCGGGTCTCCATCGAGGACGTCCGGGCCCGGCCGGCCCTGTCCCTCGTCGACCTGACGGTCCTCGCCGACTGGATCGAGGGCCCGCTGTTCGAGCGGTGCGACCGGACCGGCCCGGAGGTGGAGCCGCAGAGCGCGGTGGATACGGCGGCTGTGGACGCGGCGGATGCGGAGGTCACGGAGGTCACGGGGCATGCCGAAGACTCGCTCGGCTCCCGGCGGGCCCGACCGTCCTGGCCGCGCGGCATCGAGGGACGGTGGCTGGTCGCGCAGGAGTACCGCGCGGCCCAGGAGGACGGCGTCGACCCCGTTCTCGCCGTCATGTGCGCGACGGGGCGCAGTCGGCGCCGATCGCTGCGGCTGATCGCGCAGGCGCGGGACGCCGGGTATCTGACACCACGTCACGCACGCCGCTGACCGGACCGACGTCGGCAGCGGACGCGGCGGCCGCTACAGCATCCCGCGCATCCGGGTGATCTCACTCGTCTGCTGGGCGATCACATCGTCCGCCATCTCCTCCACCTGCACGTTGTTGCCCTGCGCCTTGACGTCCGTGGCCATGGTGAGGGCGCCCTCGTGATGGGTGATCATCAGGGTGAGGAAGAGCGCGTCGAACGCCTTGCCGCGCGCCGCGCGCAACTCGGTCAGCTGCGCCTCGGTCGCCATCCCGGGCATCGGCGTGTGCACATGCTCGTCGCTCGTCGTCTTCTTGCCGTGTGCCGTGAGCCAGCCCTTCATGGCCTCGATCTCCGGTCCCTGCGCCGCGGAGATGCGCAGGGCGAGCCGCTCGACGTCGCCCGACTCGGCGCGGTCCGGGACGAGTTCGGTCATCTCCAGGGCCTGGGTGTGGTGCTCGATCATCATCTGCGCGTACGACACGTCGGCCGAGTTGGGCGTGTTGTCGTCGGCGCGCTGTTCGGCCGCGTCCTGTGCGGACAGGGTCCGGTTCGCCTCGCCCGGCTTGCCCGGTGCGATCACCGAAGGCCCGCTCGCCGAAGGGCCCTCGGCCGCACCCGACTTGGTGTCCGGCCCGGAGTCGCAGCCCGCGAGCGCGAGTGCGAGCAGCAGTGCGGCCGAGACGAGGGGCGCGTGGCGGACGAGCACAACAACCTCCTGGGACGGGCGAGTTGAGGACGAGCCTGTCGCCCTCGGCTGGATCCGTGCACTGTCTGGATCTTGCACCGCTGAACGTGCTACCGAACAGAAAGATTCATTACGAGTGCGTTGCCGACCTTTGATATGTGCATGATGAAGACGATACTTCTGGGCACCGTGAACCGTTCCCGCGGGAACGGCAACAAGGGAGGATGCAGTGACCCTGTTGAACGATCCCCGAACGCACCGCAGACGGCTGGGAGTCGTCGCCGCGTGTGCCGGACTCCTGGCCGCGCTGCTGAGCGCGGTACCGGCGGCCGCCACCCCTGACCCGGGGGACGGGCCGGCCGTGGAGCAAGAGCTCTCCCAAGGCGCCCGGGCCGAGGCATCCGCGGCGATCGCCGCGGGTGAGATACCCGGGCAGGACGAGATCGTCCACTCCGCCAACATCCAGCACCTGACGAACATCCCCAAGGACGTGCTGCCCGGCACCAACTCGGACCTGGCCTTCCAGGGCAAGTACGCCTTCTCGGGCAACTACGACGGCTTCCGCATCTTCGACATCAGCAACCCGAAGTCGCCGAAGACCGTGTCCCAGGTGCTCTGCCCCGGCGCGCAGAACGACATCTCGGTCTCGGGCGACCTGCTCTTCCTGTCGACCGACTCCTCGCGCAGCGACAGCAGTTGCAACAGCACCACGCAGCCGGTGACCGAGAAGTCCTCCTGGGAGGGCATGAAGGTCTTCGACATCAGCGACAAGAAGAACCCGAAGTACGTCGCCGCCGTGGAGACCGCCTGCGGCTCGCACACCCACACCCTGGTGCCCGAGCGCAAGAACGTCTACGTCTACGTCTCGTCGTACTCGCCCAACGCCGCCTACCCCGACTGCCAGCCCCCGCACGACGGCATCTCGGTCATCAAGGTGCCGCGCAACGCCCCCGAGAAGGCGGCGGTCGTGGGCTTCCCCGTCCTGTTCCCCGGTGAGGGCGCGGACGGCGGCGGCAACCCGGGCAGTCCGACGAACCCCGGCGTGTCCAAGACCACCGGCTGCCACGACATCACGGTGCTGCCGGAGAAGGACCTGGCGGCCGGCGCCTGCATGGGCGACGGCATCCTGTTCTCCATCAAGGACCCGGAGCACCCGAAGGTCATCGACCAGGTCCAGGACAACGTGAACTTCGCGTTCTGGCACTCGGCGACCTTCAACCTGAAGGCGAACAAGGTCGTCTTCACCGACGAGCTGGGCGGCGGCGGAGCGGCCACCTGCAACGCGGCGATCGGCCCGAACCGCGGCGCCGACGGCATCTACGACATCGTCGGCAAGGGCGACAAGCGCAAGCTGGTCTTCCGCAGCTACTACAAGATCCCCCGCTACCAGGCCGACACCGAGAACTGCGTCGCGCACAACGGCTCGCTGATCCCGGTCAAGGGCAAGGACATCATGGTCCAGGCGTGGTACCAGGGCGGCGTCTCCGTCTGGGACTTCACCGACTCGTCGAAGCCCAAGGAGATCGCCTACTTCGAGCGCGGTCCGATCTCCACCAGCACCCTGGTGGGCGGCGGCTCGTGGTCGGCGTACTACTACAACGGCTACATCTACTCCAACGACATCGCCAAGGGCTTCGACGTGCTGAAGCTCAGCGACCGGCGCACGGACCCGGCGAAGCGGGTCCACCTGAGCGAGCTCAACGTCCAGACCCAGCCGGACTACTTCGACTGACTCCCGGCCGACTGACTTCTGGTCGGCGGGTCCGTCGCGAAGAAGCGCGACAGATCGGTGTCACCTCTCCCGCCGGGCGCCTCGGCGTCCGGCGGGACCCCCTGGTCCCAGTCGAGCCGGTAGCGGGCGAACAGCTCGGCGCGCAGTGTCGTGAGCGGCAGCGGCACGTTCGGCAGCACCATCGCGTAGACGGCGCCCATCAGCTGGGAGCGCAGCATCGGGTAGTCGTGGTCGACGTCCTGCGACCCGTGTCGGACGGCCGTGTCCCGCAGCAGCTCGGCCAGCCGCTGTTGCTCCGGACACTGCACGAAGCCCTCGGCCTGCAGCAGCCCCGCCATGTGCTGGCGCATCAGCACCGTGTGGTCCCGGGCCAGCCCCATGATCGCGTCGATGGCCCGCGCCATCCGCTCCCGGCCGTCCTCGGTGTGCGGCTCGCGCTCCAGCGCCTCCTCCAGCGTGCGGTGCATCAGCCGGTGCACGGCCGACTGCACCAGCTGGCGCTTGCCGGGGAAGTAGTACGAGACCAGACCGCGTGCCGAGCCGGCCCGGTCCGCGATGTCGCCGAGCGTCGTCGCCTCGTACCCGCGCTCGCTCACCACCTCCACCGCTGCCTGCAGGAGCCGCTCCCGGGAACGCCGACGCAATTCTTCATTGACCGAGGCGCTGCGCGGGGACATCCTGTAACTCCTGCGTTGACTGGCTATCAGCCAACTATACTCAGGGTGTCCCGGTCTGTTCCGGACGGAACGTGACCGGGCTGCCGCCTGCTCTGGGCGACGCGGGGGATCGTCCAGAGTGGGCGCGCTTCGCCACAGTGGTGGCCTGAGGCTACTGTCGACGGCTGATCCGACGAGGCGAGGCCACGCCGGATCAGCCCGTCAGACCCAGCACCGGGCGCAGCCAGAACTCGGCGGACTCGACACGGAAGCGGGTCCCGGATCGCGCGGGGTCACGTTCCAGAGGAGCGGCAGATCCCCGTCGCAGAACACGCAGACGAAGGCCCGGTCATGGTCGCCACCGCAGTCGTGCCGCGATCGCCAGTGTCACCAGGAGTGCGCCCAGCAGCCAGCCGCCCAGGACGTCGGAGGGCCAGTGGACGCCGAGCCAGATTCGGGTCAGGCCCACGCCCGCGACGGAGACCACGGCCACCGCCAGGGCCGCTCGCCATACGGCGCGGTCGACGCCGTGCCGGTGCAGCAGCCACAACAGGAGGCCGAAGACCACGGTGGCGGTCAGGGCGTGCCCGGAGGGATACGCCGCGTAGTGCGCGGAGTCGACGGGGTCGGGCCAGTCCGGACGGGCGCGGCCGACCCAGGCCTTCAGGCCCTGCTGGATCAGCGTGCCCACCGCCGAGGTGATGATCAGCCAACCGGCCGTCCACCAGGCCGCGTGTCGCCACACCAGCCACACGGCCACCACCCCGACCAGCAGCCTCATGGTCACGGGGTCCCAGACCCAGTCCGTGAGGATGCGGCAGACCTGGGTGACGTCGGGGTCGGCGACCGCCCATCGATGGGTGGTGCGGGAGATGCCGTCGTCGACGGAGATCAGGGGCTGCCAGGCGGCCGCGACCAGGAGGAGCAGCACGGCGGAGCACAGTCCCAGGACCAGGGCGGTACGGACGGCCGTGCGCAGGGCCGTCGGGCGGGGCGGGGAGTCCACGTGCAGGGTGTGCATGTAGTGATCCTCGCCGACCCATGGGGCGAGAGGCGAATCCGAGTGGCCCGGCCAGCGCCCCGGAACGGTCTGCTCCGGCCAGGGGGACGGCCTGTCCCGGGTTCGATACGTCTCTCGGCGGTGATCGCTGCGCGTCGGGCCGGCCGTGTGCTGGTCCAGTGCGGCCGTGTGCTGGTCCCCGTGCGGGGGACGCTCAGCCCAGTGCCCGAAGCGCGGGTACCAGTGTCACCAGCACCGGGATCACCGGTACCAGCGAGGCCGCGGCCGTCAGCCGGAGTCTGCGGGCCGCGGTGAGGCGGTCGGGCGGGGTCAGCAACCGGTCCACGCGCTGCGGGACATGGGCCTGCGGGGCGGGGGAGGGGCCGAACACGCCCCGGTCCTCGTTGAGTTCGACCAGAGCCAGTGCGGTCGTCAGCCGGCCGAAGCGGCGGGAGGCCATGTCGTCGGCGGAGAGTTCGACCAGCCGGTGCATCTCGTCACGGAACGCGGCGAACACCGGCACCTGCGGGAACCCCGTGGCCAGCGCGGTCGAGCAGTGCAGCAGCCAGTCGTGCCGCGCCTGTGCGTGCCCCTGCTCGTGCGCGAGCACGGCGTCCAGCTGACGCCCCTTCAGGCGCTGCAACGCGGCCGTGGTGACCACCAGTCGAGGCTCCGCCCCCGCCAGCCACCAGGCGTCGGCCCGCTCGCCCTCCAACACGAACAGCCGACCGGACGCGGACTCCTCGCCCGGCAACAGCGGCGCGCGCAACCGGAGTTCGGCGCGCCGCGACCGGTGTCCGGCCCGGCTCCGCAGGACCTCCCGCACCAGCATCGCCCCGCTCCACAGCCCGCCGCAGGCGAGCAGCACCGCGGTCGCCGCCGCCCAAGGGCCGGTCGCGCCCAGCGCGTACGCCTCGACGACCGCCTGCGGGGCCGGAGCGAAGACGTGCCCGCGCACCGCCTGCCAGGCCGCCGCCGCGCTCAGCGTCATCGACAGCGCGCAGCACAGCAGGACCGCGGCCACCACGCACTGCCACGCCCACAGGGCCACCACCGGTTCACGGTCCGGCCAGTCGGCCCGGGCGATCAGCCGGGGGGCGATCACGGCGGTCAGAGCGCCGAGTAGCAGCAGGACCGCGGGGACCATCATGGTCAGCACCCTATGAGCGGCGCGGCGCTCAGGGGTACGGCTTGTTACAGCGAAGTGACGCAGACCACGCCCGGGCGACACGGATCACCGCCGAGACGCGTGGACTGCGGCCGCCCACACGGCAGTTGACTCTCGCAGAGGTCGCGAAGGATCACATCGTCAGCAGCATGGCGAGCATTCCGATGCCCATCGACAGCCGGCACGCCCGCGCCACCTCGGGCCGGTCGCTCCAAGCCGCGGCGACGGCGGGTCCGCCCGCCCCGGCCACCGGCAGCAACCGGACCCCGGAGAGCAGCACGTACCCGGTGAAGTACAGCAGTAGCACGCCGGTCAGCAGCGGGATTCCGGAGCCGCCCTGCTCGTGGCCGTGCGCATGCGCGGGCGCGGCGGCCATCACGGCCGCCATGTAGACCATGGCTCCGGTGCCCACCAGGTGGTGCAGATGGTGGGCACTGGTGCGGGCCGCCCACAGGGCCCGCAGCGCCGCCGCGCCGAAGACCGCCGCGAAGGCCGGCCAGGCCCAGCCCGGCGGGGTGAACGCGGCCGAGGGCACGGCCATCGCGGCCATCCCGAAGCCCATCAGCGCCTCGCCGCCCGCGGCCCTGCGCTGTTCCTCGACTCCGCTGCGCATCCGCAACAGGCAGTAGGCCCCGGTCGCCGCACACAGCGCGACGAGCAGCCAGCCGGGCGAAGCCGGTCCGTGCATGCGCACCTCCCCGCTCGACGTCGTCCATCGCGTCCGATCGAGGGATGCGATGCCCACTGCTCGCCGCGCGCACGCGGGCGCAAGGGTGTACATGGGGAGCATTCGGCGGAGCACGGCACGGGCACAGCGCAGGTGTGGCACAGGTGCGGCACGGGCGCGGCATCGGCGCGGCATCGGCCCGGGATGCGCCGGCCGAGTAATTTTATGAGTAAAACACATGCTAAATTGATGAGCATGAGCAGCACCAGCAGCCCTCTCCCGCTCGCCGCTGCGCTGCGCCTCGGCCGGCCCTCCGACATCTGGTTCAAGCCCGCCCTGAGCGTGGTCGCGGCGGTCGCCCCGCCCAACCTGATCCTGCTGGCACTCGGGCGGCTGGATCTGGCCATGTACACGATGGCGGGCTCGCTCTGCGCGCTCTACGCCCACAACCGCCCCTATGCGGCCCGGGCCCGCGTCCTGGCCTGGGTGGTGCTGGGCATGACCGGCGGACTGGCCGTCGCCCTGCTCGCGGCCTCGCTCACCACCAGCCCCGTCGTGCTGGTCGCCGTCGGCGCGCTGCTCGCGGCCGCGCAGAAGGTGCTCAGCGACGCGACCCGCCTCGGCCCGCCCGGCCATGTCGTCCTCACCTTCATCAGCTCCGCCTCGCTGTTCGCGCCGCAGAGCCTCGGACAGGTCCCCGGCCATCTGGGACTGGCCCTCGCCACGGGCGCCTGGGCCTGGCTGATCGGCATGGCGCCCGGGCTCGCCCGCCCGCACGGCCCCGAGCGCCGCGCCACCGCCCACGCCCTGAACGCGGCCGCCGCCCACGCCGCCACGGACGACGCAGACGACGGCCACGCCCGGACCCGCGCCGCCGCGCCCGCGGCCGCCGCCGTGCACGCCGCCTGGCAGACCCTCCTGTCGGCCCGCGCAGGGGAAACGCGCCGCGCCCTGGAACGTCTGGTCGTCCGCGCCGAGATCGCCCTGGCCGCGCCCGCCGACACCGACTCCACCCGACTGCGCGACTGGGCGCGCGAGCTGCGGGGCACCGGCCCGGTCCCGCACCCGGACGACCTCGTCGACGACGACGAACTCCTCGGCCTCGACGCCGAACTCGCCACCGCAGGACCGTCGTTGTGGCGTCGCCTCGGCCCCCTCACGCCGATCGCCGTACGCACCGCCCTCGGCTGCGCCCTCGCCGGTTACGTCTCCCTCGCCCTCGGGGTCGGACGCCCCTACTGGGCCCTGGTCACCGCCGCATCCCTCTACCAGGCGAACGTCACCCTCACCTGGAGCCGTGGGGTCCAGCGGGTCGTCGGCAACCTCGTCGGCGTCCTCGCCTTCGCCGCGCTCGTCCCGCTCGCCCATCTCACACAGGCGGCCCTCGTCCTGGTCTGCCTCGCCCTCAACTTCGGCGCCGAGGCGCTGATCAGCCGCAACTACTGGCTCGGCAGCGTCTGTGTGACCCCGATGGCCCTGCTCATCACCGAGTTCGCGCAGGTCCAGGATCCGGGCCGGCTGATCACCGAGCGGCTCGTGGACACCCTCGTCGGCGCGGTGGTCGGCTTCGGCGCCGCGGTCGCCGTCACCAACCGCCGGGCCGGCGACCGCCTCGGCGCCGCCCTGACGGCCGTCGAACAGTCCCGCGAGCACACCGCCCGCCTGCTCGCGGAGCCGTCTTCCGCCCCCGGCCCACTGGACTCGGCCCGCCGGAGCCTCACCGCCGCGCTGGTCGACCTGCGCGCCGCGGCCGACGCGGCATCCGGCGAGTGGTGGCAGCGGGCGCTGCCCGAGGAGCGGGTCGTGACGGCCGAACAGTCCGGACACCGTACGCTCGCGGCGACGGTACGGCGCCAGGGGCTGCTCCTGGACCGGGACGTGAACGTGGTGAGAGCGGAGGACGTACGGCGATGACGGCGACGCAGGGACGGGCGGCGGCCGGGAACGGGGCGGGGGAGGGACCGGCGACCGGGGACGCGTCGCGGGAACGACCCGCGGCCGAAGACCTGAATCCCATCGGCGACGAGTCCGGGAACGGCGACCCGCCCACGAGCGAGCGCTCGCCCACGAGCGAGGCTTCGCCACCGAGTGAGGCCTCGGCCACGATCGACGGCTCGACCACGAGCGACACCTTGGCCCCGAGCGACACCTCGGCCACGAACGTCGGATCGGCCAGGAACGACGACTCGGCCACGACCGACGGCTCGACCCGGAACGACACCGTCGCCGCCGTCGTGCGGCAGTGGCAGACCGTCCGGCCCGAGCTGGACACCGGCCCCATGGAGATCATCGGCCGGGTCAACCGCTGTGCCGCCCTGCTCCAGCAGGCCGAGGACGCGCCCCTGCGGCGAGCCGGACTGAGCCGTCCCGAGTTCGACCTGCTGGGAGCGTTGCGCCGTACCGGCCATGAGCTGACCCCCGGCGAACTGGCCCGCGAGACGTTCTCCTCCGGGGCCGCCGTCACCAAGCGTCTCAAGCAGCTCAGCGAGCGCGGCCTGGTGGAGCGCCGCGGCGACACCCGTGACCGCCGCGTCGCGCACCTTCGCCTCACGGACGCCGGGCGTGACCTCGTCGACGGCATCCTGCCCGAGCAACTCACCTACGAGAGCGCCGTCCTGTCCGCCCTGGACGACGGCCGACAGGACGAACTGGCCGATCTGCTGGGCGAGTTGCTCAGCCGACTGGAGGGACACATGCGGGGGCTGCGGGCCTGAGGGCCCGGACTTCAGCGCTCGTCGCCCGCCCGGTACACGCCGAACACCGCGTTCTGCGGGTCCCGCAGCACGGCGATCCGGGGACCGTCCGGCACCGACGTCGGCTCCATCAGCGCGGTGCCGCCCGCCCCGACCGCCGTCTGCGTGGAGGCGTCCACGTCGGCCACCGCGAAGTACGGCAGCCAGTGCGACGGCACTTCGGGCGGGAACTTCTCGTCCATCGTGATCATGCCGCCGAAGTCCGCGCCGCCGACGCCCCACTGCACGTAGTTCTCCGAGGAGCGCACGGTCCAGCCGAACACCGTCGTGTAGAAGGCCTCCGCACGGTCGGGGTCGCGGGTCAGCAGATCGACCCAGCCGAGCGAGCCGGGCGCGTTGAAAAGCCCGGCGCCCGGGAAGGACCGCGCCTGCCACAGCTGGAACGCGGCGCCGCCCGGATCGACGGCGACCACGAAACGACCCACGTCGAAGACGTCCATCGGACCGACCGGCACCTTGCCGCCGGCCTCCGTGACCAGTCGCGCGCTGACATCCGCGTCGGTCACCCCGAACGACACGCTCCAGGCGCGCGGCTGCGACTCCTGGTACAGGGGACTGAGCGCGGCGACGGCCGCCTCGCCGAGGTGCGCGACCGTGTAACCGCCCGCTTCCTGCCGTGGATCCGTCTCCGTGCGCCAGCCGAACAGCTCCGCGTAGAACCGCTTCGCCGCTTCCAGGTCACTGGTCCCCAGCTCGGCCCAGCAGGGCCCGCCGGGCACGAGCGCGTCGAGCTTCATGGCGTTCCCTCCGAAAGAGACCCCTTCCAGCACGCTATGCCGCGACCCGACCCACGGCATCCGGTGACCGCCCCACCCCCTCGACGACCGCCCGACTGCCCGATCGAGTGGCCCAGCTCCCCCGAACCGAGGTTCAGATGCCCGGCCGAAAGCGGATCGGATGGTCCGCCGGTACCTCCACCAGCACGATCGGCGTTCCGTCCGGATCCGCGATCCACATCTCGACCAGCCCCCAGGGCTCCTTCACCGGCGGCCGGACGATCTCGACCCCCTTCGCCAGCAGCTCCTCGTGCGCCGCGGTCGCGTCCGCCACCTGCAGCCACAGCCGTACGGCGGGATCCGGCGGCGTGTCCGCGCGCCCCGAGAGCTCCAGGAAGCCGCCGCCGAGGAAGTAGACGACCCCGCGCTGCGGCCCCGTGCCGAACTCGCGGTAGACGGCCAACCCCAGCTGCTCCCCGTAGAAGGCACGAGAACGCTCGGGGTCGGTGGGGTGGAGCAGGGTTCTACTGCTGAGTACGTGCACCATGCAGCGGAAGCCTACTGGGGCAGGATTAGGCTCGTCCGAGGCCCCGCCGCGTCAGAGACCGCAGAGACTCGCACAGCCCCGCAGGGACTCGCACAGCCCCGCAGAGACCGTTCAGAGACCGGAGACCGCCCGCATGGACACTGCCGCCGCCGAATCCGCCGAATCCGCCGAATCCGCCGAATCCACCGAGTTCGCCTTCCGCGACGCCACCGACGCCGACGTGGACGCGCTCGTCGCACTCGTCGAGTCCGCCTACCGCGGAGACTCCAGCCGCGCCGGGTGGACGACGGAGGCGGACATACTGGAGGGTCAGCGGACCGATCCCGAGGGCGTGCTCGCGGTCATCAAGAACCCCGACAGCCGGCTGCTCACCGTCGAGCAGGGCGGCCGGATCGTCGCCTGCTGCCAGCTCGAACACCGCGGCGACCACGCCTACTTCGGGATGTTCGCGGTCAGCCCCACGGTGCAGGGCGCCGGGCTCGGCAAGACGGTCATGGCGCAGGCCGAGCGGCAGGCCCGCGAGGACTGGGAGGTCACCGAGATGCACATGACCGTGATCTCCGTTCGCGACGACCTCATCGCCTGGTACAAGCGGCGCGGCTACCGCCGTACGGGACGCATGACCCCCTTCCCGTACGGCGACGAGCGCTTCGGCATCCCCCAGCGCGACGACCTGCAGTTCGAGCTGCTGGTCAAGGAGCTCGCCTGACCGCTATGCCGTGAAGCGGCCCGTGCGTCTGATCTCCGGGTAGTCGGTGGTCGCGCCGTCCAGCTCCAGGGCGCGGACGAGCCGCAGCTGGTCCTGTGTGTTGACCACCCAGCCGATGATCCGCAGGTCCCGTTTCCGCGCCTCCTCGACGATCTCCAGGTTGAGCCGCCGCAGGTTGAGGCAGACCGTCGCGGCACCGGCGGCCACGGCTCGGTCCACGATGTCCAGGCCGACGGGGGTCCCCCCGCTCGAGTCCGGTCGAGAGTGGGGGAGGCTGCTGATGAGTGCAGTGCGCACCCCGGGCACCAGTCGGGCGATCTCCGCGACGGCCTCGTCGTGGAACGAGGACACCTCCACCCGGTCCACCAGGTCCCTCGCCTGCATCACCTCGGCGAGCGCCCGGGCCGCCTGAACGTCCTTGATCTCGGCCTGGAGCGGTGCTCGCACGGCGTCCAGCACCTCCTCGAAGACCGGGACGCGCTCCCCGCGGCCGGCGTCGAGGGTCCGCAGCTCCGCGAGCGTCTGCTCGGCGACGGGCCCGGTCCCGTCGGTCGTGCGGTCCACGTCGGGGTCGTGCATGACCACGAGCGCGCCGTCCCGGCTCAGGTGCAGATCGAGTTCGATGACGTCGAGGCCCGCCTGCTCGGCGGCGACGAAGGAGCGCAGGGTGTTCTCGGGCTCGACGCCCATGACTCCACGGTGACCGATGGTGAGGAAGTTCAAGACGCGACCCGCTTCCGTCGACGGTTGTGCCGGCTGGCCACCCAGCCCGGTCGTCGTCCGGCCGGCCGGAGCATGCGTGTGCGCACCAGACTCTTCCTACCCACCCCGCCACGGCGGAAGCAACCGCACCTCCGATGTCCGGCAGGAAAAAGTGCGGTGAAATTGCTGGGCCGCAGGATAATCTCCCGAAGGTCCACTTGCTGGAGGAAACCTCATATGCATACGGTGTCCTGACGCGAGGTTCTCCAGTGGAGGATGGGACATGACGGAAATTCTTGTGCAGGCGGCTACGGGGGAGCGAGTGCCTCCGGCGACCAGGGTGGTGGAGCACCCGGCGTGGCGCGTGCTCAAGGATGCCGTGGAGCGGATCCGGCCCTGGCAGGCGAAGGACGGATCGATCGACTTCACGGCCGAGGACGCACCACAGCGCACGGACGCCGAGCAGGCCGTCCGGCGTGTGATCGAGGCCGTCGAGGAGCTGTCGCCGCTGCTCCCGCACGACGCCGACTACCACCGCGCCCTGGCGCGGGATCTGCGGGTCTGGGCGGACGGCGGTTTCGCCGTGCCGGACTTCCTCGACTCCCTGCTGGCCTTCCAGCCGGCCGCGAACCGCCGCGACGGCCTCCAGCACCTGGTCGTCTTCCCGATGTACACGCAGAACGGCAACCCGGACCGCAACCTCGAGGCGGTCGTGCTGCGCATGGTCTGGCCGGACTGGCTGGCCGAGCTGGAGCGCACCCGCTACGACAACCCGCTGTTCTGCGGCATCACCTTCGAGGACTTCACGGCCGGCTACGACACCAACTCGGCCGTGCTGTTCCCGGAGACGATCGCGGTCCGCCAAGCGCCGGAACGTTTCTCCTGGGGTGGCATCTTCTGCGACCGCGAGGCCGCCCGCTTCCGCCGTGTCACCGACGCCGCCATCGAGGTCCTGGGTCTGGAGCTGCCCGAGGACATCGCCGCCATGGTCCACGACCAGAAGCGCTGCGAGGAGGCCTTCGTCCTGTGGGACATGGTCCACGACCGCACCCACAGCCACGGCGACCTGCCCTTCGACCCCTTCATGATCAAGCAGCGCCAGCCGTTCTGGATGTACGGCCTGGAGGAGCTGCGCTGCGACCTCACCGCCTTCAAGGAGGCCGTGAAACTGGAGTCCGACGGCGTCCCGCAGGCCCGTGACGTGCAGTACGCGGTCCTCTTCGACCGGATGTTCCGCTTCCCGGTCACCGGCGACCGGGTGCGCAACTACGACGGCCTCGGCGGCCAGCTGCTCTTCGCCTACCTGCACAAGCACGATGTAGTCCGCTGGACCGACAACAAGCTGCACATCGACTGGCGGCGCGCCCCGCAGGTCACCAACCAGCTCTGCGCGGACATCGAGCAGCTGTACCGCGACGGCATCGACCGGCCGAAGCTCGTGCACTGGTTCGCGGGCTACGAGCTGGTCTCCGCCTATCTCGCCCCGCACCCGGGCTCCAAGTGGGCCAAGGGCCCCGACGCCCTGGATCTGACCCAGCCGCCCCGCAAGCTGGTGGATGACGTGCTTCCGGACGAGTTTCCGCTGAGCATGTTCTATGAGGCACTGTCCAAGAAGCTGAAGAATGTGATCGCCTCCACCAAGGGCATCACGGCGGACGGCGCCGAGCGGATCGCCGCGTGAGCGACCTGCGCATCGAGGACACTGCTCTGCAGAACACTGCTCAGGAGGCGAAGACCATGGGGAACGGGGCTCTCAGCGGTGCGGTGATCGCGGTGGCCGGCGCGGGCGGACCCGCCGGCCGGGCGGCACTGCTCAGGCTTGCCCAGGAGGGCGCGACCGTCGTCGGCTCGGACAACGACCCGGAGCGGCTGGCCGAGGCCGTCGACCACGCGCGCTACGAGGCCGGCGGCGCCACCGTCACCGGCGACACCGTCGACCTGCTCGACCTGAACTCCACCCGCGAGTGGGCCACCCGCATCGAGAAGGACTTCGGCCGGGTCGACGGCCTGGTCCATCTCGTCGGGGGCTGGCGCGGCAGCGAGACGTTCATCAAGACCAGCCTCGACGACTGGGACTTCCTGGAACTGCTGCTGGTCAAGACCGTGCAGCACACCTCCCTCGCCTTCGGCGAGGCGCTCCAGGCCAGCGCGCGCGGCCGGTACGTCCTGATCAGCGCCGCGGCCGCCGGCAACCCTACCGCCGGCAACGCCGCCTACGCCGCGGCCAAGGCCGCGGCCGAGGCGTGGACGCTGGCCCTGGGCGACTACTTCCGCAAGGCCGGGGGCGCCGAGGGGCCCACCTCGGCGGCCACGATCCTGGTCGTGAAGGCACTGGTGCACGACGCGATGCGCGCCGAGCGGCCCAACGCGAAGTTCGCGGGCTTCACGGACGTCGAGGACCTGGCCGACGCCATCGCCGGTGTCTGGGAGAAGACCGCCCTCGAAGTGAACGGACAGCGTCTGTGGCTCACCGAGAAGCCGTGAACCCACCGAAGACCGACGCGCGTCGCCATCACGACCCCGAGGTCCGCGGTTTCGCCAGCGACAACTACGCCGGCGCCCACCCGGAGGTGCTGGCCGCCCTGGCCCTGGCCAACGGCGGCCACCAGGTCGCCTACGGCGAGGACGACTACACCGAGAACCTCCAGCGGATCGTCCGCAGCCACTTCGGGTCCACCGCGGAGGCCTTCCCGGTCTTCAACGGCACCGGCGCCAACGTCGTCGCGCTCCAGGCCGTCACCGACCGCTGGGGAGCGGTGATCTGCGCCGAGAGCGCCCATATCAACGTGGACGAGGGCGGCGCGCCCGAGCGCATGGGCGGTCTGAAGCTGCTCACCGTCGCGACGCCCGACGGCAAGCTCACCCCCGAGCTGATCGACCGGCAGGCCTGGGGCTGGGAGGACGAGCACCGCGCGATGCCGCAGGTCGTCTCGATCACCCAGAGCACGGAGCTCGGCACCCTCTACACGCCCGACGAGATCCGCGCGATCTGCGACCATGCCCACGCGCACGGCATGAAGGTCCACCTGGACGGCTCCCGGATAGCCAACGCGGCCGCCTCCCTGAACGTCCCGATGCGGACGTTCACCAACGCGGTCGGCGTCGACATCCTCTCCCTGGGCGGCACCAAGAACGGCGCGCTGTTCGGCGAGGCGGTCGTCGTGATCGACCAGGACGCCGTCAGCCACATGAAGCATCTGCGCAAGCTGTCCATGCAGCTCGCCTCCAAGATGCGCTTCGTGTCGGTGCAGTTGGAGGCCCTGCTGGCCAAGGACCTGTGGCTGCGCAACGCCCGCCACGGCAACGAGATGGCCCAGCGGCTGGCCGAGGGCGTGCGGGCCGTGCACGGCGTGGAGATCCTGTATCCCGTGCAGGCCAACGGCGTCTTCGCGAAGCTCCCGCACGACGTGAGCGAGCGGCTGCAGAAGCGGTTCCGGTTCTACTTCTGGGACGAGTCGGCGGGCGTCGTGCGCTGGATGTGCGCGTTCGACACGACCGAGGAGGACGTGGACGCGTTCGTGGCGGCGGTCAAGGAGGAGATGGCGCGCTGAGCGGGAGCACACCCGCTCGCATGTGTGCATAGATATGCGATCGCCTGGAAATTAATTGACGCCCGGGTGATCGCTTTCTATGCTCTGCGTCCATGGAGCTGATCCAGGAGAACCCCGACCTGTCCGCGTACCTGGCCGCTGACGAGGTCATCGACCACCATCACCCGCTCGTGAGGCAGACGGCCGCGCGTCTCGCCAAGGAAGCCACGGACTCGTATGTCTATGCACGCCTGGCGTTCGAGTTCGTCCGCGACACCATTCCCCACTCGCAGGACTCCGGCGACCCGCGCGTCACCTGGCGCGCCTCCGACGTGCTGGAGCAGGGCACGGGCATCTGCTACGCCAAGGCCCATGCGCTGACCGCGCTGCTGCGGGCCGAGGACATCCCGACGGCGCTGTGCTACCAGAAGCTCGACGCGGTGCACGGACTCGTCGCCGTCCGCTTCCACGGCGCCTGGCACCGCCAGGACCCGCGCGGCAACAAGCCCGGTGTGGACGCGCGGTTCTCCCTGGACGGCGAACGGCTCGCCTTCCTGCCCGACCCCGCGGCAGGGGAGCGGGACTACTCGGGCCTGTACGCCACTGCGCACCCGGCCGTCCTCGGCGCGCTCAAAGCCGCTGCGGACCGGCCCCACCTCTGGCAGACGCTCCCCGTCGCACTGTGAGCGCCCCCGTCGCGGGGGTGGCGGGGGCGGGCGTCAGCGCGCCTCGGCCTCGCGCACCTGCTCCGGGGTGGGCGCCGTGCCGCCCAGGTGGGCCGGCATCCACCAGGTGTCGCTCGCGTCCTTGGGACGGACCGGGTAGGCGCGCTGAGCGGCCTCCAGAAGCTCCTGGACCCGCTCGCGCAGCTGCCGGGTGATCGCGCCCGCGTACTTGTCGCGCGAGGCCTCGATGGCCTCGCCGACGCGGATGGTGATCGGGGTGTGGCTGCGCTTGAAGTTGCGCGGGTGCCCCTTCGTCCACAGCCGCTGGGTACCCCACACGGCCATCGGGATCAGCGGGACGCCGGCCTCCTGCGCCATCCGGGCGGCACCCGACTTGAAGGTCTTGAGGCAGAACGACTGCGAGATCGTCGCCTCGGGGAACACCCCGACGATCTCGCCGGAGCGCAGCGACTCCAGCGCGTGCGCGTAAGCCGCGTCGCCCTGGTTGCGGTCCACCGGGATGTGCTTCATGCCGCGCATCAGCGGGCCGGAGATCTTGTGGCGGAAGACCGCGTCCTTCGCCATGAAGCGAACGAGACGTTTCTGCGGGAGCGCGGCCAGACCGTCGAAGATGAAGTCGAGGTAGCTGATGTGATTGCTCACCAGCACGGCTCCGCCAGAGCGCGGGATGTTCTCCGACCCCTTGCAGTCGATCTTGAGGTCCCAGACCTTGAACAGCAGCTGGGCGAGGCCGACGGCGGGGCGGTAGACAATCTCTGCCATGGGCGGGGCGGACCCTTCCTTCTCCTTGCCGGGGAAGCCTCCGACGGCAAAGTTACGCAGCCGTAGGTTTACGGCATCTCGCAGATGGTGCCCCAAGAACGGCCGGGGAGCCAGTCCTGGCACCCGGGAACGGCGAGATCCTCGTCACTTCGGCCCCCTTGATCCACCTCAGGCTTTTAAGCCGCCTTTACTCCGTGCGTACCGAAACCCGGCGTACCAGCAGGTACATCTCGCACCCGAGGCAGTACCCGAAAGCGGCATTGAGGAAGGCGGCCGCGAGCGCCGCCCCGGTCGCCGCGAGACCCAGCCAGTCGGGCCCCAGCGTGAGTCCGACGAGACCGATCCCCGCGAACAGCAGTCCCACCGACTGCGCGAACCGCGGCGGTCGAGGCGACTCGAACTCCGTCGGCGGTCCGATCCGCGGCCGGACGACCCTGCGGAACACCCAGCCGTACGGCGAACGCCCCACCCCGCCCGCCGCGCCGAGCGCGAACGCCAGCGTCTGCCAGGCCAGCAGCCAGACGCTGCCCGTGATCAGCGCGACCGCGAGCACTACGGTCGTCACGGCGGCCCCGAAGCGCGGGCCCCTCACATCGATGTCCATGAATCAAGCATTCCGCAACGGAAACGATTCCTGGGCCCGGGAATCTTTGCAGTCATGTGAACGCTGGAGGGGCTGATGACCGGACTGGTGGTGTGCGTGGCGGTGCTCGCGGCGGCGAGCGCCTACGGAGTGCTGCAGCGGCGGCGGAGCGGGAGGGTGCGGGTGCGCGGGCGGGACGAGAGCACACGACTCGGAGCGGACCGGCTCGGCGGCGAACTCGGCGAGCGGGCCACGCTCGTGCAGTTCTCCAGCGCCTTCTGCGCCCCCTGCCGGGCGACCCGCCGGGTCCTCGGCGAGGTGGCCGACGTGGTTCCCGGAGTCACCCACATCGAGATCGACGCCGAGGCGCACCTGGACCTCGTCCGCGAACTCGACATCCTCAAGACCCCGACCGTCCTGGTCCTGGACGCCGACGGCCGCGTCGTGCGGCGCGCCACCGGTCAGCCCCGCAAGGCCGACGTCATCGCGGCCCTGGGGGAGGCGGTGTGACCCGTCCGCAGGGGGCGGTGAGCCATCTCCCAGATGCCGGAACGTACTTGACTGCGCCCGCCACCTATCGTCAGCCTGACCGTATGCCTGAGGAACTCCTTCTCCATGGACGGGTCCACGTCGACCTGGTCCGTACCGCGAGCGCGCGCTGTCCGGTCCGTTGAGCATCCACGGCCCGGCACGCCACCTCCGGCAGAAGGACAGTCTCATGACGGCCACGCCCGACCTCGGCGCCGCTCAGCTCGCCTCGCCCGATCTCCTGCGCTCCGTCTTCCGGCGGCACGCGGCGGGAGTCGCGGTGATCACCGCTTCCGGCGCGAGCGGCCCGGTGGGCTTCACCGCCACCTCGCTCAGCTCCGTCTCCGCCGAACCCCCGATGCTCTCCTTCGGCATCGGCACCGGCGCCTCCAGTTGGCCGGCCGTGTCCCGGGCCGAGCATGTCGGCGTCCACATACTCGGCGAGCATCAGCAGGCGCTGGCCGCCACCTTCGCCAGGAGCGGCGCCGACCGCTTCGGCGCGCCGACCCGCTGGCGCGAGGGCCCGGCGGGCGTTCCCGTCCTGGACGACGTGCTCGCGTGGCTGGTGTGCCGGGTCGTCGCGCGGGTGCCCGCGGGGGACCACCGCATCGTGCTGGCCGAAGTGGTCCAGGGCGATCCGGCCGGTGATCAGGCGGGCGCAGGCCGTCCGTTGTTGTACCACCAGGGGCGGTTCACCGCTCTGCGGGATTGATCACTGGCCCGCCCTCCTGCAAAGCCGTCGAGTTCCGATTACGCTGCGTTGCAAAGGTCACAGTTCAAAGCGCTTGCTTAGCGGGCGCGAACTGGGTCTACTGGCGAGTAATATTTCGGTCGGAGCGCGGGCCGCCCCAACCGGGATCGGCCGCTTGTGGCACCTATGCTGCCTGGAAGAAGGCAGCCGAAGAACTGACGATGCAGTAGGAGAGCCGGCGTGAGCTTGAGGATCGTTGTCACTGTGAAGTTTGTGCCCGACGCCACTGGCGACCGGCACTTCGCCGATGACCTGACCGTCGACCGGGACGACGTGGACGGTCTGCTCTCCGAGCTCGACGAGTACGCGGTCGAGCAGGCGCTGCAGATCTCCGAGAACTCCGACGACGACGTGGAGATCACCGTCCTGACGGTGGGCCCCGAGGACGCCAAGGACGCGCTCCGCAAGGCCCTGTCCATGGGCGCCGACAAGGCGATCCACGTCGAGGACGACGACCTGCACGGCACCGACGCCATCGGCACCTCCCTGGTGCTCGCCAAGGCCATCGAGAAGGCCGGCTACGACCTGGTCATCTCCGGCATGGCCTCCACCGACGGCACCGCCGGCATCGTCCCGGCCCTGCTCGCCGAGCGCCTGGGCGTCCCGCAGGTCACCCTGCTCTCCGAGGTCTCGGTCGAGGACGGCACCGTCAAGGGCCGCCGCGACGGCGACGCCGCGAGCGAGCAACTGGAGGCCTCCCTGCCGGCCGTCGTGTCGGTCACCGACCAGTCGGGCGAGGCGCGTTACCCGTCCTTCAAGGGCATCATGGCGGCCAAGAAGAAGCCGGTTCAGGCCTGGGACCTCTCCGACCTGGACCTGGAGGCCGACGAGGTCGGCCTCGAGGGCGCGTGGACCGCGGTCGACACCGCGACCGAGCGTCCCGCCCGCACCGCGGGCACGATCGTCAAGGACGAGGGCGAGGGCGGCAAGCAGCTCGCTGAGTTCCTCGCGGGCCAGAAGTTCATCTAAAGGCCCCTCGCAGACCGCCCCTCAACTTCGTTTCGCAGGAGAGCAATCCCATGGCTGAAGTCCTCGTCTACGTCGACCACGTGGACGGTGCCGTCCGCAAGCCCACCCTGGAGCTGCTGACGCTGGCCCGCCGCATCGGCGAGCCGGTCGCCGTCGCCCTCGGCTCGGGCGCCGAGAACACCGCCGCCGCGCTGGCCGAGCACGGCGCCGTCAAGGTGCTGACGCACGACGCGTCCGAATACGCCGACTACCTCGTCGTACCGAAGGTGGACGCGCTGCAGGCCGCCGTCGCCGCCGTCTCCCCGGCCGCCGTCCTGGTCCCGTCCTCCGCGGAGGGCAAGGAGATCGCCGCTCGCCTCGCGCTGCGCATCGGCTCCGGCATCATCACCGACGCGACCGACATCGAGGCCGGCGACGAAGGCCCGGTGGCCACCCAGTCGGTGTTCGCCGCCTCCTTCACCACCAAGTCCCGCGTCTCCAAGGGCACCCCGGTCATCACCGTCAAGCCCAACAGCGCCGCCGTCGAGGCCGCTCCGGCCGCGGGCGCCGTCGAGGCCCTGGCCGTCACCTTCTCGGCCCAGGCCACCGGCACCAAGGTCGCCGGCCGCACCCCGCGCGAGTCGACCGGCCGTCCGGAGCTGACCGAGGCCGCGATCGTCGTCTCAGGCGGCCGCGGCGTCAACGGCGCGGAGAACTTCGCGATCATCGAGGCCCTCGCCGACTCCCTCGGCGCGGCCGTCGGCGCCTCGCGTGCCGCGGTGGACGCCGGCTGGTACCCGCACACCAACCAGGTCGGCCAGACCGGCAAGTCGGTGTCCCCGCAGCTGTACATCGCCAACGGCATCTCCGGCGCCATCCAGCACCGCGCCGGCATGCAGACCTCGAAGACCATCGTGGCCGTCAACAAGGACGCCGAGGCCCCGATCTTCGACCTCGTCGACTACGGCGTCGTCGGCGACCTCTTCGACGTCGTCCCGCAGCTCACCGAGGAGATCAACACCCGCAAGGGCTGATCGTCCGACAGTCGCACGACTGAGCGAAGGCCCCCGTGACCCTGCAGGGTCACGGGGGCCTTCGCTCATCCCAGGGTCACGGAGGCCTGCACCGGCAGATGGTCGCTCGGATACCGGCCGTTCACGGTGAAAGGGTCGGTCCACTCCCGGTGGACCGTGACGCCCGGCGTCGCCAGGATCCAGTCGATGCGGTCCCCGCCCGGTATGAGCTCCCGGTACCCGTGGTACGTCCCGTACACCCCGCCACGCGCGCGTGCCGTGTCCCAGGTGTCCACCAGACCGGAGGCCAGCAGGGTGTCGTAGACCGGACTGGCATGGGCGATGGCGTTGAAGTCGCCGGTCACCAGCAGCGGCAGGGAGCGGTCGAACCCGGCGAGCCGGGCGGCGATCAGGTCGGCGGAGCGCATACGCGCGTTCTGGCTGCCGTTGTCGAGATGGGTGTTGAGGATGCAGAACTCCCGCCGCGCCCGCAGATCACGGAAGCGGACCCAGGTGACCATGCGGGGGTAGTTCCCGCCCCAGGTGTTGGAGCCGCGTATCTCGGGCGTGTCGGAGAGCCAGAAGTGCGCGTGCTCGACCGGGGCCAGCCGGCGGGTGTCGTAGAAGACGGCCACCGCCTCCGGGTCCTCCACGCTGCGGCCCTTGGCGATCCAGTCGTAGTGCGGCCCGAGGTCGGTCTCGATGTCGCGTAACTGGCCCGCCAGACCCTCCTGGGTGCCGATGACGTGCGGAGCCGCCCGGCGCAGCAGTTCGCGCATCACCGGACGGCGGATCGGCCAGGTGTTGGGATCCCTGGCGCCCGGGTAACGCAGGTTGAAGGTCATGACCTCCAGCGGCGCGTCGGACGCGGGCGCGAGCGTTGCGCGCACCCGGCTCTCCTGCTGCGGGGCCGAAGCCCCTGCCGTGCCGAGCAGAGGTACGGCCGCCAACGCGGCCACCACGCTCTTCAGCCCGGCCCGCCGGGACGGCCCTGTGGTGCCTGTCATGAATCCCCTCCCCTTGTGGAAAAGGATGCAGGGGAGAACGGTTGTGCGGAAGGGGGAATCGGTGTGGCGGTGAGCGCAGGGATCATGCCGTGGACAGGGTGTTGACCCGCCGGAAGAGGCATGGATAACTTCACTCTACGGATTATTGATTCCGTGCAGCGGAAAACTGGAGGGTGTGGAATGGGCCAGGGCCAGCAGGAGACGGTCACGACGAGCCTCGCGGGCGCCGTCAGCGAGGAGATCAGCGCCTCCCTCGCCCCCGTCGACGCCGAACTCGACCGCCGCTACCCCGGAGACCCCGGCACCCGCCAGCCCGTCCACACCGTCTACGTCCCCGGTGACGCCTTCGCCGCCGACACCGTCCGCTCCTGGGGCGACAAGGCCCTCGCCGCCCTCGACGAGCACGCCCCCGACGCGGCCTCCTTCGCCGCCTGCCTCGGCCTGGCCGACGAACTCGCCGAGCCCGTGTACGCGCGCGTACGGGCCAAACTGGAGCGCGAGCCCATCGAAGACCTGCGCGTCGACTTCGAGGACGGCTACGGCCCCCGCCCGGACGCGGAGGAGGACGAGACGGCCGCCCGGGCGGCCCGGCTGATCGCCGAGGCGTACGCCAAGGGCACCGCGGCCCCCTACATGGGCATCCGCATGAAGTGCATGGAGGCCGCGGTGCGCGACCGGGGCATCCGCACCCTCGACATCTTCCTCAGCGGCCTGATGGAGAACGGCGGCCTGCCCGACGGCCTGGTCCTCACCCTCCCGAAGGTGACGTACCCGGAGCAGGTCACGGCCATGGTCGCGCTCCTGGAGGCCTTCGAGAAAGCACGCGGACTGGACGCCGGGCGGCTCGGCTTCGAGATCCAGATCGAGACCAGCCAGGCCATCCTCGCCACCGACGGCACCGCGACCGTCGCCCGCATGATCCAGGCGGCCCAGGGCCGGGCCACCGGGCTGCACTACGGCACCTTCGACTACAGCGCCTGCCTCGGCGTGTCCGCCGCCCACCAGGCCAGCGACCACCCCGCCGCCGACCACGCCAAGGCGGTCATGCAGGTCGCGGCGGCCGGCACCGGCGTCCGCGTCTCGGACGGCTCCACGAACGTCCTGCCGGTCGGCCCGACCGAGCAGGTCCACGACGCCTGGCGACTGCACTACGGCCTCACCCGCCGCGCCCTCGCACGCGCCTACTACCAGGGCTGGGACATGCACCCGGGCCACATCCCCACCCGCTACGCCGCCGTCTTCGCCTTCTACCGTGAGGGCTTTGCCCAGGCCGCCGAACGCCTCTCCCGGTATGCCAACCGGGCCGGCGGCGACGTGATGGACGAGCCCGCCACCGCCAAGGCCCTCAGCGGCTACCTGCTGCGCGGCCTGGACTGCGGCGCCCTCGACCTCGCCGAGGTGACCGACGCGACCGGACTCTCCCGGACGGCCCTGGAGGGCTTCGCGGCACCTCGACGAGGCGATCTGACGGCTTCAGGCCACTGACTACCGACCACTGGCTACCGGCCACTGGCTACGGTCGGCGGCCGCCGACGACCGGCTACTGCTCGGGGAACTCGTACGGGCGCGTGATGATCTCCATCCCGTGCCCGGCCGGATCCATGAAGTACAGGCCCCGGCCGCCGTGGTGACGGTTGATCTCACCCGGCTGCCTGCCGTGCGGATCCGCGAAGTACGTGATCCCCGCCCGCCTGATCCGCTCGAAGGCGGCGTCGAACTCCTCGTCGGAGACGAGGAACGCGTAGTGCTGGACGACGATGGACTCCGCCGGGATGGTGGCGAAGTCCAGGGTGACCTTGTTGCTGGTGTCGACCGGAACGAACGGGCCCCATTCGGCCCCGACTTCGAGTCCCAGGATGTGGGCGAGGAACTCGGCGGACTCCCGGTTGTCACGGGAGTGGACGATCATGTGATTGAGCTCGACTGACATGTGTGGAATGCCTCCGTAAGGCAAACTCACGGGCACCTCCATGCCTCACCCGGTCGGTGACCGACACGCGATGCCGTTCGAACACCCTAACGGACGGCAATGGACGGCAACGGACGGCAACGGACGAAGGCGTCGGAGCAAACTAGCCGACGCGCAGATGCTCCAGGCCGGACGCGGTCACCCGCTTCTCCTCCGCGAACAGTCGAGTGCCTCGCTCGCACAGCCGTGCGTCGGCCCGGGCCCGGGCGCAGAACTCCTCCGGGGTCGCCCCGAACAGCCGCCTCAACGCCGGTGATACGGCGAGGAGTTCGGTGATCAGGGCGCGCTGGCCGGGATGGCTGCGCGGGGCGCCGGAGCCGTTGTGCAGCACACCGTGATGATTCACGTACGCGAACGCGTCGAGGAGTGCCTCGCCGTTCTCCAGCTCGACCCGGAAAGCCGGCGCCGGCAGCAGCACCCGGTCGTAGTTCGGCTCGGTCGCATCCACCACGGCGAGCTGCTCCGCGTCCAGCCAGACGACGAACAACTCCGTGGTGACACCGGGCGAGCAGACCGGGGAAGCGGACACATAGCCGAGCCGGCTGATGTGCGCCGACACGCCCACATCGACGCCCGTCACGCGGACCCTCACCATCGGGACGGGTGAGCTGATCCCGGACTCGGCCATCTTGTGCCGCAGTTGGGCGGGGCTGGCGTTGGAGCCGACGGCCACCACCGGGGTCCGGCCGGGGTGCGTCAGCCGGTCCAGCGGCAGCAGTTCGTCCCCGTCGAGCAGCCCGGAGCCGGCCGGCCAGGCGCCGGGATAGCTCAGCGGACGGTCGCGCGGCGCGTCGGCCAGGCCCAGCGCCTCCAGCGTGCGGTGCTCGTCGCGGGCGTCCATGGGCGCCTCAGTCCGCCGGCGGCAGCTCGCCCGAGCCGCGGGTGACGAGCCGGGTCGGCAGTTCGATGTGCTCGGGAACGATCAACGAGCCGTCCAGCTGCCGGAACAGCCGCTCGGCGGCCGTACGGCCGAGGGCGGCGGCGTCCTGGGCGACCACGGTGACCGCCGGCTGGAGCAGATCGGCGAGCTCCAGGTCGTCGAAGGCCACCAGGGCGACCCGGCGGGTCCGCTCGGCGAGCACCCGGATCACGGTGACCGTCACCCGGTTGTTGCCGGAGAAGATCGCCGTGACCGGATCGGGCCCCGACAGCATCTCCTCGGCGGCCCGGCGCACCCGCAGGGGATCGGTGGCACCCAGGGACATCCAGGCGTCCTCCACGGGTATGCCGGCGTCCTCCATCGCCGCGCGGTAGCCGCGCAGCCGCTCCGCGGCGGTGTGGATGCGCGGCATGTCGCCGATGAAGCCGATCCGGCGGTGCCCGTGCGCGACGAGATGGGCCACGCCCTCGCGGGCGCCGCCGAAGTTGTCCGAGACGACGCAGTCGGCTTCGATCCGACCGGCCGGGCGGTCCACGAAGACCGTGGCGACGCCCGCCTTGATCTCGGGCTCCAGGTAGCGGTGGTCGTCGCCGGCCGGGATCACCACGAGACCGTCCACCCGCCGCGCGCACAGCGCCAGCGCCAGTTCCTGCTCACGGTCCGGGTCCTCGGCGCTGGAGCCGTTGATGAGCAGCGCGCCGTGGGCGCGGGCGACCTCCTCCACCGCGCGGCTGAGAGGACCGTAGAACGGGTCGGCGAGGTCCTCCAGGACCAGGCCGATGCTGGCCGTGCGGCCCTTGCGCAGCACCCGGGCGCTGTCGTTGCGGCGAAAGCCCAGCGCGTCGATGGCCTCCTGGACCCGGCGTTCCGTCTCGGGCGTCACCCCCGGCTCGCCGTTCACCACCCGCGACACCGTCTTGAGGCCGACTCCGGCCCGAGCGGCGACGTCCTTCATGGTGGGACGGTTGCCGTAACGGCTCTCGGGTCGGCGCTGCGTCTCGGGCACGATGCGGTGTCCTGTCCTGTCGTCCCCGGGACGCCGTCAGGCGCGCCGTCCACAAAATGTTGCGCACGGGGGTGTGTGGGCCCCAGGGTTTGTATGAGGATGTGGCGTCGAGCATAGAGCCTGGACAACGTTGTCAGATGCGGGAGACACTGTCCACCGCAATCTCCGGCCCGCGTCCCCCAACCGCTGGACCGGCCAGCCCTTTCTTCATGGTGGACCGGGAGTACCCAGACTGATGCACACCGACCTCGTGGCCGCGCTGGACATCGGCGGCACCAAGATCGCCGGAGCGCTGGTGGACGGCGACGGCACGATCCTGGCCCGCGCGCAGCGCCCCACGCCCGCACAGGAGAACGGCGACACCGTGATGCGGGCCGTCGAGGAGGTGTCGGGGGAGCTGACCGGGTCACCGCTGTGGGAGCGCGTGCACGCCGTCGGCATCGGCAGCGCCGGCCCCGTGGACGCCTCCACGGGCACGGTCAGCCCGGTGAACGTGCCCGGCTGGCGGGACTTTCCGCTGGTCGACCGGGTCCGGGCGGTGACCGGGAACCTCCCGGTCGAGCTGATCGGCGACGGCGTGGCGATCACGGCGGCCGAACACTGGCAGGGCGCCGCCCGCGGCCACGACAACGCGCTGTGCATGGTGGTCTCCACCGGCGTCGGCGGCGGCCTGGTCCTCGGCGGCCGACTGCACCCCGGTCCCACCGGCAACGCGGGCCACATCGGCCACATCAGCGTCGAACTCGACGGCGATCCGTGCCCGTGCGGCGGGCGCGGCTGCGTGGAACGCATCGCCAGCGGTCCCAACATCGCCCGCCGGGCCCTGGAGAACGGCTGGCGGCCCGGCCCCGACGGCGACGTCTCCGCGGCCGCGGTCGCCGCCGCCGCCCGCGCGGGCGACCCGGTCGCCGTGGCCTCCTTCGAACGGGCCGCCCAGGCTCTGGCGGCCGGCATCGCGGCCACCGCGACCCTCGTCGAGATCGACATCGCGGTGATCGGCGGGGGCGTGGGCAAGGCGGGCGAGGTCCTCTTCGCCCCCCTGCGCCGGGCCCTCCTCGACTACGCGACCCTCTCCTTCGTCCGGCGCCTGACGGTGACGCCCGCCCAGATGGGCACGGACGCGGGGCTGGTGGGGGCGGCCGCAGCGGCCCTGACGGCAGGCGGCGGGCGCACCGGGCGGACGGAGGCGGGAGCCGCCGCCGCGGGGGTCTGAGGGCCCGCCACGGGTTCCTGAGTTCGTGAGGTTCCGGAGGTTCTGGCGGTTCTGGCGGTTCCTCAGGTTCCTGAGGTTCCTGAGGGAACGTTCCGCCGCAGGGCTACCGAGGATCGAGGGGACGGGTCCCGGCGGCCGCCGCGAGGGCGTCCCAGCCGCTTCCGGCGGGGATGTCCTCGCGGGCCTGGAGCCAGACGGCCGGGAGGCCGGCCGTGCCGGTGCGGGCCGCGACGACGCCTCCCACGATGGCGCAGGTCGTGTCGCGGTCGCCCCACCCGCCCACGGTCTGCCACAGCGCCCCCGGCAGGTCGTCCAGGCGCCCCGCGGCGGACCAGAGGGCGAACGGCACCGTGTCGGCAGCGGAGATCAGCGTCCCCGAGCCCAGCACGGACGCCGCGTGGCGCACCGAGGCGCGCTCCGGGAGACTCGCCGCCACCAGCAGCCCGGAGCGGACGTCGCCGTCCGCCAGATGACCCGCCACCTCCCGCAGGAACGCGGCACGCGGCGGGACGTCCCGACCCTCGCCGGCGGCTGCCAGCGCGGCGGCGACCGCCACGGCCACCGCGCCCGCGACCGCCTCCGGATGGGCGTGCGTGGCGAGCGCGGACAGCCGGGCCTGCTCGCGGGCCGCGACCAGGTCGCGGTGGAACCAGGCCCCCAGCGGAGCGACCCGCATCGCCGCGCCGTTGCCGTAGGAGCCCTGTCCGCCGAACTGTCCCGTCGTCACCGCCCGCCAGTCCTCGCCCTCGGCGACACGCCGCAGCACGCCGTGCATGGAGGGGCCGTACTTGCGGGCCGGGTCGCGGCGGTACTCGGCGGCGAACTCCCGGGCGAGGTCGCCGGGACGGACCTCCCCGTGCGCCCCCAGATGGGCGAACAGCACGAACGCCATCGCCGAATCGTCCGTCCACGGCCATGGCGCGGGACGCGGTTCCCGCGCCGCCAGAAGCTCCTCGGCGGGCTCGTCGGAGCGCAGGAACCAGCTGTCGCCGAACGCGTCGCCCGTCACGAGCCCGTCCAGACTGGCGTGGGCCTGCTGCGGACCGCTCATGGCGAACTCTCCCTCCGAAACCGGGGACCTCCGAAACCGGGGACCTCGGAAACCCGGGACCTCGGAAACCTGGCGCCCCGGAATCTTGAAACCATCGGTGACCACGGCATTCTCGCCGCGAACGGGTCGATCGTGCGAGCGGATTGACGGCCGACGCGTGACCCGGGGCCCGTTCGTGCCGTTGATCCACGCATGAAGAAGCGCAGCATGCTCGCCATCGCCTCCCTGGCCACCGGTTTCGTCGTCGCGGCGATCACCCCCTCGCACGGCCTGGGCGGTGACGACCTCGGCGGACTGAACGTGGGCGACACCCTCAGCACCCTCGACCACACCATCGCCAGCGACAGCCTTGCCGTCGAGGACGACGCCCTGGGGCAGAACGGCTGACGTACCGGGCCCGAGGCCGTGGCGCCGGCACCCCGCCGAGGGGTGCCGGTGCCACGGCGTCTCTGCGCCCTCAACGGGAACTGGTTTCCGTGGCAGGGTGGAGCGGGCAAGCCTCAGGGGGCCAACAGAAGAGGGGGAACTGTGACCGTCGTCTGGATCAACGGCGCGTTCGGTGCGGGGAAGACCACCACCGCACGGGAATTGATCGACCTGATCCCGAACAGCACGCTCTTCGACCCCGAGGTCATCGGCGGAGCGCTCCCGTACCTGCTGCCGGCCAAGCGCCTGGCCGAGGTCGGCGACTTCCAGGATCTGCCGATCTGGCGCCGGCTCGTGATCGACACGGCGGCCGCGCTCCTCGCCGAGCTGGGCGGCACCCTCGTCGTCCCCATGACCCTGCTGCGCCAGGAGTACCGCGACGAGATCTTCGGCGGTCTCGCCGCCCGCCGGATCGCCGTCCGGCATGTCCTCCTGGCTCCGGCGGAAACGATCCTGCGCGAGCGAATAGCCAACCGGGAGATCCCCCCGGACCTCCCCGACGGCGAGATACGGATCCGCCAGTGGTCGTACGACCACATCGAGCCGTACCACGCAGCCCTCGCCTCCTGGCTCACCGCCGACGCCCACCCCGTCGACAACGGGTTCCTCACCCCGCAGGAGACGGCCGCCCGGATCGCCGCGGCCGTCGGCAGCGGGGCCGTCGCCGCATGCGACATCGTGCAGACCCCCGAACCCACCGCGGAGACGGTCGCCGCCGGGGTGCTGCTCTTCGACGAGCAGGACCGGGTGCTGCTCGTCGACCCGACGTACAAGCCCGGCTGGGAGTTCCCGGGCGGCGTGGTGGAGCCCGGCGAGGCGCCCGCGCGCGCGGGGATGCGCGAGGTGGAGGAGGAGACCGGCATCCGGCTCGCGGACGTGCCCCGGCTCCTGGTCGTGGACTGGGAGCGCCCGGTGCCTCCCGCCTACGGCGGACTGCGGCTGCTCTTCGACGGCGGCCGGCTCGACTCCGCGGCCGTGGCGGGACTGCTGCTGCCCGGACCCGAACTGCGCGCCTGGCGCTTCGTCACGGAGGAGGAGGCGGCCGATCTGCTGCCGCCGGTCCGCTACGAGCGACTGCGCCGGGCGCTGCGGGCCCGCGAGCGCGGGGCCGCGCTCTACCTGGAAGCGGGCATCCCGCGCGGGTGAGCGCCGCCATGAGCGCCGCGGCTACGAAGGGAGGAGGCGGCGCACTGTCTCCGCCGGGAAGGGCGTCGACCGGCTCTCCTCCCGGAACCGTCGCTCGAACTCCTCCATCACGACGCCGACCGGGGCATGACGGCCGACGAACGCGGCGACTCCGTCCGGGACGCCCTCGGGACGCAGGCGGTGCGGCGCTCGGTCACGGTCACCGTCCGAGGCGGGCGGCGTGGGTCAGTTCGCCGCGTAGTTGCGCAGGAACAGCGCCTCCGCCACCGACAGCCGCTCCAGCTCCTGCGGGGACACGCTCTCGTCGACCGCGTGGATCTGCGCCTCCGGCTCGCTCAGACCGATGAGGAGGATCTCCGCGCGCGGATAGAGCGCGGCCAGCGTGTTGCACAGCGGGATGGAGCCGCCCTGGCCCGCGTACTGCATCTCCTGGCCGGGGTAGGCGACCGCCATCGCCTCGGCCATCGCCGCGTACGCCGGGCTGGTGGTGTCGGCGCTGAACGGCTGGCCCTGGCCGATCTGTTCGGTCCGCACGCGCGCGCCCCACGGCGTGTGCGCCTCCAGGTGGGCCTGGAGCAGCTTCGTGGCCTCGGCCGCGTCCACGCCCGGCGGCACCCGGAGGCTGATCAGCGCGCGGGCGCTCGCCTGCACCGACGGCGTGGCGCCGACGACCGGCGGGCAGTCGATACCGAGGACGGTCACGGCCGGGCGCGCCCAGATGCGGTCGGCGACCGTGCCCGAGCCGATCAGGCCGACGCCGTCCAGCACCTTCGCGTCCTGGCGGAACTGCGCCTCGTCGTACGTCAGACCCTCCCAGCGGGAGTCGTCGGTGAGGCCGTCGACGGTCGTGGAGCCGTCCTTGGCGCGCAGCGAGTCCAGGACCCGGATCAGCGCGCCCAGCGCGTCGGGCGCGGCCCCGCCGAACTGGCCGGAGTGCAGATTGCCCTCGAGGGTGTCGATCTGCACCCGCAGCATGGTCATGCCACGCAGGGTGGAGGTGACCGTCGGCAGCCCGACCCGGAAGTTGCCCGCGTCGCCGATGACGATCGTGTCGGCCGTGAGCAGCTCGGGGTGTTCCTCCGCGTACCGCTCCAGACCGCCCGTGCCCTGCTCCTCGGAGCCCTCGGCGATCACCTTGACGTTGACCGGGACGCCGCCGTTCGCCTTCAGGGCGCGCAGCGCGAGCAGGTGCATGATGACGCCGCCCTTGCAGTCGGCGCTCCCGCGGCCGTACCAGCGGCCGTCGCGCTCGGTCAGCTCGAAGGGCGGGGTGGTCCAGGAGGCCTCGTCCAGCGGCGGCTGCACGTCGTAGTGGGCGTACAGCAGGACCGTCCTCGCGCCGGCCGGGCCGGGCAGATAGCCGTACACCGACTGGGTGCCGTCGGGCGTGTCGAGCAGGGCCACGTCCTCGAAGCCCTCGGCGCGCAGCGCGTCGGCGACCCAGTTCGCGGCCGCCTCGCTCTCGCTCCTGGGGAACTGGTCGAAGTCCGCCACCGACTTGAACGCCACCAGCTCGGCGAGTTCCGCCCGGGCCCTGGGCATCAGGGAGGCGACGGTCTCGGCGACCGGATTCGACGACATGGGCACGCTCCTTGTGGGTGCGACGTTGTACGGGGTGGAACTGGTCCGTTCGGGGGACCGTGCGAGCGTACGCGCTGCCGGGATGGGGTCGCGCGCACGCCGCCGATCCTCCCACAGCGGACTGTCATCGGACCGTGACGATCTCCGCCGTAGGATGCGGGGGACAGGTGCGGCAAGCGGCTTGATCGGGAGCAGTAGACCATCGTGAGCAGCGAGAACTCTTCGGCGGACGACGTGCAGCAGGTGTGGGATGTCGTCGTGGTGGGCGCGGGACCCGCGGGGGCCTCGGCCGCCTACGCGGCAGCGGTCACAGGGCGGCGCGTGCTGCTGCTCGAGAAGGCGGAGCTGCCCCGCTACAAGACGTGCGGCGGCGGCATCATCGGACCCTCGCGCGACGCGCTGCCGCCCGGCTTCGAACTGCCGTTCCGCGACCGGGTGCACGCCATAACGTTCTCCAACAACGGACGCTTCACCCGCACCCGCCGGTCCCGACAGATGCTGTTCGGGCTGATCAACCGGCCCGAGTTCGACCAGCAGCTCGTCGAGCACGCCCAGAAGGCGGGCGCCGAGCTGCGCACGGGCGTCACCGTGCAGCGGGTCGAGCAGCACGGCTCGGCGGTGCCGGACCGGCGCACGGTCGCGGTCGTCCTCCAGGGCGGCGAGACGGTGCTCGCGCGGGCGGTGGTCGGCTCCGACGGCAGTGCGAGCCGGATAGGGGCGCATGTCGGGGTGAAGCTCGACCAGGTGGATCTCGGCCTGGAGGCGGAGATCCCGGTGCCGGAGACGGTCGCCGAGGACTGGAAGGGGCGCGTCCTCATCGACTGGGGACCGATGCCCGGCAGTTACGGCTGGGTCTTCCCCAAGGGAGACACGCTGACCGTCGGCGTGATCTCCGCGCGCGGCGAAGGCGCGGCCACCAAGCGGTACCTGGAGGACTTCATCGGGCGGCTCGGCCTCGCCGGGTTCGAACCGAGCATCTCCTCCGGCCATCTGACCCGCTGCCGCGCCGACGACTCACCGCTCTCGCGCGGACGGGTCCTGGTCTGCGGGGACGCGGCGGGCCTGCTGGAGCCGTGGACCCGCGAGGGCATCTCCTTCGCGCTGCGCTCGGGCCGGCTCGCGGGTGAATGGGCGGTCCGGATCGCCGAGGCGCACGACGCGGTGGACACCCGCCGCCAGGCGCTGAACTACGCCTTCGCGATCAAGGCGGGCCTCGGGGTGGAGATGAGCGTCGGCAAGCGGCTGCTCGCCGTCTTCGAGCGCCGGCCCGGGCTCTTCCACGCGGCCCTCACCGGTTTCCGCCCGGCCTGGCGGGCCTTCACCGACATCACGCGCGGCCGGACGACCCTGGGCGAGCTCGTGCGCACCCATCCGATGGCCCAGCGGGCGCTCACCGCGATGGACCGACGGCAGGCCGCCCAAGAGCCGGCGCAGGCGCCCGCGCCGGCAGCTGCGGCGGAGGCCGAGGAGAGCGGCTCCTGACCGAAGGGGCGTGCCCGTGATCACCGTCGGTCGGTGACGGTGATCCGGAACACCGGGTGGTCAGGGGCGATACGGCGCATCTCGGCGTCGGGGGAGTCGGGGCCGACCCCGTTGAAGAAGACGCCGACTTCGGCCTTCCAGCGCTTGAGGTAGGCGCGCAGCAACGGCGTCTTGTCGTCGTCCGCGACCTCGGTCGCCGTGAACTCCTCCACATGCTTGCCGAGGTGGAGTTCGCCGCCGCCCGCCGCGCGCATGTTGTGCGTCCACTGGACGTGACCGCGCGGCGCGATCAGGTACTGCTGCCCGTCCACGGTCAGCAGGTTCACGGGGGTGGTGCGCCACTCGCCGCTCTTGCGGCCACGCACCGCCAGGACCCGGGACCCCCACACGCTGAGCCCGCGTCGGGTCAGCCAGGCCACGGCACGGTTGAAGACGTTGACGGTGAACCAGCCGGGCTTCTGTACGTGGGCGTGGGTGGACATGGGTACTGCCTCCTGCTTCCTGGACGAAAGTGTGAGCACTGCTCTCGCTCGAGTCGAGTGTGCCCGAGGGGGTATTCGAAAGCAAGAGCGGTGCTCTCTATTTAGTTCGACGCTCTCGATTGTGTGCACTGCTCCCGTTCCGTGGGACACTGACCCCATGAGCAGCACTGTTCGTGGGGCACGCGCCCGAGCCAGGATCGAAGTCACCACCGCCATCAAGGAGGAGGCCCGCAGACAGCTCGCCTCCGAGGGCGCCGCCAAACTCTCGCTGCGGGCCGTGGCCCGTGAGCTCGGCATGGTCTCCTCCGCGCTGTACCGGTACTTCCCGAGCCGTGACGACCTGCTCACCGCACTCATCATCGACGCCTACGACTCGCTCGGCGAGAGCGCGGAGGCCGCGCACACGGCCGCCGCCGGTGCCGCTCCCGTCGACCGCTGGGTCGCGGTCGGCGAGGCGGTGCGCGGCTGGGCACTGGCGCATCCGCACGAGTACGCGCTGATCTACGGCTCGCCGGTGCCCGGTTACAGCGCCCCCGCGACGACCGTTCCGGCCGCCGCCCGTGTCGGCCTCCTGCTCATCGGCATCGTGCGCGACGCACACCGGGCGCACGCGCTGGAAGTGCCGCTCCTGACGGACGAACTGGTCCCCGAAGCGGTGCGGATGGCGGCGGATCTCGCGCCCGACCTCCCACCGGGTGCGGTCGCCCCGCTCATCGCTGCCTGGGCCCAGCTGTACGGACTGGTCGGGTTCGAGGTGTTCGGACAGTTCCACCGGGTCGTGGAGGACCGCGAGCCGTTCTTCCGGTACGCGGTCACTCGGCTCGCCCACGGGGTGGGTCTGCGCCAGAGCCCGCCCGACTAGGGAGACCCCCTGGTCGGGGGCCGCCGCGCGGTGGTGGAGGCGATGGACGCGCGCGAGTGCGGCGCGTACTTCCGGGGGAGTACCGCCGAGCACCTCGTCCGGCGGACGTCCGGCGTGGGCGGTGGCGTCTAGCGTGGCGGACATGGACGAAGAGCAGGTGCGCGGGCGCGGTGGCCCGGGGCAGTGGTGGCGGCACGGGCCGCCGCCGCGGCTGCGCCGCTGGGAGCGGGCGGAGCCGGACACGGCGCGGTGGCCCTGGGCTTCCACCGTGCTGATCACCGTGTTCGTGCTCGTCGGCTCGACCCTCGCGACCCACGCGCAGGAGGGCGAGCGGGCCTCGCTCGACGCCTTCGCGCGCGTGCTGCTGGTCGTCGCCTCCGGTCTGCTGCTCTGGCGGCGACGGCAACCGGTGGCCGTGGTGTTCGGCACCGCGGCCGCCGCCGCGATCTACCTCGGAGCCGGCTACGCCTACGGGCCGGTCTTCCTGACCGTGGCGGTCGCCTGCTTCGCCGCCGTCGTCGCCGGGCACCGCCGGGCCGCCTGGACGGCCCTGGGGATGCTGTGGGCCGTGCATCTGCTGGTCGCGCACTGGCTGTACCGGTGGCTGCCGCCCGCGGGGGACGACCCCGCGCCGTTCGGGCAGGAGATCGTCGTCGCCGGATGGGTCCTGGCGATCGTGGCGATCGCGGAGCTGGCCCGGAGCCGGCACGAGCAGTGGGCCCGTGAGCGGGCCGAACGCGCCCAGGCCGCCCGGCGGCGGGCCGACGAGGAGCGGCTGCGCATCGCCCGCGAACTGCACGACGTCCTCGCCCACAGCCTCTCGGTCATCAATGTGCAGGCGGGCGTCGGCCTGGCGCTGCTCGACGCCGACCCGGAGCAGGCGCGCACCGCGCTCACCACCATCAAGTCCGCCAGCAAGGAAGCGCTCGGCGAGGTGCGCCAGGTGCTCGACACCCTGCGCACGCCGGGTGACGTGCCGCGCGCTCCGGCGCCCGGCCTGGACCGGCTGCCCGAGCTGGTGGAGCAGGCGGCGCGCGCGGGTCTCACGGTAGAGGTGACCGGCTCGCCGCCCGGGTTGGCGCCCCACACGGACCTCGCCGCCTTCCGCATCGTCCAGGAGGCCCTCACCAACGTCGTACGCCACTCGGGCTCGCGCCACGCGCGCGTGCGGCTCGAAGGGCGCGGCGCGGCGCTACGGCTGCGTATCGACGACGACGGACCGGCGACCGGCGCCGAAGCGGGCGGCAGCGGCAACGGTCTCGCCGGAATGCGGGAGCGGGCCGCGGCCCTGGGTGGCACGATCGAGGCGGGACCGCGGCCCGAAGGCGGCTTCCGGGTGCTCGCCGTACTCCCGGTGAAGGACAGGGCCAAGGAGGACGACCGGTGATCCGTGTACTGCTCGCCGACGACCAGTCGTTGGTCCGCGCGGGGTTCAGGGCGCTGCTCGACGCGCAGCCGGACATCGAGGTGGCCGGGGAGGCCGCCGACGGGCAGGAAGCAGTGCTCGCGGTGCGTGAACTGCGGCCGGACGTCGTCCTGATGGACATCCGGATGCCCCTCCTCGACGGCCTCGCCGCCACCCGCCGGATCACCGAGGACGAGGCGCTCTCGCAGGTCAGGGTGGTCATGCTCACCACCTTCGAACTCGACGAGTACGTCTTCGAGGCGATCCGCTCGGGTGCTTCCGGCTTTCTGGTCAAGGACACCGAGCCGGACGAACTCCTGCGCGCCGTACGGGCGGTGGTCGCCGGTGACGCGCTCCTCTCGCCGGGAGTGACGCGTCGGCTCATCGCCGAGTTCGCGGCCCGCTCCAAGCAGCCCGCGACGGACGACGCGTTGGGTCGGCTCACGGAGCGGGAGCGGGAGGTGATGGCGCTGGTCGGGATCGGCCTGTCCAACCAGGAGATCGCCCGCCGACTGGTGGTCAGCCCGCTCACCGCCAAGACCCACGTCAGCCGCACGATGGTCAAGCTGGGCGTGCGGGACCGGGCCCAACTGGTCGTGCTGGCCTATGAGTCGGGGCTGGTCCGGCCGGGCTGGCTGGGCTGAGCCTCCGAACGGAGGCGGGTGTCGGCACGGAAGCGGAGCAGTACGGAGACCACCCGGGCCAGGAACACCACCGGAGCGAGCGCGAGCCCCGAGCGCAGCGACAACTTCTCGGCCGTGTCCGGCAGTTCGAACAGCAGCGCCGGTCCGGCGAGCGCCCCGAACAGCACCGCCGCCGCGAACACCGCGCTGAACAACGCGTATCCGATCTCGACGGTGATCGCGTCCCGGTCGGCCTGTGTGCGCCGTCCCCCGTAACCGTTGTGGCTGCTCATACGGCAAGTCTCACAGGCGTGCGCCCGGCGGGGCAATCGCCCCCGCCGGACGCACACTTCCCGCGGACACTGCCTAGTCGCGGACCCCGACAGGCTCCACGTGCGCCTCCGTGTTCTCCTGCGCCGCGGGGGACTTGGCGACGAGGACCGAGCCCTGGGCGCGTCGGGTGCGCAGGCCGGGGAGGGTGATGAGCAGGCCCGCGGCGGCGATGAACGTCACCACCGTCAGCCCGGGGCGGTAGCTGTCGAGGACGGCCTGCGGGGTGGGGTCGGCGGGGGCGCCCGCGGTCACCACCGCGGTGACCACGGCCAGGAAGATCGCGCCGCCCACCTGCACCGAGGTGTTGAGCAGGCCCGAGACCATGCCCTGCTCGTGGTCCGCCACGCCGTTGGTGGCCTGGATGTTGAGCGAGGGGAAGACCAGCGCGCAGGCCGCGCCGATCAGCAGCATCGACGGCAGGATGACGGCGGCGTAGACCGGGTCGAGGTCGACGCGCAGGAACAGCGCGTATCCGGCGACCATGAACGCGAAGCCCGCCGCGATCAGGCGCGGGGTGCCGAACCGGTCCACGATCGAGCCCACCTTGGTCGAGGACACCGCCACCAGCGCGCCGGCCGGGAGGAAGGCGAGTGCGGTGTGCAGCGCCGACCAGCCGAGCAGCGTCTGCATGTACAGGGTGGCCAGGAACTGGAAGCCGACGTACGAGCCGAAGAAGGCCATGGCGCCGAGCTGGGCGCGGATCTGGCTGCCGGAGCGCAGCACGCCGAGCCGGATCAGCGGGCCCGCGGAGCGGCGCTCGACGAGGACGAAGACGGTGAGCAGGACGACGACCGCCAGGAAGGAGAGCAGGGTGCGGGCGGAGGTCCAGCCCGCCTCCGGGGCCTCCACCACCGTGAAGACCAGCAGCAGCATCGACGCGGTGCCGAGGACGGCGCCGGGGACGTCGTAGCCGTTGTGGTCCTTCTCCCGTTCGCTGCGCGGCAGCAGCTTCAGGCCCGCTGCCAGTGCGATCAGGGCGATCGGCGCGGGCAGCAGCATGGTGAGACGCCAACTGGCCTCCGTGAGCAGGCCGGAGAGGACCAGGCCCATCGAGAAGCCGGTCGCGGCGCAGGTGGTGTAGATGGCCAGCGCGCGGTTGCGCAGCGGGCCCTCCGGGAACGTCGTCGTGATGATGGACAGGCCGGCCGGGGCCGTGAAGGCCGCGCTGAGGCCCTTGATGAACCGGCTCGCGATCAGCAGCGGACCCGAGTCGACGAGACCGCCGAGCAGGGACGCGAGGGCGAAGACGCCGAGGGCGATCAGGAAGACCTGGCGGCGGCCCAGCAGGTCGGCCGCACGACCGCCCAGGAGGAGCAGGCCGCCGTAGCCCAGGATGTAGCCGCTGACCACCCATTGCAGGGTCGAGGTGGAAAGGCCGAGGTCGGAGCCTATGGACGGCAGGGCGACGCCGACCATGGACACGTCCAGTGCGTCCAGGAACATCGCGGCGCACAGCACCAGCAGGGTGCCCCACAGCCGGGACGTCCAGCGGCCCTCCGTGGGAGGGGACGCGGGGGAGGGGAGCGGAGAGGTCATGTCGCAGAACAGTACATGCACGCGCATCGAATGCAAGTGCATTTAATTCTGATGCAACAATTTCCCTGCTCTGCTACGGTGCGCCCCATGGCGGCGAAGACGGGCGGGACAGAGGCCGAGGGCGAGCAGGCGCTCGTCGAGCAGTGGCGGGACATGCTGGCGCTGCACGCGCGCACCCAGTGCGAACTCGACCGCGCACTGCATCAACACGGCTTGTGCGGCAGTGACTTCGAGGTGCTCGACGTCCTCGCCGAATCGGGTGCGCCGAACGGCTCGTGCAGTTACCGCGTCCAGGAGATCGCCGAGCGCGTCCACCTCAGCCAGAGCGCGCTGTCCCGGCTCATCGCCCGTCTGGAGAAGGACGGTCTCGTCGAGCGCGGCCTCTGCACGGAGGACCGCCGGGGCGTGCGGGTGGCGCTGACGCGGAAAGGGCGCGCGCTGCACGGCGACGTACGGCCGGTGCAGCGCGCGGTGTTGACCCGGATGCTGACGGACTGACCCCGGGGGCGGTCGGTCAGACGGAGGACGTCTCCCGCCACAGCGTCGCCAGCGAGGCGTCCCCGGTCACGGTGGGAAGCGGCAGCCGGTTCCACAACGAGAGGTAGAGCTGCGCCGCCGGTCCGGACACCTCACAGTCGGCGTCCCCTTCGCCGGTCCGCTCCGTCACGGGCGGTTCCGGCGACAGACGTACGGTCCAGACGGCGTCGGCGGTGTCCGTCGCCCGTACCCTCAGGACCCGGTGCTCCTCGGTGCGCACCCTGCTCCTGTCGCGCGCGTGGAAGCCGCGCAGCAGCTCGTCGACGCCGTCCGCCGCGAAGTCGACGGAGAGGTCCCGGGCGATCTCCTGGGGCCCTCGGCCACGGGCCGACTCGGCGTCCACACGGTGCACGGCCGTCTCGTGCGCCTGTCGCCTGGCCCAGAACGCGAGCGGCGACGGCGCGGGCAGGAAATGCCAGCACCGTAGGTCGGCCGAGGCGGCGGACAGGGTGTCGACGAGCCGGCCGTGTCCCTCGCGGAACCAGTCGAGGAGCGGATCGCCGTCAAGGTCCGGCGGCTCGGCCGGGGGGTGGAACGAAAGGTCTCCCTCGGCCACGAACGACGTCGCCCAGCGGTGCACCGCGCCCGTGTGCCGCAGCAGGTCTCCGACCTGCCAGCCCGGGCAGGTCGGCACCTTCGCGTCGGGGCCCGCCACCGCCGCTGCGGCGGCCAGTGCGCGGCCTTCCCGGTCCAGGACGCTGATGAACTCGGCAGTCTCCATAGGGGGAGTCTGCCGGATGGAGTGCGGTCGAGGGGAGCGGTGAGGCGACTCAGTCGGCCGTCGCCCGACGCGTCGTGAGGCCGATCAGCGCGGCGGCCGCGGCCAGGACCGCCACGCTGGTGAGGGCGGCGGGCAGGGAGAGCCAGTCGGCCATGAAGCCGATGGCGGGCGGGCCCAGGAGCATGCCCCCGTAGCCGAGCGTCGAGGCGATGGCGACTCCGCTCGGGCCGGCCAGCGCCCCGGCGCGTTCGACGGCGACCGGGAAGAGGTTGGCCAGGCCCAGTCCGGCGACGGAGTAGCCGACCAGCGCTGCCCAGAGGGTGGGGGCGAGGGAGCCGAGCAGCATCCCGGCCGCGGCGACCGCGCCGCCGGCCACCACCGTGCGGGTGCGGCCGAGCCGTTCGAGGAGAGTGGTGCCGGTGAGCCGGCCGACCGTCATGGCGAGGGCGAAGCAGGAGTACCCGGCCGCGGCGATCCCGGCGGAGGCGCCCAGGTCCTGCTCAAGATGCAGGGCGCCCCAGTCGGCGAGGGCTCCCTCGCCGTAGGCGGTGCACAGGGCGATGAGACCGAAGACGACGACGAGCCGGCGGGTGCGGGTGGTGGGGGCACGCCTGGTCGGGCGGTGCGGGTCCCCCTTCGCGGGCGACGGATCCTCGTCCTCGGGCCGGGTGCCGACGCCGCGTTCGGGCGGCCGGGCCGGCTCGTGCCGGAGCAGCGTGGGTCCCGTGAGCGCGGTGACCAGCAGGCCGATGATCCCGAGGCCCAGCAGATGCCGGGTCGGGGACAGGGAACCCGCGACCAGCCCGCCCAGACCGGCGCCGACCATGCCGCCCAGGCTGAAGGCCGCGTGGAAGGTGGGCATGATCGGCCTGCGCAGCGCCGCGACCAGATCGACGGCGGCGCTGTTGAACGCCACGTTGATGGAGCCGTAGGCCGCCCCGAACAGCAGGAGGACGGCCCCGAGCGCGGCGACGGAGTGGGTGAGCGGGGGGAGGGTGACCGTGAGGGAGAGCAGGACCGCGCAGACCACGGTGACCGGATGGCTGCCGTAGCGGCGGCAGAGGCGTCCCGTGAACATCATCGTGATCACCGCGCCCGCGGAGACGCCGAGGAGTGCGAGTCCGAGTGTGCTGGGGGAGGCGCCGGTCTGCTGCTTGATGGCCGGGATGCGCACGACCCATCCGGCGAAGATGAAGCCGTCGAGGGCGAAGAACGTGGTCAGAGCGATACGTAGGCGGGTCAGGTCCTTGCCGTCGCCCGGCACGGCGTTGTGCGTTCGGGTTTTGTTTATTTGCGGCACAAAGTCAGGCTAGGCGGCCGGCGTCGGCTGAACAAGGGGGCCTGAGGTGTGTGGATGTTCGATATGACGCACGCACGGTTTCTTCACAGAAATGATCGGGGGGAGGTATATGAGAGTTAAAATGTTAGAAGTAGGGTCTGATCATGCATGGCTCGAACGACTTCCGTTCTCCCCCACGCCTTGCCGATCTGGCGCAGCTGATCCGCATGCCCGCAGCCCTGAGCGTGCCCGGTGACGTCCTCGCCGGCGCCGTCGCGAGCGCCGGGACGCCCCGGCCCCGCATCGTCGCCACGATGGCTTCCTCCGTCGCCCTCTACTGGGCCGGAATGGCGCTCAACGACTATGCGGACGCCACCGTCGACGCGGTGGAGCGTCCCCAACGACCCATACCCTCCGGGCGAGTTGCCCGCCGCACCGCGCTCGCCACCGCGTGCGGGCTCACCGCGGCGGGCCTCGGCCTCGCCGCTCTGGGCGGAGGGCGGCGCGCGCTCGGCGTGGCGCTTCCGCTGACCGGGCTGGTCTGGGCGTACGACCTGCGTCTGAAGTCCACTTCGGCCGGGCCCGCCGCCATGGCGGGAGCGCGGGCGCTGAACGTGCTGGCCGGAGCGGACCCGGGCCGTCGGGCCGCCGCGCTGCCGGCGGCGCTGCTGGTCGGCGCGCACACCTACACCGTCACGGCGCTGAGCCGTCACGAGGTGTCGGGAGCACCGCGCGCCGTGCCCGTCGCCACGCTGGCCGGCAGTGCCGCAACGGCCTTGGCCGCCGCGGCACTTCCCACCTGGAGACGGCGCGATCCGGCCGCACGGATCGGGGCCGCCGCCGGTGCGCTCGGCTACCTCGCCACCTACGGGACGGCGCAGGCGCGGGCGGCGCGAGAGCCCTCCGCGGAGAACGTCCGCGGGGCCGTCGGCACCGGGATCCTGTCGCTGATGCCCCTTCAGGCGTCGCTCACCGCCGGCGGCGGGGGCGCGGCCCTGGCCGGAATCCTGGCCGTGGCCCACCCACTGGCACGCCGCCTCGCCCGGAAGGTGTCGCCCACATGAGCACGGGCTCGGGCGGTGCGAACGCCGGTGAGGTGAGCCCCGGTGAGGTAAGTCCCGGTGAGGCGAGCCTCGTTGGGGTGGGTCCCGGTGAGGTGGGCCTTGTCGGCGTGGGTCCCGGTGGGGCGAGTCTCGTTGGGGTGGGTCCGGGTGAGGTGGGCCCCGGTCCCGCCGGTGGGCTTCGGTTCGGGTTCGGGACCAACGGGTTCACCAACCACCGGCTCGACGATGTGCTGACCGTGCTCGCCGACCTCGGGTACGACTCGGTCGGGCTCACCCTCGACCACGGTCACCTCGACCCCTTCGCCCCGGACCTGCCGCGCCGAGTCACCGCTCTCGCGAAGAGGTTGGAGCAACTGGGGCTGGCAGTCGTGATCGAGACCGGTGCGCCCTACCTGCTGGACCCGTGGCACAAGCACCTCCCCACGCTGATGTCGGCCCCCGGAGCCGATCGGCGCGTCGACCTGCTGGCCCTCGCCGTGCGCATCGCGGCCGACCTGGGCTCCCCGGCCGTCCACCTGTGCAGCGGCCCGGCCCCGGAGGGCGTCTCGGCGGACGAGGCCTGGAAACGGCTCACCGCGGGCTGCGAAGAGGTCCTGGACATCGCCCGCGCACACGGCGTGGCCCTCGGCTTCGAGCCCGAGCCGTACATGTTCGTCGACACCGTGGAACGCGTCCTGGAACTGCGCGGACGGCTCGGCGACCCCGAAGGGTTCGGCGTCACGCTCGACATCGGCCACGCCCACTGCGTCGACGACCTCCCGCTGCTCGACTGCGTCGCACTGGCGGCCCCGCACCTGGTGAACGTGCAGATCGAGGACATGCGGCGAGGCGTGCACCAGCACCTCGAACTCGGCACGGGCGAGATCGACTTCCCGCCCGTCCTGGCCGCCCTCAAGGCTTCCGGCTACCGAGGGCCGGTCTCGGTGGAGATCCAGGGCGCGGCCCTGGACGCCCCCGAAGTCGCCCGCCGTTCCCTGGAGTTCCTCAAGGCGGCCGAGCCGTTCTGACGCAGCGGTGATCCGTCGCTGCGTCCAGCACCACCACCCCCCCCACCCCCGTACGGCTGTTGTCGTACGCGCAGCCGAACAGGAGGTATGCGCGGTGGATCCACACATCGCCGGAGCCCTCGACCGACAGCTCACCGCCGACGCGCAACGCTGGCTGACCGAGGCCGTCACCCGCGTCGGCCGGGACCCGGCCGCGCTGCGCAGCGTCTTCCCGGCCGTCGGCAGACGCTGCGGACGCGGACCGCTCGTCGATGCCTGGACGGTGGCCGACGCCGCCCGCGCCAGGCTGCTCGCCACCCTGCCCCTGCGCGGAGCGCCGCTCGCCGAGGAGATCGCCGCTCTCCACCGGTACGGGGACGCCGCCGAGCAACGCGCGGTGCTGCGGGCGCTGCCCCTCCTGGCGGAGGCGGACGCCTCGTTCGCCGACCGAGGCCTGCCCCTCGTCCGCGAGGCGCTCCGCGGCAACGACACGGACCTGATCGAGGCTGCCCTCGGCCCGTACGCCGCACGCCACCTTGACCAGGACGGCTATCGGCACGCCGTGCTGAAGTGCGTCTTCTGCGACATCCCCCTCGACCGGGTCGCGGGTCTCACGGAACGGGCGGACCGCGAACTCGCCCGGATGCTCGCCGACTTCGCCCATGAACGGGTCGCCGCCGGGCGGGACGTCCCCCTCGACGTCTGGCCGATCCTGCGCGCCCACCCCGGCACGCTGGAGGCGGCCGGGCTGCCCGCGGAAGCCCACTCACCCGTCGCCGACCGCCGCGCCGCCGCCGTCCGCGCCCTCACCGCCTACGCCGCCACCGCCACTGCCACAGCCACCGCTGCCGCGCCCGCAGGAGCCGCATGATGCGTATCTTCGACCCCCACATCCACATGACCTCCCGCACCACGGACGACTACGAGGCCATGTACGCGGCCGGCGTACGGGCGGTCGTGGAGCCCTCGTTCTGGCTCGGCCAGCCACGCACCTCGGTGGACAGCTTCACCGACTACTTCGACGCGCTGCTCGGCTGGGAGCCGTTCCGCGCCGCGCAGTTCGGCATACAGCACCGCTGCACCGTCGCCCTCAACCCCAAGGAGGCCAACGACCCCCGCTGCACAGGGGTGTTGGACGTCCTGCCGCGCTATCTGGCCAAGGACAGGGTGGTGGCGGTAGGTGAGATCGGCTATGACTCCATGACCCCCGAGGAGGACGAGGCGCTGGCCCGGCAGCTCGAACTCGCCGTCGAGCACGACCTGCCGGTCCTCGTCCACACCCCGCACCGCGACAAGGCCGTCGGCACCCGACGCACCCTCGATGTGGTCCGCGAGTCCGGCATCCCGCCCGAGCGCGTCCTCGTCGACCACCTCAACGAACTCACCGTGGCCATGGTCGCCGACAGCGGCTGCTGGACGGGCTTCTCGATCTACCCCGACACCAAGATGAGCGAGGACCGCATGGTGCGCATCCTCCAGGAGCACGGGACCGGGCGGATGCTCGTCAACTCCGCCGCCGACTGGGGGCGCAGCGACCCGCTCAAGACCCGGAAGACCGCCGACGCGATGCTCGCCGCCGACTTCGACGACGACACCGTCGATGAGGTCATGTGGCGCAACCCCGTGGCCTTCTACGGCCAGAGCGGCCGACTCGATCTCGAGGAGGTCAAGCCCGACGACACGGGCCTGTTCGAGGGGAACTCCATCAAACGCGGCGGAGAGTGAGCCCGCGGTGCGCTTCCGACACCCCGACGGCCAGACCGTCCATCTCGCCTACTGCAGCAACGTCCATCAGGCCGAGGACCTCGACGGAGTGGTGGACCAGCTCGCCGCGTACGCCGAGCCCGTACGGGAGGCCCTCGGCGTCGACCTGCTCGGCATCGGCCTCTGGCTGGCCCATGACGTCGTGGCCGAGCTGACCGCCCGGCCCGACGCCGTACGCCGACTGCGCGCCGAACTGGCCGCCCGCGGGCTGGAGACCGTCACCCTCAACGCCTTCCCCTACGGCGGTTTCCACCGCGAGGTCGTCAAGAAGGACGTCTACCGCCCCGACTGGACCGACCCCGCCCGCCTGCGCTACACCGTCGACTGCGCCCGGGTGCTCGCGGCACTGCTCCCCGAGGACGCCCGGCGTGGCAGCGTCTCGACCCTGCCCCTGGCCTGGCGCACCCCGTGGCCGACGGCCGCCCGTGACACGGCCCGCCGTGCCCTGGACGAACTGGCGGGAGAGCTCGCCGAGTTGGAGCGGGAGACCGGCCGCACGATCCGGGTCGGCTTCGAGCCCGAACCCGGATGCGTGGTGGAGAACACCGTCCAGGCGGCCCGGGAACTCGGCGGGCTGGACCCGGAGCGGCTCGGCGTCTGCCTGGACACCTGCCATCTCGCCGTCCAGTTCGAGGAACCGGCCCAGGCGCTGCGCCGCCTCGCCGACGCCGGGCTGCCGGTCGTGAAGGTCCAGGCGTCCAGCGCGCTCCAGGCCGACGACCCCGCGGACCCCGAGGCGCGGGCGGCGCTGGCCCGGTTCGCCGAACCCCGCTTCCTGCACCAGACCCGCACCGCCCCGCAGGGCGTCGTCACCGGCGTCGACGACCTGCCGGAAGCCCTCGCCGGAGGCCTGGACCCCTCCTCTGCCTGGCGGGTGCACTTCCACGCCCCGCTGCATGCCGAGCCCGAACCGCCGTTGCGCACCACGGCACCCGAACTGACCACCGCGCTAAGGGAGTTGTTGGGCGGTCCGGATGCGGTGTGCGATCACATCGAGGTCGAGACCTACACCTGGTCGGTCCTGCCCGAACAGGTGCGGCCGCACGACCGGGAGGGGCTCGTCGCGGGCCTGGCCGCCGAACTGGCCTGGACCCGCGACCGGTTCGAGGAACTCGGCCTGACCCGAGCGCCCACCGCACGCGCAGCGCCCACCACACGCACCGCACCCACCCTGCCCACTGCACGCACCGCACCCACCGCATCCCCCACGCGCACTGCACTCACCGCACCTCCCGCACGCACCACACCCCCGAGCACCGAACCTCCGCGAAAGGAGCCTGTCTCGTGACGAGACTGGTCGTCCTCGACATCGTCGGCCTCACCCCCCGCATGCTGCGCCACATGCCCGCCGTCTCGGCCGTCGCCGCACAGGGCTTCCAGGCCCGGCTCAACCCCGTGCTGCCCGCCGTCACCTGCTCGGTGCAGTCCACCCTCCTCACCGGCGTGCCGCCCACCGAGCACGGCATCGTCGGCAACGGCTGGTACTTCCGTGACCTGGGGGAAGTCCTGCTGTGGCGGCAGCACAACGCGCTGGTCGGCGGGGAGAAGCTGTGGGACACGGCGCGCCGGACCGACCCCGACTACAAGGTCGCCAACGTCTGCTGGTGGTACGCCATGGGAGCCGACGTCGACCTCACCGTCACCCCGCGCCCGGTCTACTACTCCGACGGCCGCAAGGAACCCGACTGCTACACCTGGCCGCCCGCCCTGCACGACGAACTCACGGACAGGCTCGGCCCGTTCCCGCTGTTCACCTACTGGGGCCCCAACGCGGGGATGCCCTCCAGCCAGTGGATCCTGGCCGCCGCCCGCCAGATCTTCGACGAGCACAGCCCCGACCTGACCCTGGTCTACGTACCGCACCTGGACTACGAACCTCAGCGTTCCGGCCCGGACTCGGCACAGTCCGCCCGTGAGGCGAAGCGGCTCGACGACGCCCTGCGCCCGCTGCTCGACCACTTCCGCAGCGAGGACGCCACGGTCGTGATCCTCAGCGAGTACGGCATCGCGCCCGCCTCCCGGCCGGTCGACGTCAACCGTGCGCTGCGCCGGGCCGGGCTGCTCGAAGTCCACACCCAGGACGGCATGGAGTATCTCGACCCCTGGACGTCCCGCGCCTTCGCCGTCGCCGACCACCAGGTCGCCCATGTGTACGTACGGGACCCGGCGGACCTCGAGCGGGTCGCGAAGATCGTGGCCGAACTGGACGGCGTGGACGAGGTGTTGGACGCCAAGGGCAAGGCCGCCCACGGCCTGGACCACGAACGCTCGGGGGAACTGGTCGCCGTCGCGGAGTCGGACGCCTGGTTCACCTACTACTACTGGCTCGACGACGACCGCGCCCCGGACTTCGCCCGCCAGGTCGAGATCCACCGCAAGCCCGGCTACGACCCGGCCGAACTCCTCTACGACCCCACCGTGCCCGGTGTGAAGGCCCGCGCCATCGGCCAGGTCGCCCGCAAGAAGGCCGGTCTGCGCTACCGCATCAGAACGGTCCCCCTGGATCCCTCCGGGGTGCGCGGCAGCCACGGCCGACTGCCGCAGGATCCGCATGACAGCCCCGTCCTGCTGTGCTCGCGGCCCGACCTGGCGCGGGGCGAGATCGACGCCACGGAGGTCAAGGACCTCCTCCTCGCCCTGGCCGGCCTCAGCTCCCCGTGACCGCCGGAGCCCCCTGACCACCGGAGTCCCTGAGCACCGGAGCCCACTGACCGCCGGTCCCCCTCACCACCGGAGCCCCCCCACCATGAACTCGACGGACACCCCGCCGCCCCTGCCCCAGCACCGCCCCCTCCTCGATCCCGCCGCCGAGTACGGGCGTTGGGTCAGGGAACGGCCGCTGACCCGGATCAGCCTCTGGGGCGACCTCCACCCCTGGCTGGTCACCCGCAATGAGGACGCCCGGGCCGTCCTCAGCGACGCGCGCTTCAGCTCGGAGAACATCCGGCCGGGGTTCCCCGGGCTGCAGCCGACCCCGCCGCCGCGCACCCCCGGCCAGCTGTTCGCCATGGACCCGCCGGACCACACCCGGCTGCGCCGCATGCTCATCCCCGAGTTCACCTTCCGCAGGGTCGAGCAACTGCGCCCGGCCATCCGGAAGATCACCGACGAACTCCTCGACGGCCTCGTCAAACAGCAGCAACCCGCCGACCTCGTCGAGCACTTCACCCTGCCGCTGCCCCTCCTCGTCATCTGTGAACTGCTCGGAGTGCCGTACGCGGACCGGGACTTCATCCACCGGCAGGCCGCCGCCTTCGCCACCGTCTCGGCCGGACCGGAGGCGATGCGGGCCGGCTGGGGGGCGCTCTTCGGCTACCTCCAGGAACTGCTGGCCGCCAAGGCGGGCGAGCCGGGCGACGACCTGATGAGCAAGCTCGCCACGGAACGCGTCGCCACCGGTGAGGCCACCCCGGCGGAAGCGGCCGGCATGCTCGTCCAACTGCTCATCGCCGGGCACGAGACGACCGCGAGCATGCTCTCCCTGGGCGTGGTCGCGCTGCTGCGGCACCCGGACCAACTGGCCGCGCTGCGCGCCGACGACGGCCTTGTGCCGGGCGCGGTGGAGGAGCTGCTGCGGTATCTGACCGTCGTCCACATCGGGATGCGCCGGATCGCCACCGAGGACGTCGAGGTCGGCGGCGTCACCGTCCGGGCCGGTGAAGGCGTGGTCGTCGCGCTCCAGGCGGCCAACCGGGATCCCGCGGTCTTCGCGGACCCGGACACGCTCGACATCACCCGGGACGCCGGACAGCACCTCGCTTTCGGCCACGGTCTGCACCACTGCCTCGGCCAGTCGCTGGCCCGGGCCGAGCTCCAGATCGCGCTGCCGACGCTGTTCCGACGGCTGCCCGAGCTACGGGCGACCGGCCCGGCCGAGGAGTTCGCGTTCGAGGGGCGCGCGGTGCACGGAGTGCGGGAGCTGCCGGTGGCCTGGTGAGGGACCGGCGGTGGGTGCGCCGCGCGCCACGAGCGCGGCTCACCCACCGCCCGACCGGTCGGCCAGACAGGCGAGGTAGAGCGCCATGGTGGCCCGGTGGTCGCGCAGCGGGCGGCCGGTGATCTGCTCGATCTTGTGCATCCGGTAGACGACCGTGTTGCGGTGGATGTGCAGGGCGGCGGAGGCCCGTACGAGGTTGAAGCCGCTCTCGCACCAGGCGGTGATCGTGTCGCGCAGCGCCGGCCAGTCCGGCTGGGCGCGCAGGTCCGCGGTGGTGCGGTCGAGCAGTCGGGTGCGGGCGGACTGGCTCACCGTGGCCAGGACCTGATGCACCCTCAGGTCGGCGATGAGATGGACGGGGGAGCCGTCCGAGGGGCGGCCGCCCAGCCGGAGGGCGTCGCACGCGTCCTGGTAGGAGTCGTGCAGACCGCCCACGGAGGTGGCCGGCTCGCCGATGCCCGCGCGGGCCGAGAGACCGTCCTGCGCGGCGATGACGTCGACCACCCGCCGGCAGTCGGCCGCCAGGGACCCGGTCGGACGTCGGGCGGGCAGCCGGTGCAGGACGCCGATCCAGCCGGGGGCCGTGCCGGCCACGATGTCCTGGGGGTCGGCGAACACCTCGCGGACGGTGCGCAGCAGTTCCGAGCGGATCAGCGCCATGTCCTGGGTGGGCGCGCCCCGGCCCCGGGCCGCCGTGTCGGGCACGGTCACCTCGAAGGCCACCGCGACCCTCGGCAACCGTAGGTCGAAGCCGAGTTCGGCGGCCCGGAACACCAGGAAGTCGCCCTCGACGACCTGGGGATCGTAGGCGGCGATGTCGGCGAGGAGTTTCTCGGCCGCCCGCTCCGCGAGCAGCCGGGAGCGCAGCATCACGGACTCCCTGAGCAGGATCTCCGTCTGGCGCTTCACCAGCAGTCCGAACCGGCGCACCTGGGCGGGGGTGCCGGTGATCCCGACGGTCCCCACCGCCCGGCCGCCGCTGACCAGCGGCAGGGTCATCCCCGGGCGCACCCCGCGCAGCCGCTGGGCCTGCGAGGCGCTGTGGGTGGCCGGTTCCTGCGTGCGGACGACGTCGACCGAGGCCTCGTGGAAGGTGCCGACCCGGCTGCTGTCGCCGCTGCCGATGACCATGCCCTCCGCATCGGTGATCAGCACGTTGAAGCCGATGACGGCCGAGGTGTCCCCGGCGATCTCCTGTGCGAGTGACGGGCTCAGCATCGGCGCTCCTCCCGACGCGACCGGGGCCGTGACGGCGGCCTGGCAGGGGCTGTGGTGGGGGCTGTGGTGGGGCTGTGGCTGGACGCACCGTACAGGGGAGCGAGCGATATCAGCCATAACTTCGTACGAAGTGAACGGTGACTCGTGGCAGACGGATCTCTAGCGTATGGCCCCATCACTTCCCCGCCGGGGGTCACATCGCGGTGAACGGCGGGTCCCTTCAGCGCCCTACGGAAGGCCCAGGCCGATGACCCGTATGCGTTCCCTGCGTTCCCCGCGTTCCCTCGTATCCGTATTGTCCGCACTCCTCCTGTTCTCCTCGGTCGCCGCCTGCGGCTCCGACGACGGCGACGACGCTCCGAAGAACGTCTCCGCGAAGACCGCCGCCCTGGGCACGCTCACGCCCGGCGTCATCAAGGTGGCCGTGCAGCCGTACGCCCCGTACACCACCGTCGAGGGCGGCAAGATCGTCGGACTGGACGGCGACATCCTCACCTATGTGGCCAAGAAGCTGGGCCTGACGGTGAAACCGCAGGTCACCGACTTCGCCGGGATGCTCGCCGGAGTGCAGTCCCGCCGGGTGGACATCACCGTCGGCGGTGTCGCCTGGTCCGCCGACCGGCAGAAACAGGGGCTGTTCACCGACCCGCCCTACTACTCGCCGCCGGCGATGGCCGTCCGCAGCGGTAAGACCTACAAGACCGTGGACGACCTCCGGGGCCTCGACCTCGGCACCGTCGAGGGCTATGTCTGGGTCAAGTCCATCCAGTCCGTCCCCGGGGCCGAGCTGCACGCCTACCCCGACGCCACCGGCGTCTTCGACGACCTCGGCGCGGGCCGGATCGACGTCGGCTTCCTCGACCCGCTGATCATCATCGCGGCGCAGAAGCAGCGCCCCGAGCTGAAGATCAGCACCGAGTATCTGACCCCGCCGACCGCCCTCGAGGTCAAGGCGAAGCCCGCTTACGCCTACTTCCAGCCGTACCAGACCGGCTTCTACCTCCCCAAGCAGGCCACGAAGCTGGAGCAGGCGATCTCCGCGCAGATCGACGCCATGTACACCGACGGCGAGATGGCCAGGCTCGTCGCGAAGTACGGCGGCGACCCCGAGCAGTTCCTCAAGCCGGGCCCCGACGTCGCCACCGCGCGCCGCGGAGTGGACCGGCCCGGCAGCTGGACGCCGCCGTCCATCGGACAGTGAGGGGATGACATGTCCGGCCTCTTCCAAGTCCCCTGGTCCGACTACCGGCCCGAGCTGGTCGACGCACTGGGCCGCACCGTCTCCTACACGGTGGTCAGCTTCGTCGGAGCGGTCCTTCTCGGTCTGGTCGTGGCCCTGCTCCGGCTGAGCAGGACATGGCCCGCGCGGGCCGTCGCCGCCGTCTACACCGAGATCTTCAAGAACGTCCCGCTGCTGGCCATCATCTTCCTGACCTATTTCGGCCTCGCCTCGGCCGGGATCCGGCTGGACGTGTTCACGGCAGGCTGCCTCAGCCTCGTCGTCTTCTACGCCGCCTATCTGTCTGAGATCTTCCGCTCCGCCATCAGCGGGGTGCACGCCGGACAGACCGAGGCGGGGGAGGCGCTCGGCATGGCCCGGGTGGGCATCTTCGTCCATGTCGTCCTGCCCCAGGCCGTCCGGCAGGCGCTGCCCGGCACCAACACCATGCTGGTCGACCTGCTCAAGTCCACCTCGCTGCTCGTCACCGTCTCCGCCGCGGAGCTGATGTCGGAGGGCCGGCTCATCACGTCGACGACGTTCCGGGCGCTGGAGGTCTACCTGGTCATCTCCGCCCTCTACTTCGCCCTGTGCTACCCGCTCTCCCAGCTCCTGTTGCTGCTGGAGCGGAAGGTCCGGGCGGGCGTCCCGCTGTCCCCGTGGCGACGCCGGCGCGTACGGACGGCGAGGGAACTCCTCGCCGCCGACGTCGGCGCGGACCTCGAACGGGCGGCGCACCGGAAGGAGGCAGGGGTATGACCGAGCCCGTCACCACCACCCCGACCGTCACCCCCGCACCCTCTGACGCCGTCGTGCGCATCGAGGGGCTCAGCAAGTCCTTCGACGGCCGCCCGGTGCTCGACCAGGTGAACCTGGAGGTCGGCCGCGGGCGCATCGTGAGCGTCATAGGGCAGAGCGGCGGCGGCAAGACCACCCTGATGCGCTGCGTCAACCTGCTGGAGCGGCCGGACCGGGGCACGGTCGAGGTCGCCGGCGAAGTCGTGCACCAGGGCGGTCGGACGCTCTGCCGCGACCTGCCCCGGCTGCGCCGTACCGTCGGCATGGTCTTCCAGCGGTTCCATCTCTTCCCGCACCTCACCGCCGTGGAGAACGTCTTCCTGGCGCAGCGCAAGGCGGGCGTCCCGGAACGCGAGGCGCTGGAACGGGCCGTCACGCTGCTGCGCCGGGTCGGCGTCGCCCACCGCGGCCTCGCCCGGCCCGAGCAGCTCTCCGGCGGGGAACAGCAGCGGGTCGCCATCGCCCGCGCGCTCGCGCTCAGACCGGAGGTGCTGCTCTTCGACGAACCCACCTCCTCCCTCGACCCGGAGGCGACCCGGGAGGTCCTGGCCGTGATGCGGGAACTGGCCGCGGACGGCATGACGATGCTGCTGGTCACCCATGAACTGTCCTTCGCCCGCGAGGTGTCCGACCACGTCGTCTTCGTCGACGGCGGCCGGATCGTCGAGGAGGGCCGACCGCAGGACGTCCTCGACCGCCCCGCCGAGGCCCGCACCCGGGAGTTCCTCGCCTCGTACGGGCCCGCGTCATGACCGCCGCACTGGACGGCGGCAGCCCGGTCGTGGTGGTCGGCGGCGGGGTCGTGGGCCTGTGCACCGCCTACTACCTGGCCCGCGCGGGCCTCGCCGTGGAGGTCGTCGAACGCGGCGGCCTGGGCTCCGGGGCCTCCCGCGGCAACGCCGGCTGGGTCTGCCTCAGCCACTCGACGCCGGTCCCCGCGCCCGGCGTCGTACGGTACGCGCTGCGCTCACTGGGCCGTCCGGACTCGCCCCTCTACCTACGGCCCCTGCCCGACCCGGCGTTCGTACGGTGGTTGTGGCGGTTCTGGCGCAGCAGTACCCCGGCCGCCTTCCGGCGCGGCTACGCGGCGATCGCCGAGCTGAACCGCACCACGTTCGACCTCTTCGACGGCCTGCGCGAGGCCGGCGTCGAGACGACCCTGACCCGTCCGGGCATGGTGCACGCGTTCCTGTCACCGGCCGAGGCCCGCCACCATCTCGCCGTGCAGCGGGAGATGGCCGACGGCCGCTACCCGCTGCCCGACGAGGTCGTCACCGGCGACGAGGCCCGGCTGCTGGACGACGCCCTGTCGGGAGGGGTGCGCGCGTCGTACCTCGTCGAGGGGGAGGGCGTGGTGGACCCGGAGGCGTTCGCCCGCGGCCTCGGCGGGACTCTCGCCGCCTCGGGGGTGAAGGTCCACGAACACGTCGAGGCCCTGGGGTTCCGCGTCTTGGGCGGGCGGGTGACCGCGCTGCGCACCGCCCAGGGCGAGATTCCCTGCGCGGCCGTCGTCGTCGCGGCCGGCATGCGCTCCGCCCGGCTGCTCGGCACGCTGGGCATCCGGCTGCCGTTGCAGGCGGGCAAGGGCTACAGCTTCTCGGTGGAGCTGGACCCCGCGCCCCGGCACACCCTGTACTTCGGCGAACGCAGGGCCGTCGCCTCGCCGATCGGCGGCACCACCCGGATCGGCGGGACGATGGAGTTGAGCGGCAACAACAACCGCCTCGACTGGCGTCGGGTCGTCGCCGTGGCCCTCGCGAGCCGGCACTACCTGGGCCGCTGGTTCGACGACCCGGACGATCTGGTCGGTCTGATCCGTGACCCCTGGGTCGGCGGCCGGCCCTTCCTCCCCGACGGGCTCCCGGTCGTCGACCGGCTTCCGGGCCACGTCAACGCGTTCGCGGCCACCGGACACGGCATGCTCGGGGTCACGCTCGGCCCCGCCACCGGCCACGAGCTCACCGAGTACGTCCTGACCGGCCGCCGCCCCGCATCCCTCGCCCCCTTCCGCTTCGACCGACTCCGCAGCTGAGCGGGCGGGGCACTCACACCCGTCACCGCGCAAACGGTGTGACCATGATGTGCGGTCCGGCGGGGGAACATGGGGGAATGCGCATGAGTGGAGATCGGCTGCGGGCCCTGGCCGGGGCGGCGTTGGCGGTGGGCGTCGCGGTGGCCTGCGGCGGACCGGCGGGCGGCGGCGGGACGGCCGCCCCCACCGCGACCGGCGTCACGTCGGGCACACCGGCGGCGGCCCCTCGCTTCGACGAGGAGATCGAGCTGTCCGACGGTCGGCGTGTGGGCATGGCGTACGTCGCCGGACGCGGGCTCGTCGAGCGGCACCGGGACGCGGACTCGACGGCGTGGAGCGCGCCGAACGTCGTGTACGCGACGGCGACGGACCGGTGCCAGAGCCTCACCCTCGAGGAGTTCGACGGCACCGTCGCCGTCATCGCGGACTGGGGCGTCTACTGCTACGACGGCGAACCGCCGACGGAGTCGATCGCGGCGGTCGGCACGACCGACCTCGCCCGCTGGGACACGAACCTCACCAGGAGCTTCGACGGCTGGACGAAGGTCACCGCCGAGGGCGGCGGCGACTCGCGACGCCTGCTCTTCACCAGGGGCTCCACCGAGTCGCTGACCCGGCTCGGCTGGACCCGAACCGGAGGCTTCGCGGAGGTGGAGGAGATTCCGCGCTGATTTCCGCGCATCTCCGACATACGCCGATCGGACCACTAGGCTCCGCGTCGCATCGTCGGATCAGCCGCGACTCGGGGGAGCCGAAATTCCATGAATGCCTGGAACCAGCAGGGCGGTCGGCCGCCGCACGACCCGTACCACCCCTACGGTCCCTACAGCCCGCATCCGGCTCCGCCGCCCATGCCGCCGCCCGTGCCGCACACGGGACCGGTCCGCAGTCTGTGGCGCATCGTCAACCCCGTCGCGGTCGGGCGCAAGGTGTTCCGGCCGTCACGGCCCGGCCGGGTCGACGATCCCGTGGTCGCCCGAATGCAGCGGATCCGCACCCTCGTCGGACTGGGCGCGGTGGTGTGGGTGATGGTCTCCTACAGACTCGTCGACTCCGTGGGGGACTTCGCCGACGACCGCGCCGACCAGTCCTGGATCAACGTCCTCGTGCTCTCGGTGACCTTCCCGGTGGTCGTCGGCGTGCTGATCGGCGTGGCCCGGCCTCCCGCCAGGCAGGAGTTGCTGCGGCGGGCGGCCAAGCCGTTCGGCTCGATCGTGGCGATCATCGCCGGCGTCGCGGTGTTCCCGGCGTCCGTGCTCACCGGCTTCGCCGAGGGGCGGTTCGCCACGAACCCCGTGATGTCGACGGTCACCGTCGTCGGCACGCTGTTCACGCTCTGCTGGGTCCTGCCGTTCGTCGTCTACGGAGTCGGCATGTCCCTGGCGCACGTCTTCCGCACGGCGGACATCCACGAGACGGTCCCGCCGTTGCTCGCACTGGTGCTCGTCTGGGAGATGGCGCTGATCGACCTGCTCACCGGGGCGTACGAGGGCGTGCCGGGCCCGCTGCGGATCGCGCTGACGCTCGGCGCGCCCCTCTCGGTCAGCGCGGTGGCCCTGTGGGAACTGCGTCGGCTGCGCGTCGGATACGGCCTGACCGTGCGCGGCGCGCTGCTGCGCTGACGCCCGCCGACGCCGCGGGCTCGAACAGCGAGCGGTGCGGGCTGACTTGGTGTCTTACAGTGGCTGTCGCCAGTCCAGGAGACTCCGGAACCTGTGAGGGATACGCGCATCATGTCGACCGAAACGTTTGAGTTCCAGGTAGAGGCCCGTCAGCTGTTGCAGCTGATGATCCATTCGGTCTACTCGAACAAGGACGTCTTTCTCCGCGAGCTCGTCTCCAACGCGTCCGACGCGCTGGACAAGTTGCGCCTCGCCGCGCTGCGGGACGACGCACCCGACGCGGACGTGTCCGACCTGCACATCGAGATCGAGACCGACCTCGAGGCCCGCACCCTGATCGTGCGGGACAACGGCATCGGGATGTCGTACGACGAGGTCGGCCGGCTCATCGGCACGATCGCCAACTCGGGCACGGCGAAGTTCGCGCAGGAGCTGCGCGAGGCCCAGGAGGAGGGTGGGGCCGAGGGGCTCATCGGGCAGTTCGGCGTCGGCTTCTACTCCGGCTTCATGGTCGCCGACGAGATGACCCTGGTGACCCGGCGGGCCGGCGAGAGCAAGGGCACCCGATGGTCGTCGCGCGGGGAGGGCACGTACACCCTGGAGACCGTCGAGGACGCGCCCCAGGGGACTTCCGTCACGCTGCACCTCAAGCCGGCGGACGACGAGGACAAGCTGCAGGACTACACCTCGCCGTGGACGATCAAGGAGATCGTCAAGCGGTACTCGGACTTCATCACCTGGCCGATCAGGACCGTCCCGAAGAAGGCCGGGAAGAAGGCCGACGCGGACGGCTCCGACGACGCCGACGACACGCCCGCGCCCGAGCCCGAGACGCTGAACTCGATGAAGGCGCTGTGGGCGCGCTCGCGCGACGAGGTGTCCGACGACGAGTACCACGAGCTGTACAAGCACATCAGCCACGACTGGCGCGAACCGCTGGAGACCGTCCGGCTCCAGGCGGAGGGCACCTTCGAGTACCAGGCGCTGCTGTTCGTGCCCTCGCACGCCCCGCACGACCTGTACAACCAGGGCTACAAGCGCGGTGTCCAGCTGTATGTGAAGCGCGTCTTCATCATGGACGACTGCGAGGCGCTGCTGCCGTCGTACCTCCGCTTCGTCAAGGGCGTGGTCGACGCGGCGGATCTCTCGCTGAACGTCTCCCGGGAGATCCTCCAGCAGGACCGGCACATCCGGATGATGCAGCGCCGGCTCACCAAGAAGGTCGTCTCGACGGTCAAGGACATGATGACCGCGGCCCCCGACCGCTACGCCACGTTCTGGCGGGAGTTCGGCGCGGTCCTGAAGGAAGGGCTGCTCAGCGACTCCGACAACCGCGACGCCCTCCTCGCGGTCTCCTCGTTCGCGACCACGCACAGCGAGGACGAGCCGACGACGCTGAAGAGCTATGTCGAGCGGCTGAAGGACGGACAGGACGCCGTCTACTACCTCACCGGAGAGTCCCGGCAGGCGATCGAGAACTCCCCGCACATGGAGGCGTTCCGCGCCAAGGGCGTCGAGGTCCTGCTGCTCACCGACCCGGTCGACGAGGTGTGGGTCGACGCGGTGGGCGAGTTCGAGGGCAGGCCGCTGCGGTCCGTCGCCAAGGGCGAGGTCGACCTCGGCGGGGAGGACGGCGAGAAGACCGAGGGCGAGCGGGAGAAGCAGGGCGAGGAGTACGCCGCTCTGCTCGGCTGGATGAAGGAGAACCTGGGCGAGGAGGTGAAGGAGGTGCGGCTGTCCTCCCGTCTCACCGTGTCCCCGGCCTGCATCGTCTCCGACGCGAACGACCTCACCCCGGCGCTGGAGAACATGTACCGGGCGATGGGGCAGGAGGTGCCGCCCGCCCGGCGGATCCTCGAACTGAACCCCGAGCATGTGCTGGTGAAGGGCTTGAACCAGGCCTACAAGGAGCGTGAGGACCGGGCGGGGCTCGCCGAGACCGCCGAGCTGCTGCACGGTCTGGCGGTCCTCGCCGAGGGCGGGCGGCCGAAGGAGCCCGGCCGGTTCGTGAAGCTGGTGGCGGACCACCTGGAGCGCGCGCTGTAGCAAGGGCGACGCGGTCATCGCCGTGGGGGACCGGGCAGGAGCCGTCTGCCCGGTTTCTTCACGCGCCGCACACCGAAAGTACTAGTTGCTTGAGTAAATCAAGCGCGCATACGATGTCGGGCAGTCGTGCAGGACCGCATCCCCCCACGGAGGCCCGACCCATGTCCCACGCACACCCCAGGTCAGCGGAGCCGGGGGAGAGGTCCGTCGCGCCGCGGGCCGACCTCGTCGTGGCGGTGCTGGCCTTCGGCGGCATCGTCGTCTCGCTGATGCAGACCCTGGTGATCCCGATCGTCCCGGAGCTGCCGAAACTGCTGGACGCCCCGGCCTCGGACACCGCCTGGGCGATCACCGCCACCCTGCTCGCGGCCGCCGTCGCCACCCCCGTCACGGGACGGCTCGGCGACATGTACGGCAAGCGCCGCATGCTGCTGGTCAGCCTCCTGGTGCTGATCGCCGGATCGGTCACGGCCGCCCTCAGCGACGAGCTCACCCCGATGATCGTCGGCCGGGCCCTGCAAGGACTCGCCTCCGGGGTCATCCCGCTCGGCATCAGCATCATGCGCGACGAACTGCCCGCCGAGCGGCTCGGCTCGGCCACCGCCCTGATGAGCGCCTCCCTCGGCGTCGGCGGCGCCCTCGGCCTGCCCGCCGCCGCGCTCATCGTGGACCACTTCGACTGGCACATGCTGTTCTGGACGTCGGCCGCCCTCGGCGCGGTCGCTCTCGTGCTCGTCCCGCTGTTCGTGCCGGAGTCTCAGGTGCGCACCGGCGGGCGCTTCGACCTGGCCGGCGCCCTCGGCATGGCGACCGGGCTGATCTGTCTGCTGCTCGCGATCTCCAAGGGGGCCGACTGGGGCTGGGGCAGCGCCACCACCCTCGGGCTCTTCGCCGCCGCGGTCGTCGTGCTGCTCCTGTGGGGTCTGTTCGAACTGCGCGTCAAGGAACCCCTGGTGGACCTGCGGACCACCGCCCGCCGCCAGGTGCTGGTGACCAACCTCGCCTCGCTGGCCTTCGGCTTCTCGATGTTCGCGATGTCCCTGGTCCTCCCTCAGCTCCTGCAGTTGCCTGAGGCGACGGGCTACGGTCTGGGCAAGTCGCTGCTGACCGCCGGTCTGGTCATGGCCCCCACGGGCCTGGTGATGATGGCCACCGCGCCCCTCTCCGCGCTGGTCTCGAAGGCGCGGGGCCCGAAGGTCACCCTGATGCTCGGCGCGGTCGTCGTCGCCGCCGGGTACGGCCTCAACATCGTGCTGATGGACGAGGTGTGGCAGCTCGTCCTGGTGTCCTGCGTCATCGGCGCCGGCGTCGGCTTCGCCTACGGGGCCATGCCCGCGCTCATCATGGCCGCCGTGGACCCCGCCGAGACGGCCGCCGCCAACAGCCTCAACACCCTGATGCGATCCATCGGCACCTCCACCGCCAGCGCCGTCGCCGGCGTGATCCTGGCCCAGATGACGACCGCTTTCGGGACGGCCGCCCTGCCCTCGGAGAACGGCTTCAAGGTGGTCATGGCCGTCGGCTCCGGCGCGGCGGTCCTCGCCCTCGTCGTCGCCGCGTTCATCCCACGGCAGCCGACGGCGGGCACGGACGCCGTGACCGTCGCGGAACCGGTCACCGCCGGGCCGGTCGTCGCGGCACCGGACGGAGGGGCCGTGGGCGCGGCGGTCGCCGTGCCGCTGGCCCGCGCCGTCGCGGAGCTCGTCGCGACCGTCCCGGGCCTCACCGACGACGGTCCGGCCGGCGGCGGGCACCCGGTGCGCGGGCAGGTCCGGGGCGCCGAGGGCGCACCGGTGGGCGGCGCCGCCGTCACGCTGATCTCCCTGGGCGGACGACAGTTGAGCCGCGCGGCCGCCGAGACCGACGGCTCCTACGCCGTCGAAGCGCCCGGTGAGGGCACCTACGTGCTCATCGCCTCCGCCGACAGCCACCAGCCGCAGGCGACGACCGTCGTGGTCGGGGCGACGCCGCTGACCCACGACGTGCTGCTCAGCTGCGCCGGCGGGCTCGTCGGCGCGGTGCGGTCCGCGGACGGCGGCGCGCCGGTGGCCGGGGCGGTGGTCATCCTCACGGACGTCCGCGGCGATGTGCTGGCCACCACCCAGACCGACGGCACAGGCGAGTTCTCCGTCGCCGACCTGGTGCCGGGCCCCATGACCCTCGCGGTCAGCTCGCCCAAGCACCGGCCGCTGGCCCTGCCCGTGAAGATCGGCGCCACCGGCGTCACCCGGGTCGACGTCGAGCTGCGGCCCGGCGCACAGGTGCGCGGCACGGTACGCGGCGCGGGCGCTCCGCTGGGCGACGCCCGGGTCACCCTGGTGGACGCCGCCGGTAACGTGGTGGCGACCACCACGACCGGGAGCGACGGGGCCTACGCCTTCTCCGACCTGGACACCGGCCCGTACACGGTCATCGCCACCGGCTACCCGCCCCGGGCGGCCGGCATCAGCCTCGGCGGCGGCGACCTGGACGACCACGACATCGAGCTCGCCCACCTGGCCGAGTAGTTCACCCGCTGCACCCGCGCGCACCGAGGAGACCGTCCGATGGCCCTTTCCGAAGCCCGCGTCGCCACCGACCGCCCACACCGCTACGCCAAGCAGCTCGCCGCCCACCTCGGCCGCCGCGCCGAGGCGGTCTGGGACGAGGAGAAGGGGGTCGGCCGGATCGCCTTCGCACAGGGCGCCGGCACCCTCACCGCCGTCGACGGCGCCCTCCTGCTCGCCCTGGAGACCGACACCGAACACCTGGACCGCCTCGAGGACGTGATCGGCCGCCATCTGGTCCGCTTCGGCACCCGCGACGAACTCGTCGTGCAATGGCGGCGGGACGACGGCGAGCCCGGCAGCACCCAGCGCGGCGGCGGCGAACAAGCGACGTCGTGAGAGGCGGGACATGACCCACATCGAGGACGAACTGACAGCCCAGCCCGAGTGCTGGACCCGCGCCGCGGCCGAAGCCGTGCGGCACGCCGGGGAGTTGCCGACGCCGGGGGAGCGGGTCGCGCTGGTCGGCTGCGGCACCTCCTGGTTCATGGCCCAGGCCGCGGCGGCCCTGCGCGAGGGCGCGGGGCACGGCGAGACGGACGCCTTCGCCGCCTCGGAGTTCCCGCACGGCCGCCGCTACGACCGGGTCGTCGCCCTGACCCGCTCCGGCACCACCACCGAGATCCTCGACCTGCTCGGCCGGCTGCGCGGACACACCCGCACGACCGCGATCACCGCCGACCCGCACACCCCGGTCATGCAGGCCGCCGACCATGTCGTCGTCCTGGACCACGCCGACGAACGCTCCGTCGTGCAGACCCGGTTCGCGACCACCGCGTTCACCCTGCTCCGCGCGCACCTGGGACTGCACACCGACGCCGTCGTCGCCGACGCCCGCATCGCGCTCGCCGAGCCGCTGCCCGAAGGGCTCGTGGACTGCGGACAGTTCACGTTCCTGGGAGACGGCTGGAGCGTCGGCCTGGCGAACGAGGCCGCGCTGAAGATGCGCGAGGCATCGCTGTCCTGGACCGAGGCCTATCCCGCGATGGAGTACCGGCACGGCCCCATCAGCATCAGCACCGCAGGCACGGCGACCTGGATGTTCGGCGACGCGCCCGAAGGCCTGGCTCGACAGGTGCGCGCCACCGGCGCGTTGTGGGTCCCGGGCCGACTGGACCCGCTCGCCGAACTGGTCCGCGCCCAGCGCCTCGCCGTGGCCGTGGCGGCAGCACGCGGCCTCGATCCGGACCGGCCGCGCCACCTCACCCGCTCGGTGATCCTCGCGCCCTGAACTCCTGACGAGCCGAAGACCTCACGAGCCGAAGACCTCACGAGCCGAAGAGGAGTGGCCGTGCCTCTCACCACGACCGGCGAGCTGGTCACCCGAGCCCACGCGGCCCGTACCGCCGTCGCCGCCTTCAACATCATCACGCTGGAGCACGTCGAGGCCGTCATCGCGGGGGCCGAGTCCGCCGGCGCGTCCGTCGTCCTCCAGGTCAGCGAGAACGCCGTCAAGTTCCGGCAGGGTCGTCTGCTGCCGCTCGCCCGTGCCGCCACCGCGGCCGCCGAACGGGCCGCCGTGCCGGTCGCGTTGCACCTCGACCATGTGCAGAGCGCCGCCCTGCTCGGTCAGGCGGCCGACGCCGGGTTCAGTTCGGTCATGTACGACGCCTCCCGGCTGCCGTACGCCGAGAACCTCGCCGCGACCCGCACCGCCGTCGACCGGGCGCACGCCCAAGGGCTGTGGATCGAGGCCGAGTTGGGGGAGATCGGCGGCAAGGGCCCGCACGCGCCCGGGGCCCGCACCGACCCGGCCGAGGCCCGCGCGTTCGTCGCGGAGTCGGGCGTGGACGCCCTGGCCGTGGCCATCGGCAGCGTCCACGCGATGACCGCCCGCACCGCCGCACTCGACCACGCCCTGCTCGAACGGCTCAGCACCGCCCTGGACGTGCCCCTCGTCCTGCACGGCTCCTCCGGAGTCCCCGACGGCGAACTGACGGCCGCCGTCGCCGGCGGCATCACCAAGGTCAACATCGGCACCGCGCTCAACCAGGCCATGACCGGCGCGATCCGCGACCACTTCGACAGGCATCCGGACGCCGTCGACGCACGCAGCTATCTGAGCGCCGGACGGGAGGCCATGGCGCGAACGGTCGAGCGGATCGTCACCGGCGTGGGGCTCACTCTTGTCTGACCGCCTTCAGCACCACGAACTTCGGGTCGCCGGCGACCAGTTCACAGTTGCCGAACAGTCGCTTCAGCTTCACGTGATAGCTCAGGTGCCGGTTGCCCACCACCCACAGCTCGCCGCCCGGCCGCAGCGCCCGCCGGGCCCCGGTGAACATCCGCCAGGCCGTCGCGTCGGTGGTGGCCTGGTGCGAGTGGAACGGCGGGTTGTTCAGCACGAGGTCCACACTGTCGTCCGCCACCCCCGCCAACCCGTCCCCGACCCGGAACTCGGCCTGCCCCGGCACCCCGTTCGCCTTGTACGTGGCCTCCGCCGACGCCACCGCCTGGAACGACTCGTCCGTGAACAGCACCTCCGCCTCCGGATTGGCCAGCGCCACCGCCGTACCGACGATCCCGTTGCCGCAGCCCAGGTCGACGACCCGCTGCGGGCCGCCGGTCCTCGGCAGCCGCCCGAGGAAGAACCGGGTGCCGATGTCCAGCCGCTCGGCGCAGAACACGCCCGCGTGGTTGACGACGGGACGGCCCGGGAGCGTGCCCCCGAGGTCGGCGGGGAGGTCGTAGACATGCGGCCACGGATTGGTGGGGGGCTTCAGCGCCGGATCCGGGGTGCACAGGATCAGCCGGGCCTTCTGCTCGGCCAGCGAGGTCCGGGTCGGCCCCAGGATCCGCTCGAACAGTCTCAGCGTCGAGGTGTGGATCTCCTTCACCATGCCCGCGCCGACGACCACCGTCTCCGCGTGCACGGCGGGCGCCAGCCGCAGCAGCTGGTCCTCCAGGAGCGCGAGGCTCTTGGGCACCCTGATCAGCAGCACGTCGATCCGCTCCGGGACCGGGTCCTGGGTGGTGAGCAGCCGGACGGAGCCGGTCTCGACACCGGCCCGCGCCAGGTTCGTCCGGGTCGCCTCCTGCCCCAGCCAGGAGTCGGTGATCTGCGTCGGGCGGTGCGCCGCGAGCGCCGTGACCAGCGCGCCCCAGCGGTCGCCGAGCACCACCACCGTGCCGGTCAGCGGCGTGTCCTGGGCGGCGAGGTGTCTGAGCAGGTACGCGTCGGAGGCGTCCCAGGCACGCAGTCTGTCGCGCGGATCCTCGGGGTGGCGGGCCAGCGAGACCTCGCCCCACGGCGTCGTCAAAGGGTCGTTCATCGTGAGTCAAGGCTAGCCGAACCGCAGCTCAGGCCCAGTGTCCGAGTCATCGAGGGGGACGGGCGCAGGGACACCGGGCGGTTTCCCCGGGACCGTGCGCAGGTGGCGCCGGGCACGGTGGCGGCCGGGCCGGGCCTCGCGGGGCGGCTGAACGTCACCCTGCGGGCCAGTGGCTTCCCCGCCGTCGCCCGAGGAAGGGATCATGGGAGACTCGCCCTCATGAGCGGCAAGGCGGACCCCCGGTCGGCGGGGGAAGGAACCACCTCGAGGGCGCGGCTGGACCGGGGGCGCGGTGCGCTCGGGCCCGCGTTGGAGCTCGTGCACACCGGGCGGGCGCCCACCCGTGCGGTGCTCACCGCCGAACTCGGCGTCACCCGTGCGACAGCCGGCGCGGTCGCCGCGGAGCTGGAGGCGCTCGGGCTCATCCGGGTCGACGCACGGCCCGGCGCGGCCGCCGGTTCGCAGGGCCGCCCCTCTCATCGGCTCGAAGTCGCGCAGGACGGCCCGGTGGCGCTCGCCGCCCAGGTCCACGCCGATGGATTCAGGGCCGCGCTGGTCGGCCTCGGCGGCCGGATCATCGCCACCACGCCCAGTTGTGAGGCCGTCGACGCCGACCCCGCCAAGGTCCTCGGCGCGACCGTCGACGCCGGTGCGGAGCTGCTGCGGCAGACCGGCCGGCGCTGCGTGGGCGCCGGACTCGCCGTACCGTCCGCGGTCACCGAGCCCGAGGGGCTGGCGCTCAACCCCCTGCACCTGGCCTGGCCGGTGGGCGCGCCCGTGCGGGAGATCTTCGCCGAGCGGATCCGTGCCGCCGGCATCGCCGGCCCCGCGTTCGCGGCCAACGACGTCAACCTCGCCGCCCTCGCCGAACACCGGCACGGCGCCGGACGCGGCGCCCGCGATCTGCTGTGCGTGGCCACCGGGCACCGGGGCGTCGGCGGCGCGCTGGTGCTGGACGGCCGTCTGCACACCGGCAGTTCGGGCCTAGCCCTCGAAGTCGGCCATCTCACCGTCAACCCCGAGGGCCGCCCCTGCCACTGCGGCAGCCGTGGCTGTCTCGACGTCGAGGCCGACCCGCTCGCCCTGCTCACCACCGCCGGCCGTGAGCCCGGGCCCGAGGGCTCCCTGCTCCAGCAGGCCGACCAGCTGCTCCTCGAGGAGTACGGCGACCCGGTCGTGCGCACGGCCGCCGAAGCGCTGATCGACCGGCTCGGCCTGGGCCTCGCCGGTCTGGTGAACCTCCTCAACCCCGACCGCATCATCCTCGGCGGCCTGCACCGCACCCTCCTCGACGCCGACCCCGACCGGCTCCGCGCGGTCGTCACCGACCGCAGCCTGTGGGGCCGCAGCGGCGGCGTCCCGATCCTCGCCTGCTCGCTCGACCACAACAGCCTCGTCGGAGCCGCGGAGTTGGCGTGGCAGCCGGTGCTGGACGATCCGCTGGGGGCGCTGAGCCTCGTATGAGGCCCGGCGCACGCGGCGCACGCGCTCAGGCGTCGTCGCACGCGGCGGTGCGGAACTCCGCGACCGACGCGGCGGTCCGGTTGCCGTCGGCGTCGGCGCCCTTCACATCGTCGCCCGCGAAGTAGCGCACCTGGCCCGGTGTCAGCCCGGCCAGCCGGGTGAGGTCGAAGGACACATGGGCCGTCGACCAGGAGTTGTCCTCGGTCCAGCCGTACAGGGTGTACGTGCGCTGCCGTTCGAGGGCGGCCGGCATCGCCCTGTCGACGCTCCAGCCCTCGCCGGCGGCGTCCATCGGCCAGCTGACGAATCCGGTGACGGGCTCGGCGCGGCTCCACGTCGCCACGTCCTCCGTGTCGTCCCCAGGGCCGTCGGCGTACAACGTGGCCCCGTCGATGTGGTCGTGACAGACCATCAGCACGCCGACCGGTCGGCCGTCCGCCGTCACCGTGACGCCCGTGACGCCCGCCCCGGGGGGCCCGCAGCCGGTCAACGAGGCCAGCACCGTGGCACCGGCGCAGGCTGCGGCGGCATACCGAATCCGAACACCCATGAGCGCACCCCCTTCGGTCAGGGCTCCATCCTGGACTCCGGTACGAGCGCCGAACATGTCGCGGGCATAACAACCCGGGCGCAGGACGATACGTCGGCTACCAGCCCCGCGCCGCCGTCCGCAGCCGGTCGCGGACCCGGTTCACGTCGGGGTTGGCGTCGGAGCCGGGGCGCTGGACGAGGAACAGGGTGTTGAGCGGGGCTCCTCGGGCGCGAGGAGGAGGGCCAGGCGTCCCGCGTCCAGGTACTCCTGGCACAGGGAGTGCGGCAGGACGCTGTAGCCGGCGCCCGCGCTGACCGCCGACAGCACCGCGTACAGATTCGGCACCGTGACCGCCGCCCGCGCGGTGAGCTGTTAAGCGGCCAGGGCGTCCAGCGGCGCGGCGACCTGCTCCGCGAGCTCGTGCGCCGGCGGCGTCGGCTCCACGCCCCGGGGCAGCCGGGTGAACAGCTCGCGCCCGGACTGCTGCTCCAGGGTGCGGATCTGGGCGGTCACGGTGGGCTGCGACAGCCCCAGCTGTGGGGCGGCCGCCGTGAACGAGCCGGAGCGGTACACGGCCAGGAAGGTGCGCAGCAGATTGAGGTCGGCGTGCGTCGGGAGCTGCCTGCCGCCGCCCGCCACGGCCTCGGCGATGTCGAGCGTCCGGTTCTTCCCGATGGGCGTGGGCCCTACCGTCGAGGACGTCGCCCGGCGGCGGCGCGCATCACCGCACCTACCGCACCTGCTCCAACCACTCCACCCACTCTCCAACCACTCCACCACTCCACCACTCCACGGAGGGACCTTCCGATGACCGCGCAGAACGCGATCGACTGGCCCGAGAAGTACCTGCCCGGCACCGGCGACAACTTCGTCTCCAACGAGATGATCGTCAAGGGCCTCACCGCCGCGCAGTTCAGTTTCGGCACCTTCGGCTTCCCGCCCCTGGCCGCCCACGTGGTGGAGTTCGAGGCACCCGGCGACGGCGTTCCCGGCCGGCTGTCGGGGACGGCGAAGCAGGACGGCACGCCGCAGGAGCGGCCGAATCCCATGCTCAACGGCCACCAGGCGTGGCTGGACGGCCTGATCGGCGCCGCGTCCAAGTAGTCTCGTACCGCGACTGATCAGGGAGTTGACGTCATGACCGACAAGCTCACCGTGAGCGTCCTGGGCACCGGCATCATGGGCGCCGCGATGGCCCGCAACGTGGCCCGGGCCGGCCACACCGTACGCGCCTGGAACCGCAGCCGGGCCAAGGCCGAGCCGCTCACCGCCGACGGCGCGCACGTCGTCGACACCCCTGCCCAGGCGGTCGAGGGCGCGGACGTCGTCCTGACCATGCTCTACGACGGCCCCGCCACCCTGGACGTCATGCGCGAGGCCGCTCCGGCCCTGCGGGCCGGCACGGCCTGGCTGCAGTCCACGACCGCCGGGATCGAATCCGTCGGCGACCTGGCCGCCTTCGCCCGCGCACACGGCCTCGTCTTCTTCGACGCGCCGGTCCTCGGCACCCGTCAGCCCGCCGAGGCCGGTCAGCTGACCGTGCTGGCGGCGGGCCCGACGGCGAGCCGGGACGCGGTGGCGCCCGTCCTGGACGCGGTCGGCGCGCGCACGGTGTGGACCGACGAGGACGGCGGCGCGGGCAGCGCCACCCGGCTGAAGCTGGTGGCCAACAGCTGGGTCATCGCGGCCACCGCCGCGGCGGGCGAGGTCCTCGCCCTGTCCCAGTCCCTCGACGTCGACCCGGACGCGTTCTTCGAGCTGATCGCGGGCGGTCCGCTCGACATGGGGTACCTGAAGGCGAAGACCGGCCTGATCCTCGACGGGCGGCTCTCGCCCGCCCAGTTCGCGGTGACGACGGCCGCGAAGGACGCGCGGCTGATCGTCGAGGCCGGGGCCCGTGGCGGCGTCCGGCTCGATGTGGCGGCCGCGAGCGCCGAGCGTCTGGAGCGGGCCGCCGCTCAGGGCCACGGCGACGAGGACATGGCGGCCGCCTATTTCGCCAGCTTCGACGACAAGGCCTGAACCCGACAGGAGAGAGCACATGTCCAAGCCGCCGCTTCCGCCCGAGGCCGTCGAGCTGCTGAGCCGCCCCAACCCCTGCGTGATGGCGACCCTGCGCTCCGACGGAACCCCCGTCTCCGCCCCCACCTGGTACGTCTGGGAGGACGGCCGCGTCCTGATCAGCCTGGACGAGGGCCGGGTCCGGCTGAAGCACCTGCGGCGCGACCCGCGCGTGACCCTGACCGTCCTCGACGGCGGCGACTGGTACACCCATGTGACCCTCATCGGCCGGGTGGTCGAGATGCACGAGGACGAGGGCCTGGCCGACATCGACCGCCTCTCCACCCTCCCCCAGCCTCGGCTTCGCTCGGCCGGGGGGACCCCCACCATCGGCAAGCCCTACCCCGACCGGGTCCGCTCCCGGTTCAGCGCCTGGATCGAGGTCGACCGCTGGCACGGCTGGGGCGCGATGAAGGACAGCGACCAGTCGTCCACCTGAGTCCGCCGCGGCCGCGAAGTCACACCGCCCCGGCCCGGTCCGGCCGGACAGGTCCTAGCCTCCGCAGGCGTCGCCGACCACCTTCCGCCCGGTGCTCACCACTGCCGGCCCCCGGGCAGGGCGGCCCGCCCCGGCGCGGACAGGTGCAGTACCTGGAACAGGTCACCGTCGGCGTTCGGCGTGTCGTGTTCCCAGAGCGAGAAGTGCACGGTCTCCCAACGGCTCGTGTCCACGGCCGCCGCCGCGAGCACCGCCCCGTCCTCCCGCGCCAGCCGCCCGGCCTCCTCCACCGCTTCCCGCGCCATGTCCGCCGGCGCCACACCGTCGGGAACCGGCCGGCGTCGCCGTAGGGCGAACGGGGCAGGCACTGCGCCCGAGACGCCCTCCTCGTAGGCCAGGCCCGTCCACTGACGGACCGTCGGACGTCCGAAGTCGTCGCTCAGCCCCTGGAAGCCGCCGCCCCACAGGAAGGCGTTCATGCCCTCCACGGTGTTCCAGAGGTAGAACGGCGCGTACTGACTGACCGGCGAGCCGTGCCTCCCGCGCTCGCGCAGCAGGTAGGCCTTCAGGCCGAGGCCCTCCCAGTCGTCGAGCAGATGCCCGACGCGGGCCACGCGCGCGTGGATGATGCCCGGGTCGTAGTCGGCGGGCAGGGTGAGCTCGTACTGCATGGCGTGCATCGGGTCCTCCTCAGGGCCTGTCGGCCGAACGCGGTGCGAGCAGGGAGAGCAGTCCGCGGACGGCGGCGTCGAAGGCGGTCGGCGACCCGGCCGCGCGGGCCAGGACGTATCCGCCCTGCACGGTCGCCACGACCGTGGCGGCGATCGCCTCGCCGTCCAGCTCGGGCCCGAACTCGCCCTGCTCCTTGCCCTCTTCGACGAGATGGGCGAGCTGCTCGCGGATCCGGTCGATCGTGTCGTCGACGGGCTCGCGCAGCTCGTCGCTCGCGATCACCTCCGGATCCATCGTGAGCCGCCCGACGGGACAGCCGCGCAGCACGTCACGCTCGCGCGTGAGATACGCCCTGATCCGCTCGTAGGGCGTGCCCGGCCCGTTCAGCACTTCCTCGGCGGTGGTCCGCATCTCGTCGGCCGTCCGCCGGATCGCCGCCAGGGCGAGATCGGGCTTGCCCTTGAAGTGGTGGTACATGCTGCCCTGCCCGGCGCCCGCTCGCTCCAGGATCGCCTTGGGACTGGTCCCCACGTAACCGCGCTCCCAGAGCAGCTCCCGGGTGGACTCGATCAGCCGCTCCGACGTGCTCCGCGAACCGTTCTCCGAGGTGCTCTCCGAGGTGCTCATGTCTCCACTGTACATACTAGTAGGTACAGAAATCGAGATCGCCGGGAGCAGCGCACCCGCCCCCGTCTACTCCCCGGGAGGTACGTGCAGTGCCGCTGGCCGTACGACGACCGGGACCCTCCCCGGCGGGAGTCTCGAGACATCACCGGAACACCCACCTGGGAGATGACTCGAGATGCAGACACTGGCGAACTGGGACGGCGGCCCCGGCCCGTGGATCCTCTTCTTCCCGCTGATCTGGGCGGCCGTCGTGATCGGCATGGTTACCCTCCTGCGCCGCACCGGGTGGCGCGGCCGCGGCGGCCCGTGGCGCGGCGTGCAGGACGGCCGCCCCACCGGCGACGCGCCCCTGGCCGTCCTCGGCCGTCGCTTCGCCTCCGGCGAGATCGACGAGGACGAGTACTGGCGTCGGCTGTCCGTCCTGGACGAGCAGTTCGGCCCGACGGGCAAGGGCGGTGCGGCATGACCGCCGCGACCGCCACCACCACGCGCAACGCCGCGCGGGTCGTCGACGCCGTGAAGGTCTACGGCGTCGGCGACACCGCAGTACGCGCCCTGGACGGGGTGAGCGTCGACTTCCCGGCCGGCCGCTTCACCGCGATCATGGGCCCCTCGGGCTCCGGCAAGTCCACCCTGATGCACTGCGCGGCCGGCCTGGACGACCTCACCTCGGGCACCGCGTACGTCGGCGACACCGACCTCGGCACGCTCGACGACCGACGCCTCACGCTGCTGCGCCGCGACCGGGTCGGCTTCGTCTTCCAGGCCTTCAACCTGGTGCCGACCCTGACCGTCGAGGAGAACATCCGGCTGCCGCTGGACCTGGCCGGCGAGCGCGGCGAGACGGAGTGGATCGACGCCCTCGTCGATGTCGTCGGCCTGCGCGACCGCCTCCGCCACCGGCCCTCCGAGCTCTCCGGGGGCCAGCAGCAACGCGTCGCCGTGGCCCGGGCGTTCGCCGGCCGGCCGGACGTCGTCTTCGCCGACGAGCCCACCGGCAACCTCGACTCCCGGGCCGGGGGAGAGGTGCTCGGGCTGCTCGCCGGCACCGTGCGCCGGACCGGGCGCACGGTCGTCATGGTCACCCACGACCCGGTCGCGGCCGCCCACGCCGACGAGGTCGTCTTCCTCGCCGACGGCCGTCTCGTCGACCGGATGGAGTCCCCGACCGCCGACCGCGTCCTGGACCGGCTGAAAGCCTTCGAGGTGCCGTCATGAACGCCTCCTTCCGACTGAGCCTGTCGTCCCTGCGCGCCCACCGGCGCCGTTTCGCCGGGACCTTCCTCGCCGTCTTCCTCGGCGTGGCCTTCCTGGCCGGAACGCTCGTCATGGGCGACACCCTGCGCGCGAGCTTCGACTCGATGTTCGGCGACGCGACGGCCGGCACCGACGCGGTCGTGCGCGGCGCCGACACCATCACGACCCCCGGCGAGAGCCAGGGCGTGCGCCGGCCCGTCGACACCGACCTGGTCCGGACGGTCGAGGCCGTCCCCGGCGTCGCGGCAGCCGCCCCCGACATCCAGGGCGCGGGCCAACTCCTCGGCAGCGACGGCGACCCGATCGGCGGCCAGGGACCGCCCACGATCGCCGGCAACTGGATCACCGACCCGAAGCTCAACCCCTACCGGCTCGCCGAGGGCCGCGCCCCGGCCCGGTCCGGCGAGGTCGTCGTCAACCGCGGAGCCGCCGACCGGGGCGGCCTGAAGATCGGCGACACCACCACGCTGCGCACACCCGACCCCGTGCGCGTCACGATCGTCGGCCTCGCGACCTTCGGCGGCGAGGACGGCATGGCCCAGGTGACCTTCACCGGCATGACCCGCGCCGACGCCGAGCAGCACCTCACCGCCCGGCCCGGCCAAGCGGCGGGCATCGTCGTGCGGGCCGACCCCGGGGTGAGTCAGTCGGAGCTGGTCGACCGGCTGACTCCCGCGCTTCCCAAGGGCGTCGAGGCCATCACCGGGCAGGAGGCGGCGCAGGAGAACACCGACATGATCGCCAGCCAGTTCCTGACGATCTTCACCACGTTCCTGCTGGTGTTCTCCGGGGTGGCGCTGCTGGTCGCGACCTTCTCCATCCACAACACGTTCGCGATCGTCGTCGCCCAACGCACCCGTGAGAACGCCCTGTTGCGGGCGCTGGGCGCCTCCCGCCGCCAGGTCGCCGCGGCCACCCTCGTCGAGGCGAGCGCCGTCGCCGTGACCGCCTCGGCGGCCGGACTCGCGGGCGGCATCGGCATCGCGGCCGGTCTGCAGGCGCTGTTCCCGGCCATCGGATTCCCCTTCCCCGAGGGCGACCTGGTGATCAGCGCCCTGTCGCTGGCCCTCCCCCTCGCGGTCGGCGTCCTGGTCTGTCTGGGTTCCGCGCTGCTGCCCGCCGTACGGGCCGGCCGCACCGCTCCGCTGGCCGCGCTGCGCGAGACGGCCGTGGACGCGTCCGGCGCGTCCCGCCCGCGCGCGGTCGCCGGCCTGGGGCTGCTCGTCCTGGCCGTCGCCGTGACCCTCACCGGCGTCCTCGGCTACCCGTCCCTGTGGGCAGCCGGCGGCGGAGCCGTGCTGGCCCTGGTCGCCTTCGTGGTGCTCGGGCCGGTCGCCTCCAGCACGGCCGTACGCGTCCTCGGCGGCCCGCTGGACCGGCTGCGCGGCGTCACCGGGGGCCTCGCCCGCCGCAACGCGCTGCGCAGCCCGAAGCGGACGGCGGCCACCGCGAGCGCCCTGATGATCGGGGTCGCCGTGGTCTCCCTCTTCACCGTGTTCGGAGCCTCGCTCAAGGCGACCATGGACCAGACCGTCTCCCGCTCCTTCGCGGGCGACGTCGCCGTCAGTACTCCCTCCTTCGGCGCGGGCGGCAGCGGCCTGAGCCCGAAGCTAGCCCCGGCGATCGACGAGCTGGACGAGGTGGACACGGCCGTCGGCCTCGGCCGGGGCGTCGCCGAAGTCGACGGCAGGGGACGGGTGTTGACCGTCACCGACCCGGCGGCACTGCGGCGCACCTTCGACCTCGGCGCCGTCCGGGGCGACCTGGACACACTGGGCGCCGACGGCATCGCGATCACCCGTCAGGAGGCCGACCGTCAACGGCTGACCACCGGCGACACCGCCCGGCTCGTCTTCGCCGACGGCGCGGAGCGGACCTTCACCGTCCGCGCGGTCTACGGCCGCTCCGAACTCGCCGGCGACTACGTCATCACCCGTGCCGCCTGGGCCCCGCACCGCACCCAGGACGCCGACACCCTGATCGCGGTCTCCTTCAAGGACGGCGTGAGCGCGGACGCCGGCAAGGCGGCGGTCGAGAAGGTCGCCGCGCGGTACGGCGACCCCGAGGTGCAGACCCGCGACGAGTACGTGCAGTCCTCGGCCGGCGGCATCGACATGATGCTGACCCTCGTCTACGCCCTGCTCGCCCTCGCCGTCCTCATCGCGCTCCTCGGCATCGCCAACACGCTCACCCTCGCCGTCCACGAGCGCACCCGCGAGCTCGGCCTGCTGCGGGCCGTCGGTCAGACCCGGTCCCAGCTGCGGGCCATGGTCCGCTGGGAGTCGGTGCTGGTCGCCGCGTTCGGCACGGCGGGCGGACTGCTCCTCGGCGCCTTCCTCGGCTGGGTGCTCGTGCGGGCCTCCGACGGGGCGAGCGACAGCGCCTTCGCCTTTGCGGCGCCACCTGTCCAACTCGTCGTGGTGGCCCTGGTGGGCGTCGCCGCCGGAGCCCTCGCGGGCCTGCGCCCGGCCCGGCGCGCCGCTCGCCTGGACGTCCTGCGGGCCATCGCCGCGGAGTGACCCGAGCGATCCGGGTGACCGGAAAGCGAGGTCACCGCCCGGTCAGCCGACGACGGCGGACCGGGCGGGAGCGTGTGCGGGCCGCAGATCGTCGACGGAGACGACCTCCGTGAACCGGGGCGGTGCCTGCTCCCGGGGCATGCGACGGGGCGGACGCGCCGACAGCTCGCGCGCGGTGACGGGCGCGGGCAGCGTGAACCAGACGACCTTGCCGGACTCGCCGTCCGGCCGGGCTCCCCAGCTCTCGCTCACCGCGGCCACCATGGCGAGGCCGCGCCCGCAGGTGGCGAGGGCCTCGTCGTCGACCGTCCGCACGACCGGCAGCCGCGGATCGTGGTCGCGCACGGAGACGGTGAGCCGGTCGAGCAGCAGTTCCATCTCCACGACGCACGTCTTGTCGGGCTGCGCGTGCAGGTGGACGTTGGTCAACAGCTCCGTCACACCGAGCGCCGCCCGGTCTATGAGCGGGTCCATATGCCAGTAGCGCAACTGCGCCGATACGATTCTGCGGACCTGGCCGATCCGCGACGGCAGAGCCTGAAGCTCCACCATGCAGTGCCTGTTCGGGTTGGTGATCACGGCTGCGACTCCCCGACTGAGGTCCGGAAGAACACGGAGTTCGGATCGAGCAGAGCGTCTGCGCAAGGCGGCCGCCTGCTGTCGTGGCCGGCGGGGCTGGTTCGCAGCGTTATCGCCGGTAAACCCAGAGTGACGTGAGATCAGAGTGACGCAGCCTTGACGGCACCGCAACTCGCGGTGCTCCAGTCGGCGGGCGGGGATCTTCCGTGCCCGCCGCGGGCATGGGTCTGCGTCCGCGCCGGCTCAGCCGCCGCGCCCCGCCGCCCTGCGCACGGCTTCGATGAAGCGGCGCGCCGCGGGTGGTCCCGGCTCGCCCGGCGCCGGGTCGTGGTCGCCGAGGGTCAGCAGGTACCGCTTGCCGTTGAGGTCGGCCAGCGCCCGGTCCTCCGGTGCGAACCACGGCCTGGAGGCGCGAACCGCCTGCACGGGCGCGCTGTCGATCTCGCTGCCGTAGCTGGTCAGCAACTCCAGCCTGCCGCCGCTGATCCGGACCTGCCCGGCCCGGGTGAGCGAACGCAGCCGCTTCCCTATACGCACGCCCGTAGCCGTGAACTCCGGCTCCGCCATGCCGTCCCGCCCCCTTGTGATCGAACGCGTTTCCCGTGACCCAGTGTGCGCCCCCGTCCGGGACCTTCGCCCCGCCCGGTGCAGTCTGCCCGCGCCCGGCGTCGAGCACCAGTGCGCACGACCCCGCGGGCGTGCCTGTCCGGAGCACTCGCGCGAATGCGCCCCCCACGTGCCCGCACCCGGCCCCCAGGGTCGCCTTTGGGGCGCTCAAAGGTGTGTTTATGCAGGTGAGAAGCGTGCTGAAGGTGCTTATGATCGAGGTGTCGGCCGCGCGGACCACCGTCGGCGCGCAGCCCGAAGGAGCCCCGCCGTGACCACCTCCCAGCCCCCCAGGACCGGCTCCACCCTCGACGTCGACCACAGCGACACCACCTACCGTGACTGGCTGAAAGAAGCCGTCCGCAAGGTCCAGGCGGACGCCAACCGCTCGGCCGACACACACCTGCTGCGCTTCCCCCTCCCGGACAAGTGGGGCATCGACCTCTATCTCAAGGACGAGTCGACCCACCCCACCGGCAGCCTCAAACACCGCCTCGCCCGCTCCCTCTTCCTCTACGGGCTGTGCAATGGCTGGATCCGGCCGGGCCGCCCGGTGATCGAGGCGTCCAGCGGTTCGACGGCCGTTTCCGAGGCGTACTTCGCGAAGCTGATCGGCGTGCCCTTCATCGCCGTCATGCCGCGCACGACGAGCGCCGAGAAGATCCGCCTGATCGAGTTCCACGGCGGCCGATGTCACTTCGTCGACGACCCACGCACGATGTACGAGGAGTCGGCCCGTCTCGCGGCGGAGAGCGGGGGCCACTACATGGACCAGTTCACCTACGCGGAACGGGCCACGGACTGGCGTGGGAACAACAACATCGCCGAATCCATCTTCCGCCAGCTGGAGTGGGAACGGTTCCCGGAGCCCGCGTGGATCGTGGCCACGGCCGGCACCGGCGGCACCTCCGCGACCCTCGCGCGCTATGTCCACTACACGCGGCGCAACACCCGCATCTGCGTCGCCGACCCGGAGAACTCGTGCTTCTTCGAGGGCTGGACCACCGGCGATCCGGACGTCACCTGTGACTGCGGTTCGCGCATCGAGGGCATCGGGCGGCCGCGCATGGAGCCCAGCTTCGTGCCCGGCGCGATCGACCGGATGATGAAGGTGCCCGACGCGGCCAGCGTCGCCGCCGTACGCGCGCTCGAACGGGCCATCGGCCGCAAGGCGGGCGGCTCGACCGGCACCGGACTGTGGAGCGCGCTCAAGATCGTCGCCGAGATGGTGGCCGACGGCCGGCAGGGCAGCGTGGTCACCCTGCTGTGCGACCCGGGCGACCGCTACCTGGACAAGTACTACTCCGACGCCTGGCTCGCCGACCAGGGCCTGGACATCGCCCCGTACACCGCGGCGATCGACTCCCTGCTGGCCACGGGCGTGTGGCAGGAGTGACGGCCGAGATCTGCCCTACGCGGCGAGCCTTCGGTCCAGTGCGGTGACCGCGCCCCGGAAGGAGCGTCCCAGGCCCGGCCCGGCCAGCCGGGCCATGCCCCGGAACACGCTCGTCCCGTCCGTCGCGAAGGTCCATCGCACCTGCGTTCCGGTGCCGGCGGGCGTCAGCCGCCACTCCTCGACCAGGGCCCGGACCCCCGGCACATTGGCGACGTCCACGCGATACGCGTACACCTCCGGCGCCTTCGCCACGAGGACCGTCTCCCGGAAGCGCGCGCCGCCCCGCAGCCGTACGTCACGTCCCGCGCCGCCGTCGAGCGGCTGGACGGCGGCCACGGCCGCGAACCACTCGGCCCAGCCCGCGGCGTCGTCGGCCAGCGCGTGGAAGACCCGCTCCGGGGGAGCGGAGAGCTCCCGGGTGAAGACCATGCGTACGGGAGCGGTATCGACGAACTCGAGCCCTTCGGAACGCAGACGACGGGCCATGAAGACACGAACCCCCTAGGTCGACGGGGGCGTCACCCTAGCCGCAGCCCCGTCAGATGTCTGCACCCTCGGCGGGCTCGCCCGCGACCACCAGCAGCCGCAGCTGCTCGGAGATCTCCGAACGCGCCTCGGCGGGCAGCCCCCCGTCCGTCACCAGCGTGTCGACCTGCTCCAGCGCCGCGAACGAACTCAGCCCCACCACACCCCACTTGGTGTGGTCCGCGACCACCACGACCCGGCGCGCCGACTGCACCAGCCGCCGGTTGGTCTCGGCCTCCGCGAGGTTCGGCGTCGACAGGCCCGCCTCGGCCGATATGCCGTGCACACCGAGGAACAGCACGTCGAAGTGGAGCGCCGCGATGGCCTGGTCGGCGACCGGGCCCACCAGCGAGTCCGACGGAGTGCGCACCCCGCCGGTCAGCACGACCGTGGCCGCGCCCTGCCGCGGGCCCGAGGTGCGCTGCGCCATGTGGAAGACGTCGGCCACGCGCACCGAGTTGGTCACCACAGTCAGATCCGGCACGTCCACCAGGTGATGCGCCAGCGCGTACGTGGTCGTACCGCCCGACAGCGCGATCGCGCTGCCCGGGACGACGAGCTCCGCCGCGGCCTTCGCGATGTCCTCCTTGGCGGTCAGCTCCAGGCCCGACTTCGCCTCGAAGCCCGGCTCGTGCGTGCTCGCCTCCACGACCGGCACCGCCCCGCCGTGCACCTTCTCCAGGACACCCTGCCGCGCCAGCGCGTCGAGATCGCGCCGCACCGTCATGTCCGACACGCCGAGCTTGCGGGTCAGCTCATTGACCCGGACACCGCCACGACGCCGTACCTCGTCAAGGATCAGGGCGCGACGCTGCTCCGCGAGGAGGTTCTGATTCTCACTCACGTACGCTCCGGTCCTTTCCCTCACACCGTCCGACAGGCCCGCTCACCTGCTCCGACAAGGAAATTTCTCCCGACGCCGGTGTGCGGGTGCCCCATCCTCGCACGGCTCGCTCACAGCTGTGCCACCACCCCGACGCGTGCATGCCACTCGTGGGAACGCGCGCGTGTCCCTCGCACGCTCCGGGGAGATTCCGTGACGAGAGGTGTATCAGGGCCGCCGAGCGGCGATCCTTATGCCCGCACGGGCACATACGGACACCTGTCGAAGGCGTGTCACGGGGGAAGTGCGAACAGTGAAACCTACCGCTCCGGGCGGAGCCGCCCTGGAACTCCTGGTCCACGGTGTGGGTGGCGCCACGCCCGAGAAGATGCTGAACGATCCGCGCACGGTACGGATCACCGGTGACGAGACGGCGGCCGTCTTCCGACGCGCCGGGGACGTCGCCGCCGACTCCGCCCCCGACCCCGGCGACGACCGCGGCCGCGCGACCCCGGTCCCCGAGGCCTACGTCTGGTCCAACCTCACCTCCGGCAACGGCACCCGCGCCCTGTGGCTGTTGCTGCTGCCGTTCATGGTCGTCAACCTCGCCCACTGGATGCGCCCCGCCGCCGCCCGCGAACGCACCCGCGCGGTGCGGTTCTACGGGCTGCTGGTGCGGCTCGCCGCGCTGAGCCTGACGGTGCTGCTCGTCGCCGCGGCCTGCGAGGTCGCCCTCGACCTGACGGCCTGGCAGTGCGCGGGCACGCACGCGTGCGCAGAGCGTCACTCCTGGCTGGGCTTCCTCTCGCCGACGCTCTCCGACGGCGGCTGGTGGAGCCTGCCCGGCCGCCGGCTGGCCCTCGCGGCGCTCGTGCCGACCGCTCTCGTCGGCCTCCTGTGGTACCTCTCCCACCGCACCTGGCGGGCGTACGAGTCCCAGGAACCCCTCGACCGCACGCCCGAACCCGAGAACGGCCCAGGGCACACCGCGCTCGGCCGGCCCGGTTTCTGGTACGGGCGCCGCCTGGTGGCCCGTCTGCGCGCCGCCCACACCGCGGCCGGCCTGCTCACGGTGGCTGCGGCGATCGGCACCGCGGCCGCCCGCCAGGACCGCCGACCCGGCGGCCCGGCCCTCCTCGACGTGCTCGGCCGGCTGCTGGAGGCGTCCCTGGTCACGGGCGCGCTGGTCACGGCGTGGGTGGTGTGCCGCCGGGGCCGCAGCGAACGCCGCCTCGACCGTCGCCTCGACGCCCACCTCGTGCACCGTCTGCCGCTGGCCGCCCTCGTCCTGCTCGCCCTCACGCTCGTGTACGCCGGCTGGGACCGCCCCGGCTGGACCTCCGAGGGCCGCCTCCCGGGCGACGCGACCTTCGGCGGCCTCGCCATCGCCCAGGGAGCCCTGGTGATCGCCCTCGCGATCGTCGCCCGCACCCTGCACCACTGCCCGCAGAACACGGCCACGCCCGGGGAACGCTGTGCCCTGCACGGGCTCGGCGGGCCCGCGGTCGCGATGCTGGCCTGCGCCCTGGGCGGCGTGATGTCCGGCGGTGTCTCGCAGCGGGTGTCGGACTGGCTCGACGGCACCGGAACCTTCCTCGACGGACCGCCGGTCCTGCTGACCTGGCAGGCGTCCGTGATCCCCGTACTCCTCGTCGTCCTGCTGGTGCTGTGCGCGGTGCTCGCCCGCCGGACCCTGCTGCTGACACGGGCCGAGCAGGACAAGGTGATCAGCGAGTACGGAGTGGCGCCCGGCGACCCGGCCCGCACCCGGCGCATCGCCCGCGCCCGCGCCATGGCCACGCTCACCGACCGCGCCCCGCTCCTCGTCGCCGTCACCTCCACCGCGACGCTGCTGCTGGGCGCGGGCGCGCTCGTCGGCGCCTTCGGCACCGGGAAGACACCGGTCCGGGCCGGGGAGACGGCTCAGCCCTTCGTGCACGGCGCGGCCCAGACCGTGCAGGCACTGGGCTCCTGGCTCATCGGACTCGGCTTCATACTGTTCGTCACCTGGGGCAGGCGCGCCTACAAGGACGCCTCCGCGCGCCGCACCATCGGCATCCTCTGGGACGTCGGCACCTTCTGGCCGAGAGCCGCGCACCCCTTCGCCCCGCCCTGCTACGCCGAGCGCGCGGTACCCGACCTGACCTGGCGGATGGCCTCCTGGACACGGGCCACCGGCGGACGACTGGTCATCTCCGGCCACTCCCAGGGCAGCGTCCTCGCGGCCGCCGCGGCCTGGCAGCTGAAGCCCTCCGACCGCAAACGGGTCGCCCTGCTCACCTACGGCTCCCCGATCGAGCGCCTCTACGGCCGCTGGTTCCCGGCCCACTTCGGACCCGAAGCGCTCGACGCGCTGCACCAGGACATCGACTGCTGGCGCAACCTCTACCGGCCGACCGACCCCATCGGCGGTCCGGTGCGGCTGTCCGGCGACGACTGCGGCCCCCAGGTGGACCGCGAACCCCTCGCCGACCCCCTGTCGTACGGGCGCACCGAGGCGCACCCGCTGCCCACGCCCGTCCTGGGCCACTCCGACTACCAGGCCGACCCGGCGTTCGCGGAAGAACGCGAGCTGCTGCTGGCCCGGCTGCGACCCGAGGTTCCCGTGCAGCGCACCTGACCGGGTCAGGGCAGCTCGGGCAGGTCCTCCGCGTACAGCAACGTCAGATCGTCCTTGCTGGGCTCCGCCACCTGCGCGACGCGGCTCGCGTGCCGCTCCACCATCGCCTCGAACGTCTGGCGTGCGGTACGCCCGTTGCCGAACGCGGGGCCCTTCGGGAGTTCCGTGAAGTACTTCAGCAGGGCCTCCGAGGTGGCCGGGCCCAGCTGGTACTCATGCTCCTCGGCCTGCTGCTCCACGATCCGCAGCAGCTCCTCGGGGCCGTAGTCGCCGAAGGTGATGGTCCGCGAGAAACGGGACGCCACCCCGGGGTTGACCGAGAGGAACCGCTCCATCTCCGCCGTGTAGCCCGCCACGATCACGACCACGGAGTCCCGGTGGTCCTCCATCAGCTTCACGAGGGTGTCGATGGCCTCCTTGCCGAAGTCGCGGCCCGCGTCCTCCGGCGACAGCGCGTACGCCTCGTCGATGAACAGCACACCGCCGTGCGCCCGTTGGAAGGCCTCCTGGGTGCGGATCGCCGTCGAGCCGATGTGCTCGCCGACCAGATCGACCCGGGACACCTCGACGAGATGGCCCTTCTCCAGGACGTGGAGCGAGGCGAGGATCTCGCCGTAGAGGCGCGCGACCGTCGTCTTGCCGGTGCCGGGGGAGCCGGTGAAGACCAGATGGCGCTTGACGGACGCCGCCTTGAGGCCCGCCTGCTGACGGCGCCGGCCGACCTCGATCATGTCGATGAGGGCCCGCACCTCGCGCTTGACGCTGTCCAGGCCCACCAGGGTGTCCAGCTCACCGAGCACGTCCTTGGAGGACCGTACCGAGATCTCCGGGTCGGCGGCGGACGGCTGCGCCTCGGGCACGGTGGCGCGCTGTTCGGGGATCGCACCGAGCAGGCCCGGTGACTGGGCGGTCGTCTGCACGGCCGGTTCCGGGGCCGCCGAAGCGCCCGGAGTCCGCACCCCCGCGCTCTCGTCGCTGGTGCAGTCCTCGACCACGGGGCCGGAACCGGACGTGGCGTCGCCCCCGGCGTCCGCGAACTCGTAGCCGCCCCGCGCACAGCGCTCCGTACGGCACTTCCGCAGCGTCGTACGGCTGCCGTCTATCACATGGAAGCCGTAGCCGCCGCTGTTGGTCACCCGGCAGTTCAGGAAGCTGCCGCGACCGCCGGCCGACACATAGAACCCGGCCTCGGCGGGGGAGTCCACCGTGCAGCGCTCGACGGTGGGGTCGGCGCCCTTGGTGACGATCACGCCGGTCTGCGTGCCGTCCACGGTGCAGTTGTTGAGGGTGCCGCCGCTGCCGTGGTCGCGGAACCAGGCACCGGTCGCCGCGTCCCGGATCCGGCAGTCGTCGAGCTGGGCCGTCGCGCCGTCGCTCACCGACACGGCCGTGTTGCGGACCTGGGAGAGGTCGCTGTCGACGACGTCCGCGCGGGAGCCGCGGTCGAGGACGAACAGCGCGTCCGGCACGTCGTGCACCCGGCAGGAGTCGAGGACCGCGGTGGCGCCGTCGCTGACCCAGACGGCCGGGTAGTCGCCGGTGCTGTCGAAGATCTCGCACTGGTTGGCGTCCACGCGCGTGCCCGGGTCCCACACCGACAGCCCGTTGCGACCGAACTGACGCACCGTCGTACGGGTCAGGGTCAGCACCGAGCGGGAGCGCAGATCGACCGCGTTCTCCGGGATGTCGTGGATCCGGCAGTCCGCCAGCGTGAGCACCGCGTCCGTGTCGAGGGTGACGCCGTCGGCGGTGGTGCGGTGCACATCGCAGTCGGTGAGGTGCGCGGCGGCCCGGGCGGTGATCTGGACGCCGCTGCCCCGGACCTCGTAGACCTCGCAACCCACCGCCTCCAGGGCGGAGTTGTCGCCGGTCGCGCTCAGGCCCGCGCCCGAGGTGTGGTGCACCCGGCAGCGCTCCAGCCGGGGGTGGCCGCCCCCGCGCACCGAGACGCCCGCCTGACCTGCGGCGACGACCTCGCACTCCTCGAAGACACCGCCGCCGCCGTCGACCACGGCGATGCCGATGCCCGCCGGGTTGTCGACCGTGCACCGCCGGACCGTCGGGCGGGCGCTGCCGCGCACCTCGATGCCCGCCGCGGACCGCGTGACGATCCGCAGGTCCAGCAGCTCGGGCGTGCCCTCCTCGACGAGCACCGCGGGCGCGGCCGCGTCCTGGCCCTCCACATGCAGGTCCTGCACCACGGCCGAGGCGCGCACCGTCAGCGGCACCCCGTCCAGCGGCGCCAGGCGCACGGAACCGGGGGAGCCCTCGGGGCCGCGCAGGGTCACCGACCGCTCCACGACGAGGTTCTCCCGGTAGGTGCCGGGAGCGATGGTGAGGACGTCCCCCTCGGCCGCGGCCTCCAGGGCGGCGGCGAGCGATGCGTACTCACCCGTGCGGCGCCGCCACCTCGATGTGCCGGTGTGCGTCACCTGGACCGTGCCCTGTGCCATGGCGTTGCTGTGCCCCCACCTCGTGGTACGCGGGTTGATGCCGAATGGTTCGGCCGGACCACCGTAGCGTGCGCGCGGGTGGTGGGTTGACCAGAGACGAAAGGCCGTCAGCTGCCGGTGCCGGTGCGGCCCCAGTCCGGGCCCGCCCGGTCCCATGCCTGGTCCCAACGGGCGTACCGGCGGCGGACCATGCGCCAGACGATCAGCCGACGGGCGGCCTCGACGGCGCCCGCGGTGAGCAGGGCCGCGCCGAAGCCGGCGAGCACGGCGTGCGTCGTCGCCGTGGCGGAGTCCAGCGGGCGGGCCGTCGGGCGGCCGTGGCCGTCCGTCCATATCTCGAAGTGGTCGCCGCTGTGCGGGGTCTGGAGGCCCGCCAGGACCGTGCCGTGCTGCGCGGTGCCGTCCGGCGCCGTCCAGTCCGCGACGACCCGGGTACGGGCCTCCCGGCCGGTGGCGGTCTCGGGATCCACCTCCAGCGGCGAACCGTCCGCCTTCCGCACCACGGTGGCCGTGACCTCGTGGCGCGACTCGCGCTGCTCGCGGACCGATCGCTGCAGGACGTCCTGCGCGACGCCGCCCACGAGGGAGCCCACCGCCGGCGCGACGAGGAGGATCAGGAGCAGGGCCGACAGGGCCACCCACGCCTCGACCAGATCCGTCCTACGGCGCAGCGGGTTGTGTCGCCAGCGCCAGATTCCGTCGATCGCTCGCACCGTCCGCACCCCCTTCCCCGCTCCGTGATAACCCCCGGCGGAGCCGTTCACGCGCGAGCCCGGTGAAAGAGAGAGCGAAATCACCAGGGCTCGGGACGTCTCATGAACTTCTCACGCAATCCCAACGCTTCGGGACCGGGCGGGGGTTCCCACGGATCGGCCGGCTCGCCACCAGGCGCTAGCCGACGACGCGCACCGGATCGCCGACGGTGATCGTGCCGCGGGAGAGGGGCACCAGGTTCTGTCCGAAGACCAGCTTGCCGCCGAGGCGCCGGTGCCGGCCCAGGGTGTGCAGGGGTTCCCTGCCGCGCTCCGCGGTGCCCTGGTCGGTGGTGGTCACGACACACCGGCCGCACGGCTTGGCGACCCGGAACTCGACCTCGCCGACCGCGAGGCGCGACCAGCCGTCCTCCGCCCAGGGGTCGGTGCCCGCCACGACCAGGTTCGGCCGGAACCGGTTCATCGGCAGCGGTCCCTCCTCGGCGTGCTCGCCCCGGGCGATCAGGGAGTTGAGGGCGTCGAGGGAGGCGGTGGCGGCGGCCAGCAGCGGAAATCCGTCGGCGAAGGCGACGGTCTCGCCGGGCAGCGCGTACGCGGGGTCCACCGCCCTGCGCGTCGCGGGGTCGTCCATGTGCACCAGCCGGACGTCGGCGCCCACGTGGGCGCTGCACCAGGCGTGCGCGGCGTCGTCGGCGAGGACCCCCTCCACCTTGTCGCGGAAGATCTGCAACGAGACCGTGCCCACCGGCTCGGGCACCGCCACGGTCAGCGGCTCCAGACCGGGCGCGGACAGACGCACGCCGCCGCCGGGCAGAAGCTCGGCGGCGGCCAGTGCGAGGCGCGGCTGCTGACGTTGTGTGACGACCTTTCCCCCGTCGTCGATCAGCGCCCAGCGTCGGTCTCCGGCCAGCCCCCAGGGCTCCACTACGGCCGTACGGGGCTCCTGGCCCCGGAACGCCTTGACCGGATGGACGTGAATCGACAGCAGGTGCGCGGTGCCCATGAGGTCATCCTGCCAGGCGGCGCCGACGACCTCGGACGGCTTTTAGTAGCCGCGGTACTGCTGGTTGTTGTACGGGTCCTGGTACTGCGGCGCGGCGGGCCGGGGAGCGGCGGGGCGCATCGCCTCGTAGCCCGTGCCGGGACCCGCCGGGCGCTGCTGCTGCGCCTGGGGACCGGGGTAGCCGCGCGGCGGGCCGGCCTGCGGCGGGATGTACGCCGCCGGGGCCTGCTGCAGCGGCGAGGGCTGCTGCGCCTGCGGGTAGCCGTAGGGCTGCTGGGACGGACCCGCCGGGAGCGCGGGCAGCGCCGACGGCAACGCGGGCAGGTTGCTGCCGCCCATGCCCATGTCGTACGCGGCGGGGACCCGGATCGGGGCGATCTGCGGGGTCCCCCGCTCGGCCACGAGCGAGTCGTAGATCGGAGTGTCCGGGAAGGAGGCGTAGTAGCCGCCGCCATAGGTGGAGCGGGGGGAGGTCATGGCACATAAGTTAAGCCCACGATGTGCTGGTTGGGGAGACCGATAAGAGGGTTGTTTTCCGTGTCGGCAGTGACCTTGGAGCCCCAATGCGAGCGAACTTGGGAAAAAAGGACGGCAATCACGTTGTAGATCGTGTAAAGGCCGAGTTCCCGGCGGGTTACCAAGGGTTGGCCAGGGCTGTTCCTGTGCTCCTCATGGGCCTTCGCCGCCCTGCGCAATAGGTTGGCCGGGTAGACAAACCGGAGGGGTGCCGGGGCGGATGCTGCCCCGACACCGACACGCGATGGGGGCGTACATGTCAATGTCGAAGGGTTCCAATGCTCCGGTGCCGACCACGGCACTGCGGGTGGAATTGGGCTGGCGCTCGGGACCGGGCGTTCCGGACGCGGACGCCTCGGCGCTGCTGCTCGTGGGCGGAAAGGTCCGCTCCGACGCCGATTTCGTCTTCTACAACCAGCCGGCCCATTCCTCCGGAGCAGTCCGCCACGAAGGCAAACGCGACGCCGGAGGCCGGGTGACCGACACCCTTCTGGTCGATCTCGCGCGCGTGGAGCCCGCGATCGAGACCGTCGTCCTGGCCGCCTCGACGGACGGCGGCGCGTTCGGCCGGGTCCCGGACCTCTACATCGAGGTACGGGACGCGGCACAGAGCACGGTCGTGGCACGGTTCGACAGCGCGGGCGCCACGGTCGAGACGGCCTTCGTGCTGGGCGAGTTCTACCGCCGCCAGGGCGCCTGGAAGTTCCGGGCCGTCGGCCAGGGCTACGGCAGCGGTCTCGAAGGGCTGGCCACGGACTTCGGGATCACCGTGGACGAGCCGCAGCACGCGGCCGCCCCCGCTCCGACGACGCCCCGGACACCGCCGGCGCCTCCTCAGTCACCGCCTCCTCCGCCGGCGATGGTGCCCGCCTTCCCGGTCACCGTGCCCCCACCCGTTCGCCAGGGCCCGCCGTCTGCGCCGCCGGCCCCGCCCGTCGCACCGGTCCGGCTGACCAAGGTGACGCTCACCAAGGCCGCACCCTCGGTGTCCCTGAGCAAGCAGGGCGGCACCTCGGGCGCCCTGCGGGTGAACCTCAACTGGGAGGTGCGCAAGCAGTTCTCCGGGTGGGGCAGCAAGCGCGGGCGCGCGATGGCCCTGCACAACGACCTCGACCTCGACCTGTGCGCCCTGTTCGAGCTCGCCGACGGCCGCAAGGGCGTGGTCCAGGCTCTCGGCAACTCCTTCGGCGCCCTGAACCAACCGCCCTACATCCACCTCGACGGCGACGACCGCACCGGCGCGGTGGCGAGCGGCGAGAACCTCACCGTCAACCTCGACCACAGGAGCGACTTCCGGCGCATCCTCGTCTTCGTGACCATCTACGAGGGCGCGCGCTCCTTCGCCGACCTGCACGCCACGGTCACTCTGCAACCCCAGTACGGCGCACCGATCGACTTCTCGCTGGACGAGTGCACGGTCCCCTCGACCGTCTGCGCACTCGCGCTGATCACCAACCACGGCGGCGACCTCGTCGTCCAGCGCGAGGCCCGCTACCTGGTGCCCGACCGCGGGGTGAGCCCGCAGCGGACCGTCGACCACGCCTACGGGTGGGGCATGAACTGGACGCCGGGCCGTAAGTAAAGGGGTCTCCCGACGGACTCAGCCCTCGTCGGCGACGGCGTCCGGACGTGCGTAGGTGCGGCCCTTCCAGGCCGCACCGCGCCCCCGGTAGTGCTGGACCGCGGAATCGACCGTCATCAGGAGGTAGAGGAACGCGGTGAACGGCAGCAGAGGGGCGAGCCACAGCGGCTGCCGGCAGTAGCGGAGCATCGGCAGATAGGTCCCCGTCATCACCAGCCACGCCAGGCCGCCGAACACCGCGGCGGCCGTGCTGCCGACGGCGAGCCCGCCGAGCAGCGCGAGCGGCGGCGCCAGGTACACCAGGGCGAGGCCGAGCACCGTGCCGACGAGCAGCAGCGGGTTGTGCCGCAGCTGCGCGTAGGCGCTGCGCGACACCATCCGCCACAGGTCGTGCAGCCTCGGGTACGGGCGCACGCTGTCGACGCGGTCCGCCAGTCCCAGCCAGATATGGCCGCCCCCGGACTTCACGGCCCGCGCGAGCGCCACGTCGTCGATGACGGCCTGCCGGATGGCGTCCGGGATCCGCGCCCGCTCGGCCGCCTCGGTGCGCAGCAGGACGCAGCCCCCCGCAGCGGCCGCCGTCCGCGCCCCGCGCCGGCCGATCCGGCGGAAGGGATAGAGCTGCGCGAAGAAGTAGACGAAGGCCGGGACCACCAGCCGCTCCCACCGGCTCTCCACCCGCAGCCGGGCCATCTGCGAGACGACGTCGAACCCCCCGGTGCGCGCCGCCGCCACCAGTTCCCGCAGGCTGTCGGGGGCGTGCGCGATGTCGGCGTCCGTCAGGAGGAGGTACTCGGGCTCACGCGCGCGTGCCAGGCCGACCCCATGGCGTACCGCCCACAGCTTCCCGGTCCAGCCCGCGGGCGGTTCGCCCGGCGAGTCCACGGTCAGCGGGAGCCCGCCGTGCCGCCGGGCGAGCGTGCGCGCCAGCGCGCCGGTGCCGTCGCGGCTGCCGTCGTCGACGAGGAAGATCTCCGCCCGCCCCGGATAGTCCTGCGCGAGCAGTGAGGGCAGGCTCTCGGGCAGCACCGCCGCCTCGTCGCGCGCGGGGACCACGACACAGACCGACGGCCACTCCTGCGGATCCCTGCGGGCGGGGAGCCTGACGTCCGTGCGCCAGAAGAAACCCTGACAGAGCAGCAGCCACAGCCAGGCGAGCAGGGACAGGGCGGCGATCCATACGATGGCGCTCACGCGCGCAGTCTGCCCCACCCGGCCCGGCCGCAAGAGCACATCGTCTATCGTGGCCGGGTGAAGATCGCGCTCATGGACTCCGGAATCGGTCTGCTGGCGGCCACCGCCGCGGTACGGCGCCTGCGACCCGACGCCGATCTCGTGCTCTCCCTCGACCCCGACGGCATGCCCTGGGGTGCGCGCACCACGCAGGATCTCACCGAGCGGGCCGTGGCCGTCGCCGAGGCCGCGGCCGGCTACCGGCCCGAGGCCCTGATCGTCGGCTGCAACACGGCGACCGTGCACGCGCTGTCGGCCCTGCGGGCCCTTCTGGAACCCGCCGTCCCGGTGATCGGCACCGTCCCGGCGATCAAGCCGGCCGCGGCCGGCGGCGGCCCCGTCGCGATCTGGGCCACGCCCGCCACCACCGGCAGCCCCTACCAGCGGGGCCTGATCGAGGACTTCGCCGGCGGCGTCACGGTCGCCGAGGTGCCCTGCCGGGGGCTGGCCGAGGCCGTGGAGCACGCGGACGAGTCGGCGATCGACGCGGCGGTCGCCGCGGCCGCCGCCCTCACCCCCGACGATGTGACGACCGTGGTCCTGGGCTGCACCCACTACGAGCTGGTCGCCGACCGCATCCGCGCGGCCGTGCAGCGTCCCGGGCGGCCGCCGCTCGTCCTGCACGGCTCGGCGGGCGCCGTGGCCGCGCAGGCACTGCGCCGGATCGGCGCGCGTCCCGAGCCCGAGACGTCCGCCCTCGGCGCAGTGACGGTTCTGCTCAGCGGCCGGGTGGGCGCTCTCCCGGCGCCCGCGCTGGCCTACCCGGAAGGCCGACTGCTCCAGGCGGCCGTCAGCCCGGCCCCCTGATCTGCGGCTGCCGACCGCTCTCCCCGGGCGGAGCAGTCACCCTGCGCAACGTGCTACCGGCGCAGCGAAACCTGAGTAACCTCATGTGTATGAGGGACCACGCCCACGACGAGAGCACCCCGCTTCCGGACGTCCCGCATCACGACGCCTCCCATCCCGATGTGTGGACCGGCCGCGCGACGAACCGGTTCCAGTGGCTGCTCGCGCTCGTCGGCGCCGCCTGCATGGCGCTCGGCGTCGAGCTCGCCGTCGACTCCGCGTGGACGTCCGGCATCGCCCCGCTCGCGATGGCCGTCGTCGGCTGCATCGCCGCCGGGCTGCTGGTCCTCTTCGGCACCCTCGCCTTCGTCCATGTCGATCTGAAGCTCGACAAGGAGTGCGTCGAAGTGCGCTGCGGCCACATCGGCGTGCCGCGCCGCCGCATCCCGCTGTCCCATGTCGCCGGAGCCGACTTCGAACCGCTTGTCACCCCGCGTCACTGGGGCGGCTGGGGTTATCGCTGGCGGCCGGAGATGGGCACCGCGGTCGTCGTGCGCCGGGGCGAGGGCGTGGTGCTGCGGCTCTGGGACGGGCACACCTTCACGATCACCGTGGACGACGCGGAGTCGGCCGTCCGCGCCATCAGGGACCGGCTGCGGACGGGCATGCCGGGCTCCGCGCACTGACCTGCCCCGTCCGTCAGGCGGCCGGACGGTCGCCGTGGTGCACGTCCCTCTCGACGAACTCCGACGCCGCTTCGGGCATCGCGGGCTGCTCCTCGGCGAGCGGTCGGGCCGTTGCCAGGCCGGCCAGCAGCCCCGCACCCACCGAGACCGTGGTGAAACTCAGCGCGTTGCCGATCGCGGCGACGGCGGCGAGAGCCGTGAGCGTGGCGCCCGCGCTGAGGACCACCGGCGTGGGGCGCGGCGCGCGCCAGAGCGCGAACAGCACCCAGCAGAAGACCGCGGCGAGCAGCAGACTTCCGACGACGCCCTGCTCCGCCGCCAGCTGCAGCGGCGCCGAGTGCGGCTTGCCGTCGGACAGCGACGCCTCGGCCGCCGTCGGGCTCAGCTCTGCGAAGCGTCCGGGGCCCACGCCCAGGCCGGCCTCGCGGCGGGCCATGCCCAGGGCGTCGTGCCACAGATCGATCCGGCGCTGCGTGAGCCGGCCCGTCAGGGCGCCGGTGAGGCCGGCCGGCAGCGCTTTCGCGGCGACCGCCCAGGTCAGGCCCGTCACCAGGGCGGTGGCGACGGCCAGCGTCGCGAGCGCCGGACCCCGGTGTCGGATCCGGCCGGCGGCCAGGGAGCACAGCAGCACGACACAACAGGTCACCACGGCCGTGGTCGAGCCCAGGAGCGCCCCGGCGACCGCGCCGCCCGCGGCGAGCAGCCACAGCGCGAGCCGTAGCAGCGGCACGCGCGTGGCCCACGCGGCACAGCACGCGGCGCCGGCCGACAGAGTCAGCACGGCGGCGGTGGCGCCGGCGTGGCCCAGCGGCGCGACGGTCTCGGGTCCCGGGGCGAGCCGGGGCAGCGTCACCGTCAGCGTGAGGCCCGCCACCGCCCCGGCGCAGGGTGCGGCGACCGGCAGCAGCGCTCCGGAGATCCGCCCCGCCGCGTATCCGGCGGACAGCGCCAGCACCGCGAGCAGGACGCCCTCGGGGCGTCCGCCGTGCACGGCGGCGGTGACCAGGGACCAGACGGCGCAGGCCCCGAGCACGGCCACGCCCGCCGCGTCAGAAACGTTTCGTCTTTCTCCGGTCTCTCCGGCTTCTCCGTTGTCGCCGTCCGCGCCCGTTCCGGCCGCAGACGTCATCCCCGTGGAACCCACCCGTCCCCCCGAACCCGGTCGCCCCCGCGACCGTGACGGCCCTGAACCGTGACGGACCCCGACCGCCCGCGCGACCGGAGCTCTGGCACACGGTAACGGCTGATGGGCGGTTTGTGGATGAGTTGCGCCGGGGTCGTGCGCCGGGGTGGTGCGCCCGCCCCACGGACTGCGCTGTCGGCCAAAAGGTCACGCGCCGTACACTCCCGGAGTGACCGTCACCGCAACTTCCGTGGGCCAGTCGGACGAGCTGGAGCCCCGCACCGCGCCGACCGCGCGCGGCGCCCGGCTCCTGCGCCTCGTCCCGGCCGCCGCAGCGGCGCTCTCCGGAGTGCTGCTCTACGTCAGCTTCCCGCCGCGCACGCTGTGGTGGCTGGCGCTGCCGGCCTTCGCGATCTTCGGCTGGGTGCTGCGCGGACGCAGCTGGAAGGCGGCCCTCGGCCTCGGTTACCTCTTCGGCCTCGGCTTCCTGCTGCCGCTGCTGGTGTGGACCGGTGTGGAGGTCGGCCCCGGACCGTGGCTCGCCCTGGTGGCCATCGAGGCGGTCTTCGTCGCGCTGGTCGGCGTCGGCGTCGCCGCGGTGTCGAAGCTGCCGGCCTGGCCGGTGTGGGCGGCCGCGCTCTGGATCGCCGGCGAGGCGGCACGCGCGCGTGTGCCCTTCCGCGGCTTCCCCTGGGGCAAGATCGCCTTCGGCCAGGCGGACGGCGTGTTCCTGCCCCTCGCCGCGCTCGGCGGCACCCCCGTGCTCGGCTTCGCGGTCGTCCTGTGCGGCTTCGGCCTGTACGACGTCGTGCGACTCGTCCTGGAGCGGCGGCGCTCGGGCGAGGTGCGGCGGTCGGCGGCCGCCGTGGCCCTGCTCAGCATGGCCGTCCCGGTCGTGGCCGCCCTGGCCTCCCGGGCGCTCGTGAGCGACAAGGCGGAGGACGGCACCGCGACGGTCGCCGTCATCCAGGGCAACGTGCCCCGCCTCGGCCTGGAGTTCAACGCCCAGCGCCGGGCCGTGCTCGACTACCACGTGCGGGAGACGGAGCGGCTGGCCGCCGAGGTCAAGGCGGGCAAGGTCGCCCAGCCCGACTTCGTGCTGTGGCCCGAGAACTCCTCCGACATCGACCCCTTCGCCTATGCGGACGCCGCCGCCGTCATCGACAAGGCGGCCAAGGCGATCGGCGCGCCGATCTCGGTCGGCGGGGTCGTCGAGCGGGACGGCAAGCTCTACAACGAGCAGATCCTGTGGGACCCGGTCGAGGGCCCGACCCAGACGTACGACAAGCGGCAGGTCCAGCCGTTCGGGGAGTACCTCCCGCTGCGCTCGTTCATCGGCGCCATCAACGAGACCTGGACCTCCATGGTCCACCAGGACTTCAGCCGGGGCAGCAAGCCGGGCGTCTTCGACATGGACGGCGCCAAGGTCGGCCTCGCCACCTGCTACGAGGCGGCCTTCGACTGGGCCGTACGGGACACGGTCACCCACGGAGCGCAGATGATCTCCGTGCCCAGCAACAACGCCACCTTCGACCGCAGCGAGATGACCTACCAGCAGCTCGCCATGTCCCGCGTCCGCGCGGTCGAGCACAGCCGGACCGTGACGGTGCCCGTGACCAGCGGCGTCAGCGCGATCATCATGCCGGACGGGAAGATCACCCAGAAGACCGGCATGTTCGTCGCGGACTCCCTGGTGCAGAAGGTGCCCCTGCGCTCCTCGGAGACCCCGGCCACGAAGCTGGGCATCCTGCCCGAGATCGCCCTGCTGCTCGTCGCCGTCGGCGGCCTGGGCTGGGCGATCGGCTCCGGGCTGCGGACCCGGCGCAGCGCGACGGACTGACCAGGCCGCTTGGATAGGGTCGGTCGTATGCCGACTCCTGAGTTCATCACCGAGATCCGGGCCTCTGCGGGCCACCAACTGCTCTGGCTTCCCGGCGTCAGCGCCGTCGTCCTCGACGACGAGGGCCGGGTGCTGCTGGGACAGCGGGCGGACAACCACGAGTGGTGCGTGATCTCGGGCATCCCGGACCCGGGCGAGCAGCCCGCGGACTGCGCCGTGCGGGAGGTGTACGAGGAGGCGGGCGTGAGGTGCGTCCCCGAGCGGGTCGTCCTGGTCCGCGCCGGACGGCGGGTGGAGTATCCGAACGGCGACAAGTGCCAGTTCATGGACGTCACCTTCCGCTGCCGGGCCGTCGGCGGCGAGGCCCGGGTCAACGACGACGAGTCGATCGCGGTGGGCTGGTTCGCGGTGGACGCCCTGCCGCCGATGGGGGAGCGACAGCTGTTCCGGATCAAGCAGGCGCTCTCCGACGAACCCACATGGTTCGACACCACTACTTCGGAGTGAAGTATGGGCGGTGACCACATGGGGCGAGGGCGTGGCCCTGCCTAGGGTCGAGGCATGACTTCGCCCCGGGCCGCCTCCCCTGCCGCCGCCTCCGGACCCGTCGCCCCCGCGCTCGACCTCGCAGGCCGCACCGCCCTCGTCACCGGCGCCGCCGGCGGCATCGGACGCGCCTGCGTTCTGCGGCTCGCGGCCGCCGGGGCCGAGGTCCGGGCCGTCGACCGGGACGCGGCCGGCCTGGAGCGGCTCGCCGAGAACGCGGCCGGGCTGCCCGGCTCGGTCGCGCCCCAGGTCCTGGACCTCACCGACCTGGACGCCGCCGAACGCGCCGCCGCCGGAACCGACGTGCTGGTCAACAACGCCGGCCTGCAACGGGTGGCCCCCCTGGAGGAGTTCCCGCCGGACGTCTTCCACACGATGCTCACCGTGATGCTGGAGGCGCCGTTCCGGCTCGTCCGCGGCGCCCTGCCCCATATGTACGAGCAGGGGTGGGGCCGCGTCGTCAACGTGTCCTCCGTCCACGGACTGCGCGCCTCCGCCTACAAGTCGGCGTACGTCGCCGCGAAACACGGGCTCGAAGGCCTGTCCAAGACCGTCGCCCTCGAAGGCGCGGCCCACGGCGTGACGTCCAACTGCGTCAACCCCGGCTATGTGCGCACCCCGCTCGTGCAGCGGCAGCTCGCCGACCAGGCGCGCACGCACGGCATCCCCGAGGAACGCGTGCTGACCGAGATCCTGCTGCAGAGCAGCGCCGTCAAACGGCTCGTCGAACCGGCGGAGGTCGCCGAGGCCGTCGCCTATCTGTGCGCCCCGCAGGCGTCCTTCGTGACGGGGACATCGCTGGTCCTCGACGGCGGCTGGACCGCGCACTGAGCCCGTGGCCGCCCGGCCCGGACGGAGTTTTCCACAGGGCCGACGGGGCGGCCCGGCGATGAGGAATCCTGAGGGCATGTCCCGCGATCACGTGAAGGGCGCCGTCGCAGCCCCCGCCCCCGCCGACGACGCCGACGCGCCGTTCCTCGAACTGCTCGCCCGGGGTGCGGCCGCCGAGGCGTACGACCGGCCCGTGCTGCTGGCCCGCGCCGAGGGGGTCTCCGGCGAGCGGATCGCGGCACTCGAACACGCCAGGCTGCTCGCGCTACGGGTGCGCACGGAGCTGGAGGGCCGACGGCGCCGGGAGGCCGAGCTCTCGGCGCTCTTCGAGACGGCCCACGACCTCGCGGGCCTGCGTGACGCGGACGCGGTCCTGCGGGCCATCGTGCAACGGGCCCGCTCGCTGCTCGGCACCGACGTCGCCTACCTCAGCCTGAACGACCCGGCCAGGGGCGACACCTACATGCGGGTCACCGAAGGCTCCGTCGCGGCCCGCTTCCAGCAGCTGCGCCTGGGCATGGGGGAGGGCCTCGGCGGGCTGGTCGCCCAGACGGCGCGTCCGTACGTCACCGACGACTACTTCCGGGACGACCGTTTCCGGCACACGGCGACCATCGACGCGGGCGTGCGGGACGAGGGGCTGGTGGCGATCCTCGGGGTTCCGCTGACGCTGGGGCCGAACGTCATCGGGGTGCTGTTCGCCGCCGACCGGCGGGCCCGGGTCTTCGAACGCGAGCAGATCGCCCTGCTCGGATCCTTCGCCGCGCTCGCCGCGGCCGCCATCGACACGGCCGACCTGCTCACCGAGACCCGCTCGGCCCTGGCCGGTCTGGAGCGCGCCAACGAGATCATCCGGGACCGCAGCGCGGTCATCGAGCGCGCCTCGGACGTCCATGACCGGCTGACCGAACTGGTCCTGCGCGGCGGCGGGGTCCACGACGTGGCCGCCGCGGTGTCCCAAGTGCTGGGCAGCGCCGTGGAGTTCACGGAGCGCGCACCGGCCGCCGCGGTGGAGGCGTCCCGCGCGCAGGGCCATGCCGTACGGCACGAGGAGGACTGGATCGCGGCGGTGGCGGCGGGCGGGGAACTGCTCGGCGCCCTGGTGCTGCGCGGCCGTCCAGGACTCGACCCGGTCGACCAACTCACCCTGGAGCGGGCCGCGACGGTGACGTCCCTGCTGCTCCTGGCGCGACGCTCGGCGGCCGAGGCGGAGCAGCGCGTCCGCGGCGAGCTCCTGGACGACCTGCTGGAGGCCCGCGACCGCGACCCGCGACTGCTGCGCGAGCGCGCCGCCCGGCTGCACGCCGACCTCGACGCGCCGCATGTCGTGCTCGCGGCCCGCCTCGACACCGCCACGCCCGAGAGCGCCGGGCCCGAGACCGCCGGGCCCGCGAGAGCCGTGCCGGACGCCGACCAGGAGGCGGCCGCCCGCCGCCGGCTGTGGTCCGCCGCCTCCCACCTCGCCGCCACCCGGCACGGCCTGGCCGCGGCCCGCGACGGCGGAACCGTCCTGCTGCTGCCCCTGGAACCCGGCGACACCGCCACGGAGTTGGCCCGCCGCACCGCGCTGCAACTGGGCGCCGCCGTCCGTGAGACGGTCACCGTCGGCGCGTCCGCCCCGGTGCACGGCCTCACCGCCGGCCCGGACGCGGTGGTCGCCGGGTACGAGGAGGGCCGCCGCTGTCTGGACGCCCTGAGGCTGCTGGGCCGGTCCGGCGACGGGGCGGCGGCCGAGGACTTCGGCTTCCTGGGGCTGCTCCTCGCGGGAGAGCGGGACGTGGCCGGTTTCGTCGACCGCACCATAGGCCGGGTCGTCGCCTACGACGAACAGCGCGGCACCGATCTGTTGCGCACGCTCGACGCGTACTTCGCCTCAGGCATGAGTCCCGCCCGCACCAAGGATGAACTCCACGTCCACGTCAACACGGTGGCCCAGCGTCTGGAGCGCGTCGGCCGGCTTCTGGGCGACGACTGGCAGCGTCCGGACCGCGCACTGGAGGTACAACTCGCTTTGAGATTGCACCGGTTGACGCTTCCGGCCCGGAACTGACCGTCGTACGGAGGCAGGGAGGCAGGTCGATCGGCGGTTGAACAGACGGCTTTCGGAACTATTTCGGTTGTGGCCGGAAACATGCGTCCTCAAGACGGCATATTCGCCGCATTATGATAGCTATGAGTAGCGAAACTTTCGTTCGGGAACTGCTCGTGCCGAGTGTCCTGTGTCCTTTCCCCGTCGCCCGCGACGAGAGGGCGGCGCGCAGGGCAGACGAAGAAATCGTTGCTTGGGCACAGGGCCTCGGTCTCTTTCCGGGGCAGCGGGCCGAGTTGAGCGGGTACCGGTTCGGCACCTTCGCGGCGTTGACGCACCCTGACGCGGTCGACGACGATCACCTGTTGCTCGCGGCCCGCAACATGACCGCTCTCTTCGCTGCGGACGACCACTACTGCGACGAGGGAGTCGAAGGCGTCCGGCTGGCCCTGAGCGCCTCGAAGCTCGCGGGGACGTTGACCGCGTTGGAGAGCTGCTCACCGATGCCCGACTGTCCCTCGGTCGAGGACTTCGTCGGCGGCGACCCGGTGACGCATGCGCTCCGCGAGACCGCGGGCCACTTGGCACGCCTGGGCACGCCGACGCAAGTAGGCCGTTTGCGCCACGAGACGATTGCCACATTCCTGGCCATGGCGGCCGAGAACTCCTGGCGTATCGCCGGGCATGTCCCCGATCCCGCGGAGTACCTGGCGCATCGCAAGTACAACGGCGCCATGGCCTGTCTGGCGCTGATCGACGTCGTCGGCGGCTACGAACTGTCCGCCCGGGACTGGGAAGACCCCGGCGTACGGTCGCTGTCGCTCGCCGCCTCGCTGATGATCATGCTGGTGAACGACCTGTACTCGGTCGCCAAGGAGAGTGCGGACGTCGGCAGTCACAGCCTGCCCACGGTGCTGTCCGCACGCCACGGCTGGTGTCTCGAGCAGAGCATGGACGCGACCGGCGAGCTCCACGACCGCCTCATGCGCGCCTATCTGCGTCTGGAGCCCGAGGTCGCGCGCGGCGCCTCGCCCGAACTCGGCCGCTACCTCGGCGGACTGCGGCACTGGATGCGCGGAAACCTCGAATGGCACACCCTCACCGGACGGCACAACCATCGCGAGGGGCGCCCCACCCCCAGGACGGGGCCGCAGGGGCCCACCCATGATCGGCTGGAGGGCGATGCGCAGTCCTGGCCCGCCGCCGGTCTCTGCCCGCACTGCGGGGACCGCCACGAGGCGGCGACGGCGGTCGCGTAGACCCGCGGTCGCCTGAACCTGCGGTCGCGTGATCACGGTCGCGTGGACCGCCCCCACGCGTCGAATCCTTGACCCCCGGTCGGTGCTCCACGATGCTTGTTGCGGCTCATGAGAAGTGTGCCGTAATGAGCAACATCAGACTCAGGTCTCGCACCAACCGAGGAGTGGCCATGACTCATCAGGTCCGTGCTGTCGTCGCGCGCGGCAAGGGCGCCCCCGTCAGCCTGGAGACGATCATCGTGCCCGACCCGGGCCCGGGCGAGGCGCTGGTGAAGATCGAGGCCTGCGGGGTCTGCCACACCGATCTGCACTATCGCGAGGGCGGCATCAACGACGACTTCCCCTTCCTGCTGGGCCACGAGGCCGCGGGTGTGGTGGAGTCGGTGGGGCAGGGCGTCACCGACGTCGCCCCGGGTGATTTCGTCATCCTCAACTGGCGTGCCGTCTGTGGGCAGTGCCGGGCCTGTCTGCGCGGACGCCCGCAGTACTGCTTCGACACCCACAACGCGAAGCAGAAGATGACCCTGCTCGACGGCACCGAGCTGTCGCCGGCCCTGGGCATCGGCGCCTTCGCGGAGAAGACGCTGGTGGCCGCGGGGCAGTGCACCAAGGTCGACCGGGCGGCCTCGGCGGCCGCCGTCGGCCTGCTGGGCTGTGGCGTGATGGCGGGCATCGGCGCGGCCATCAACACCGGCCAGGTCGGACGCGGTGACAGCGTGGCTGTCATCGGCTGCGGCGGCGTCGGGGACGCCGCCGTCGTCGGAGCGCACCTGGCGGGCGCGGCGAAGATCATCGCCGTGGACATCGACGACAACAAGCTGGCCACCGCCCAGAAGCTGGGCGCGACCCACGCGGTCAACTCCCAGAACACCGACGCGGTCGAGGCGATCCGGGAGCTGACCGGCGGCTTCGGCGCCGATGTCGTCATCGAGGCGGTGGGCCGCCCGGAGACGTACAAGCAGGCGTTCTACGCCCGTGACCTGGCCGGCACGGTCGTCCTCGTCGGGGTGCCGACCCCGGAGATGAAGCTGGAGCTGCCGCTGCTGGACGTCTTCGGTCGGGGCGGCGCGCTGAAGTCCTCCTGGTACGGCGACTGCCTGCCGAGCCGGGACTTCCCCATGCTTGTCGACCTCTATCTGCAGGGCCGGCTGGACCTGGACGCGTTCGTCACCGAGACCATGGCGCTGGACGACGTCGAGAAGGCCTTCGAGCGGATGCACGGCGGCGACGTGCTGCGCTCGGTGGTGGTCTTCTGATGGCCGGCGCCCGTGTCGAGCATCTCGTCACCTCGGGGACGTTCTCCCTGGACGGCGGCACCTGGGACGTCGACAACAACGTGTGGATCGTCGGCGACGACAGCGAGGCGATCGTCGTCGACGCCGCGCACGACGCCGAGGCGATCGAGGCGGCCCTCGGCGGGCGCACCCTGCGCGCCATCGTGTGCACCCACGCCCACAACGACCACATCGACGCCGCGCCCGAACTCGCGGCGCGCACCGGCGCCCCGATCCTGCTGCACGGCGACGACCTGCCGCTGTGGAAGCAGACCCACCCCGACCGGATGCCCGACGGCGAACTCGCCGACGGCCAGGTCCTCGACGTGGCCGGCGTCGAGCTGACCGTGCTGCACACCCCGGGCCATGCCCCCGGCGCGGTGTGTCTGTACGCGCCGGGCCTGGCGGCCCTGTTCAGCGGAGACACGCTGTTCGCGGGCGGACCGGGGGCGACGGGACGGTCGTACAGCGACTTCCCGACGATCGTGGACTCCATCCGGCACCGGCTGCTGACGCTGGAGGGCGACACCGTCGTGCACACCGGTCACGGGGACACGACCACGATCGCGGCCGAGGCCCCGCACCTTCAGGAGTGGATCGACCGGGGCTTCTGACCGTCGTCCCCGCACTGTGCACGCCCCCTCCCCGACCTGCGGTCCGGCGAGGTGGGCGTGCATTTATTGTCCCCGCTCGCGTTTCGTATGACGCAGAAGGTTGTGTGATGAGAAACAGCAAGAGGCCGCTTCGCGGGCCTTCTGGATGCCTTGACAAGGGTTCGGGGCGACCTCAGACTGATGTTGCGCTTACCGCAATCCGTTTCGCTATACGCACCGAGGTGTCATGATGATTCCCGCGTGCCGACTCGCGGATCTCCCGCGAGGTGAGGCCTTCCGGCTCGACATCGATCCGCCGGTCTCGGTGTTCCACACCGACGACGGCGAGATCTTCGCCATCGACGACACCTGCACCCACCAGGACGCCTCGCTCGCCGACGGCTGGCTGGAGGGCTGCGAGGTGGAATGCCCGCTGCATGCTTCGAAGTTCGACCTGAGGACCGGCGCGGTCGACTCCCCGCCGGCCAAGCTGCCCGTCCGCACCCATGAGGTCGTGGTCGAGGACGGCATGATCCACGTCCGGTTGTCCACGGACGCCCCCAACCTGCCGCCGTGCATCTCGGCCCGGCTGGCCGGGGGTCCCGCGTGAGGACCGTCGCCGTGGTGGGAGCCTCGCTCGCCGGGCTCTCCGCGGCGCGCTCACTGCGCAAGCAAGGGTACGACGGTCGTCTGGTCGTCATCGGGGACGAGTTCCACCGCCCCTACGACCGACCGCCCCTGTCCAAGGAGTTCCTGGCCGGCACCCTCGGTGAGGCGGACCTCGCGCTGGAGACGGACGACGAGGAACTGGCGGCGGAGTGGCTGCTCGGCGTGCGCGCCACCGGACTCGACCACGCCGAGCGCGCCGTCCGGCTCGCCGACGGCCGGACGCTGCGCGCCGACGGCATCGTCATCGCGACCGGCGCCGCCGCGCGCACCCTGCCCGGCTCCGAGGGCCTGGCCGGGGTGCACACCCTGCGCACCCTGGACGACGCCCGCGCCCTGCGGGACGAACTGGGCCGCGGCGGGCGGCTGGTGGTGATCGGCGGCGGCTTCATCGGCGCCGAGGTCGCCTCCACCGCCTACGCCCTCGGGGTCGACGTCACCGTGATCGAGGCCGCCCCGACGCCGCTGGCCGGACCGCTCGGCGAGACCATGGGCGCCGTCGTCTCCGCCCTCCACGCGGACCACGGCGTGCGGCTGTTGTGCGGGGTCGGCGTCAAGGGGCTGAGCGGGGAGAGCCGCGTCGACGCGGTGCTGCTCGAGGACGGCCGCAGCGTTCCCGCGGACATCGTCGTCGTCGGCGTGGGCGCCCGGCCGTGCGTCGAGTGGCTGGAGGGATCCGGTGTGGCCCTCGACAACGGCGTCAAGTGCGGTGCGGACGGTCGCACCAGCCTGGCCGGCGTGGTCGCGGTCGGCGACTGCGCCAACTGGTACGACCCCCGCGCGGGCTCGCATCGTCGCGTCGAGCACTGGACCGGTGCGCTGGAGCGTCCCGCCGCGGCCGTCGCGACGCTGCTGGCGGGGGGCGCGGTGGAGCCGGGTGTGCCCCGGCCGCCCTACTTCTGGTCCGACCAGTACGGCGTGAAGATCCAGTTCGCCGGCTCTGCGGTGGGCGCGGACAGTGTGACGGTCGAGGAGGGCGCTCCCGGCGACCGCAATGTCCTGGCCGTCTACCGGCGGGCCGACCGGCCGGTCGCCGTGCTCGGGATGAACCAGCCGAGGCTGTTCACCCGCTGGCGCAAGCAGTTGAACGCTGCGCTGTGAGCGCCGGATCGAGCTGTCGTTTTTCTGCGGCGCCGCTGTGGCTGGTCGCGCAGTTCCTCGCGCCCCCAGGGGCGCGCTCCTACCACCACGTTTCCTGAGGAGTGCACCGTGACCTCGACCAGTCTGCCGGACAGCCTGATCGCCACCCTCCCCGGCTCCTCCTACACGGATCCGGCGATCTTCGCCCAGGAGCAGGAGCGCATATTCGAGACCATGTGGTTCTGCGTCGCGCGCTCCTCCGAGCTCGCGAAACCCGGCGCCTTCCGGACCGTCGACGTGGGCCGCGAGAGCATCCTGGTCACCCGGGCGCGTGACAACTCCGTCCGCGCCTACTTCAACGTCTGCCGGCATCGCGGCGCCAAGCTGTGCACGGAGGAGAGCGGCGAGGTCAAACGCGCCTTCCAGTGCCCGTACCACGCCTGGACGTACGACCTGAACGGCAAGCTCGTCGCGGCGCCCAACCTCACCAAGATGCCCGACGTCGGTCGCACCGAGTACGGCCTGGTGAGCGTGGCGGTCCGCGAATGGCTCGGCTATGTCTGGGTCTGCCTGGCGGAGAACCCGCCCTCCTTCGAGGAGGACGTCATCGGAGAGGTCATCGGCCGCCTCGGCGACGTCGAGTCGATCGAGCGCTACGACATCGACAACCTCTCGGTGGGCAAGCGGATCGTCTACGACGTCAAGGCGAACTGGAAGCTGATCATCGAGAACTTCATGGAGTGCTACCACTGCGCCACCATCCACCCCGAACTCACCGAGGTGCTCCCCGAGTTCGCGGACGGTTACGCGGCCCAGTACTACGTCGGGCACGGCGCGGAGTTCGGTGAGGAGATCCAGGGGTTCACCGTGGACGGCTCCGAGGGTCTGGACCGCATACCCGGCGTCGCCGAGGACCAGGACCGCCGGTACTACGCGATCACCGTCCGGCCGCAGGTCTTCATCAACCTCGTCCCGGACCATGTGATCTTCCACCGGATGTACCCGGTGGCCGCCGACCGCACGATCGTCGAGTGCGACTGGCTCTACCTCCCGCACGTCGTCGAGACCGGCAAGGACGTCAGCAGGTCCGTGGAGCTGTTCCACCGCGTCAATGTGCAGGACTTCGACGCCTGTGAGCGCACCCAGCCCGGGATGAGCTCCCGGCTGTACGCCAAGGGAGGAGTGCTGGTGCCCAGCGAGCACCACATCGGCGCCTTCCACGACTGGGTGAACGAGCGCCTCGGTACTTCCCAGGGGTGACTCAGCCCAGGTAGCCCATCCGGTGGCTGATCTCGTCCGCGCCCTTGATCAGCACCGGAGCCAGCTCGTGCAGACGCTCCTCGGTGAAGCGGTACGAGGGGCCGGAGGCGCTGAGTGCGGCGATGACCTCGCCGTCCCGGTTGCGGACCGGCGCGGCCATGGCGTGCAGGCCGATCTCCAGCTCCTCCAGGGTCCAGGCGTAGCCGCGCTCCTTCGCCTCGGCGAGGTTCTTCTCGAGCTTCGTCTTCGCGGTGATCGTCTGCGGGGTGGACTTCTTCAGCCCGGCCTCGGCGAGCAGTGCGGCCCGCTCCTTGGCCGGGAGGTGGGCCAGCAGGATCTTGCCGCTCGACGTGGCGTGCAGGGGGGTCAGCTCGCCCACCCAGTTGTGCGCGGTGACGGCGCCCGGGCCGCGCACCTCGTAGAGGTTGATCGCGTACTGCTCCTGCATGACCGCGATGTTGACGGTCTCGCCGATCTCCTCGGCGAGCCGCTCACAGACCGGGCGGCCCTGCTGCGTGATGTCGATGCGTCCCGTGACGGCGCCGGCCAGGCGTACGATGCCGAACCCGAGGCGGTACTTGCCACGCTCGCCCGCCTGCTCCACCAGACCGCGCGCCTCGAGGGCGCCGAGAAGCCGGAAGGCGGTGGACTTGTGAACGTCGATCTCGGCCGCGACCTCACTGACGCCCGCTTCGCCGCGCTGCGCGAGGATCTCCAGGACGCTGATGGCGCGGTCCACCGACTGGACTCCGCCGGCCTGTGAATTCGACGATTCTGGGTCAGTGCTGTAGTTGCTCACAGTGAAACTATACGCGTAGTAAACAACACACTTGCAAGTAACGGGACGGAAATCAAGGCTCACTAAGTTGCGTGGTTCGCAACCTGGTGCATATAGCGCTACCGGTACTAGCATGCCTCGCGTATCTACGGCGCGAGCGAGACGAGGCATCATGGCTCCCTTGCAGTACGACTTCGTCATCGTCGGCGGCGGATCGGCCGGCAGCGCACTGGCGAACAGGCTCTCCGCGGACCCGGCGAACCGGGTACTGGTACTGGAGGCCGGCCGGTCCGACTTCCCGTGGGATGTCTTCATCCAGATGCCCGCGGCGCTGACCTACCCCATCGGCAGCCGGTTCTACGACTGGAAATACGAGTCCGAGCCCGAACCGCACATGGGCGGCCGTCGCGTCTACCATGCGCGCGGCAAGGTGCTGGGCGGCTCCAGCAGCATCAACGGCATGATCTTCCAGCGCGGCAACCCCCTGGACTACGAGCGCTGGGCGGCCGACCCGGGCATGGAGACCTGGGACTACGCGCACTGTCTGCCCTACTTCCGGCGGATGGAGAACTGCCTCGCGGCCGACCCCGACGACGAGTTCCGCGGCCATGACGGCCCCCTCGTCCTCGAACGCGGCCCGGCCACGAACCCGCTCTTCGGCGCCTTCCTCAAGGCCACCGAGGAGGCGGGACACGCCCCCACGGACGACGTCAACGGCTACCGGCAGGAAGGTTTCGCCAAGTTCGACCGCAACGTCCACCGCGGACGCCGGCTGTCGGCCTCGAAGGCGTACCTCAAGCCCGTGAAGAAGCGCCCCAACCTCACGGTCAAGACCCGCGCCCTGGTCACCCGGGTCCTCTTCGAGGGCAAGCGCGCCGTCGGCGTCGAGTACCAGCGGGGCAAGGGCGCGCTCCAGCAGGTCCGCGCCAAGGAGGTCATCCTCTGCGGCGGCGCGATCAACTCCCCGCAGCTGCTCCAGCTCTCCGGCGTCGGCAACGCCGAGGAACTGAGCGCCCTCGGCATCGACGTCGTCCACGACCTCCCGGGCGTCGGCGAGAACATGCAGGACCACCTGGAGGTGTACGTCCAGTACGCCTGCAAGCAGCCGGTCTCCATGCAGCCGTACATGGCGAAGTGGCGCGCCCCCTTCATCGGCCTGCAGTGGCTGTTCCGCAAGGGGCCGGCCGCCACGAACCACTTCGAGGCCGGCGGGTTCGCCCGCAGCAACGAGGACGTCGAGTACCCCAACCTGATGTTCCACTTCCTGCCCATCGCGGTCCGCTACGACGGCTCCTCGCCGGCCGGCGGCCACGGCTACCAGGTCCACGTGGGACCGATGTACTCGGACGCCATCGGCTCGGTGAAGATCAAGAGCAAGGACCCGCGCGAACACCCGGCGCTGCGCTTCAACTACCTCTCCACCGAGCAGGACCGCCGTGAGTGGGTCGAGGCGATCCGGGTGGCCCGCAATCTGCTCAACCAGCCCGCGATGGCCCCCTACAACGACGGGGAGGTCTCGCCCGGCCCGCAGGTCGAGTCGGACGAGGAGATCCTCGCCTGGGTCGCCAAGGAGGGCGAGACGGCCCTGCACCCGTCCTGCACCTGCAAGATGGGCCCCGCCGCCGACGAGACGGCCGTCGTCGACCCGACCAGCATGCGGGTGCACGGCGTGGAGGGCCTGCGCGTGGTGGACGCGTCCGTCATGCCCTACGTCACCAACGGCAACATCTACGCGCCGGTGATGATGGTCGCCGAGAAGGCCGCCGACCTGATCCTCGGCAAGGAGCCGCTCGCGCCGTCGAAGGCCGCGTACTACCGCCACCGCGACGCCCAGAAGCAGGCCGGGTAGACCTTGGCCGGCCACGGGCTGAGGGCGCTGCTGGAGAGCGTGCGCTACGAGGTGCTGCCGGCCGGGGCGACCGAGGACAAGGTCCTCGCCCATGTCCCGCGCGATGTCGTCGTCACCGTGACGGCGTCGCCGGTCAAGGGCCTGGAACCGACCCTCGACCTCGCCGGCCGGCTCGCGGCGCACGGCTACCGCGTCGTCCCGCACGTGCCCGCACGGCTGCTGCGGGACGACGCGCATCTGAAGGAGGTCGCGGGCCGGCTCCGCGCGGCGGGCGTGGACGACGTCTTCGTCCCGGCGGGCGACGCGGACCCGCCCGCCGGGGCCTACGACGGGGCGCTGCCGGTGCTGCGCCGGCTGAGCGAGCTGGGCAGGCCCTTCGCGCACGTCGGCGTCACCGGCTATCCCGAGAGCCATCCCCGCATCCATGACGACGTCACGATCCAGGCGATGTGGGACAAGCGTGCGCACGCCACGAACATCGTGAGCAATCTGTGCTTCGACCCGCGCGTGCTGGGGGAGTGGATCGCCCGTATACGACAGCGGGACGTCACCCTGCCCCTGTACGTGGGCGTCGCCGGGCCCGTGCAGCGGGCGAAGCTGCTGTCGATGGCGACGAAGATCGGCGTCGGGGAGTCGACGCGCTTCCTCACGAAGCACCCGTCGTGGTTCCTGCGTTTCGCCACGCCCGGCGGGTATGCGCCGGAGCGGCTGCTGGCGCGTGCCGAGGGGGCCCTCACCGCGCCCTCGGCCGGGGTGGCGGGGCTGCACCTGTTCACGTTCAACCAGATCGCCGAGACGGAGGCGTGGCGGCGGGCCGTGCTGGAGCGGCTGACCGGCTGAGCATGGCTGGGGGCTGTGCCCCCAGACCCCCCTTCGGCCCTGAAGGGGCCTTGTCCTCAAACGCCGGACGGGCTGTGATACCCGTCCGGCGTTTGTATGCAGAACCGCTCGGAACCGCTCAGCGGAAGACCACCGTGCGGTTGCCCTCCACCATCACGCGGCTCTCGCTGTGCCACTTCACCGCGTGCGCGAGCACCTGGGCCTCGACGTCACGGCCGACCGTGACCAGCTCGCCGGGGTCGAGGGAGTGGTCCACCCGGACCACGTCCTGCTCGATGATCTGGCCCTCGTCGAGGTCCGAGGTCACATAGTGCGCGGTCGCGCCGACGAGCTTGACTCCGCGGTCGTAGGCCTGGTCGTAGGGCTTCGCGCCCTTGAAGCTGGGGAGGAAGGAGTGATGGATGTTGATGGCGTGACCCTCGAGCTGTTTGCACAGGTCGTCGGAGAGGATCTGCATGTAGCGGGCCAGCACCACCAGGTCGACGTCCAGCTCGCGCACCAGCTCCAGCAGCCGCGCCTCCGCCTCGGCCTTGGTGTCCCTGGTGACCGGGACGTGGTGGAAGGGGACGCCGTAGGTGTCGGCCAGCGCCTCGAAGTCCCGGTGATTGGAGACGATCGCCGGGATCTCGATGTTGAGGGAGCCGGTGCGCTGGCGGAAGAGCAGGTCGTTCAGGCAGTGCCCGAACCTGGACACCATGATGAGCGTCCGGGTCGGGGTCGAGGCGTCCCGGAGGGTCCAGGAGATGCCATAGGCCTGCGCGACGGGTCCGAATCGGTAACGCAGATTTTCCAGATCGACGTTTGGATCGGAAACGTCGAAGTGGACCCTCATGAAGAAGCGGCCCTGGAGTCGATCATCGAACTGCTGGCTCTCCAGGATGTTGCCGGAGTTTCTGACGAGAAAGCCACTCACGGCGTGGACCAGCCCGGCGCTGTCGGGGCAGGAGAGAGTGAGGACGAACTCACGGCCGGGTTGCGGTCGAGGGGACATGCAGGCCTCCGCTGGTGCGTATTGCACAACATGGTGAGCGATACGCAACATGGTCGGCTCGGTGCCGTCTGAGGTCAAGGGCGGCAGGGCAAGTGCCCGCAAAGCCGAATCGTCACCGGTGAACCTCTTGACGCCGGTCGGGACATTCGCCAGGGTGTTCCACCACAAGCAATTGATTGCATGATGCGCAACGCATTTACGGTTCAAGGGCTTTGAAGGGCTAGGCGCGTGGCAGACCTGTATGTAGACGGGAAATGGCGGGAGCCGGTGGCCGGCGGGCGCCGGGAAATTCGATGTCCCGCCGACGGAACGCTCTCGGCCACCGTGTCCGAAGGGACCCGCGTCGACGCCGAGGCCGCGATCGCCGCGGCCCGCCGCGCCTTCGACGAAGGTGTCTGGCCGCGCACCCCCGAGCGGGAGCGGGGCGCGCTGCTGCTGCGCACCGCCGACATCCTCGAGCGCGACGCCAAGGAATTCGCCCGCGCCGAATCGCTGGACACCGGCAAGCGCCTGGTGGAGAGCGAGTACGACATCGCCGATGTCGTCTCCTGCTTCCGCTACTACGGCGGCATCGCGGGCACCGACGCCGGCCGGGTGATCGACACCGGCCGGGACGACGCCGTGAGCCGTGTCGTGTACGAGCCGATCGGCGTGTGCGGCCTGATCACCCCCTGGAACTACCCGCTGCTCCAGGCGTCCTGGAAGGTCGCGCCCGCCCTCCTGGCGGGCAACACGATCGTCCTCAAGCCCAGTGAGCTGACCCCCTCCACCTCGATCCTGCTGATGCGGGCGCTGGAGGAGGCCGGGCTCCCGGCGGGCGCCGCCAACCTGGTCCTGGGCGCCGGGCCCGAGGTGGGCGCGCCGCTGTCCGAGGACCCGGCAGTCGACATGGTCTCCTTCACCGGGGGCCTGGAGACGGGCAAACGCATCATGGCCACCGCCGCGGCGGGCGTGAAGAAGGTGGCTCTGGAACTCGGCGGCAAGAACCCCAACGTCGTGTTCGCCGACGCCGACTTCGAGACGGCCGTGGACTTCGCTCTCACGGCCGTCTTCCTGCACTCCGGGCAGGTCTGCTCGGCCGGCGCCCGGCTGATCGTCGAGGACTCGCTGCACGACCGCTTCGTCGACGAGGTCGTCCGCCGGGCACGGCAGATCCGCCTGGGCGGGCCCTTCGACGCCGAAGCCGAGACCGGCGCGCTGATCTCCGCGGCGCACCGGGACAAGGTCGAGGCGTATGTGGCCGCCGGGCTCGCCGAGGGCGCCGTACTGCGCTGCGGCGGTGCGCGACCCGACGACCCGGCCCTGGCCGGCGGCCACTACTACCCGCCGACCGTCCTCGACGAGTGCCGCCAGGACATGCGGGTGGTCCACGAGGAGTCCTTCGGGCCCGTGCTCACCGTGGAGCGCTTCACCGACGAGGACGACGCCGTACGCATCGCCAACGACACCGAGTACGGACTTGCCGGAGCCGTCTGGACGCAGGACGCCGGCAAGGCCCAGCGGGTCGCCGGGAGGCTGCGCCACGGCACGGTGTGGATCAACGACTACCACCCCTATGTGCCGCAAGCGGAATGGGGTGGCTTCGGGCACTCGGGCGTGGGCCGGGAGCTGGGACCGACCGGCCTGGCCGAGTACCGAGAGCCCAAACACATCTGGCAGAACATCCAACCCCGGCCGCAGCGCTGGTTCCGCGGCTGAACGCCGAAAAGAGGTCGATCGTGACCCCAACACAGACCGAGGTCCCCCGGCGGCGCGGTACGCCACAGGACTCGGACTCCACCCCGGTCATCTCCGTGCGCAACCTGTGGAAGGTGTTCGGGCCGAAGGCCGACCGGGTACCGGACTCCGAGGAGCTGTGCGGTCTCACCCGCCGCGAGCTCATGGACCGCACCGGATGCACCGCCGCCGTACGCGATGTGAACTTCGAGGTCGCGCCGGGCGAGGTCTTCGTCGTCATGGGCCTGTCCGGCTCGGGCAAGTCCACGCTGGTGCGATGTCTGACCCGGCTGATCGAGCCGACCTCCGGCGAGGTCGTCTTCGAGGGCAAGGACATCCTCGACGCCGACGACAAGCGTCTGCGCGACCTGCGGCGCCGCAAGTTCTCCATGGTCTTCCAGCACTTCGGTCTGCTGCCCCACCGCCGCGTCGTCGACAACGTGGCGTTCGGTCTGGAGATCCGGGGCATGGGCAAGGGCGAGCGCGTCCGGCGGGCCCAGGAGGTCGTCGAACTGGTCGGCCTCGCCGGCTACGAGAACTCCTACCCCGACCAGCTCTCCGGCGGCATGCAGCAGCGCGTGGGCCTCGCCCGGGCGCTGGCCGGCGACCCGGACGTGCTCTTCTTCGACGAGCCGTTCTCGGCGCTCGACCCGCTCATCCGCCGTGACATGCAGAACGAGGTCATCCGGCTGCACCACGAGGTCGGCAAGACGATGGTGTTCATCACCCACGACCTCTCCGAGGCGCTCAAGCTCGGCGACCGCATCCTCATCATGCGCGACGGCAAGATGGTCCAGTGCGGCACCGGCGACGAGCTGGTCGGCGCCCCGGCGGACGACTACGTGCGCGAGTTCGTCAAGGACGTGCCGCGCGGCGATGTGCTGACCCTGCGCTGGATCATGCGCCCGGTGGAGGACGGCGACACCCTCGACGGCCCGGAGCTGGGTCCGGACGTCGTGGTGCGGGAGGCCACCCGGGCGGTGCTCGCGGCCGACCGGCCGGTCAAGGTCGTCGAGAACGGCAAGCTGCTCGGCATCGTCGGCGACGAGGAGATCCTCGCGGTCGTCGCCGGGCAGGAAGGCGACATGTGATGACCGTCGTCATGGAGAAACCGGAGAAGACGGAGCCGGTGGCGAAAGCCGCTCCCGTCGCGGGCGCACGCAGGATCAGCCGCTCCATGGTGGTGGGCGCGATCCTGCTCGGCTGGCTGCTGCTGTTCGCCGTGCTGCGCGGCAAGCAGACCCTGACCCTGGCGGCGGCGGACCTGACCGATCTGCACCGGTGGTTCAACGACGTCAACGACTCGATCGGCGCGAACCGCAACTCCAACCCGCTCTTCCTCTACTTCTTCAACGAGATCCGCCTGGTCATCGACAACCTGGTGACCTTCGTCCAGGGGCTGATCTCGCAGCCGACCGGCGACCGTCCGCTCCCGCAGATCGGCTGGCTCGGCGTCGTCGGCATCGCCGGCTACGTCTCCTGGGCCGTGGGCAACTGGCGGGTCGCGCTGCTCGCGGTGGCCGGCTTCACCTTCTTCGGGCTGCAGGGCCTGTGGCAGGAGAGCATGGACACCCTCGCGCTCACCCTGTCCGCGGTCTTCGTGGCGCTGCTGTTCGCGATCCCGCTGGGCGTGTGGGCGGGGCTGTCCGACCGGTTCAACCGGGTCATGACGCCGTTCCTGGACTTCATGCAGACGATGCCCACCTTCGTCTATCTGGCGCCGCTGACCCTGTTCTTCCTCATCGGCGGGGCCTCCGCGACGATCGCCACGGTCATCTACGCGGCGCCCCCGGCGATCCGCATCACCGCGCACGCCATCCGCTCGGTGCCGGAGACCACCGTCGAGGCGGCCGACTCGCTGGGCGCGACCCGCTGGCAGGGACTGCTGAAGGTCCTGCTGCCGATGTCCAAGCGGACCGTCGTGATGGGCGTGAACCAGTCGATCATGGCCGCCCTGGCCATGGTGACCATCGCGGCCCTGATCGACGCGCCCGGCCTCGGCAAGACCGTCGTGCAGGCGCTGCAGTCGCTGGACGTCGGCACCGCCTTCAACGCGGGCCTGTCCATCGTCGTCATGGCCATCGTGCTCGACCGGGTCACGACCGCGGCCAGCGTACGGGCGGAGGCGGCCCGTAACTCGAAGAACCGGTTCCTCGCCTGGCGGCGGCCGCTGCTCGGCGCGGGCGCGGTGGTCACCCTGGTCCTGATCTATCTGTCGAACACCTACCTGTGGGCGGCGGAGTTCCCCGGCGAGGGCGGCGTCGGCAGCTCCATCGCGAGCGCGGCCGACTCCACCACGACCTGGGTGCAGGACAACCTCTCGGGTCTGACCAACGCCGTCCGCGACGCCGTCACCAACGGTCTGCTCAACCCGTTCCAGTCGTTGCTCACCGACTCCCCGTGGTGGCTGGTCGGCGCGGTGCTGATCGGGCTGGGCGCGGTGCTGGGCGGCTGGCGCGCCGGCGTCACCACGGCCGTGTGCGTGGGCCTGCTGGTCGGCACCGGAGTGTGGTCGGACGCCATGACGACGATGGCGTCGACCCTGGTCGCCACGGTCATCGTGATGCTGTTCGGCATGGCGTTCGGCGTGTGGATGGGACGCAGCGCGCTGGTGGACCGGCTGCTTCGGCCCACCCTGGACGCGGCACAGGTCATGCCGCCGTTCGTCTATCTCGTGCCGTTCCTCGCGCTGTTCGGTGCGACCCGCTTCACGGCGATCGTCGCCGCGGTCGTCTATGCGGCTCCCGTCGCGATAAAGATCATCGCGGACGGGGTGCGCAACGTGCCCGCGACCACCGTGGAGGCGGCCACCTCCGCCGGGTGCAACACCTGGCAGATCATCACCAAGGTTCAGCTGCCGATGGCACGCAGCGCCCTGACTCTCGCGACCAACCAGGGCCTGATCTATGTGCTGTCGATGGTTGTGGTGGGCGGCCTGGTAGGCGCAGGCGCCCTCGGCTACGACGTCGTGGCCGGCTTCTCGCAGGGGCAGCTGTACGGGAAGGGGCTCGCCGCGGGGCTGGCCATCGTCCTTCTCGGAGTCATGTTCGACCGGATCACTCAGGCAGCGGCGCGGCGTACCAGCGCGTAAGGAGCTACGGACCATGGCAAGGCAAGCAAAACAGTGGAGAGTCGGCGCGGCAGGCATGGCCGTTCTGGGGCTCACCCTGACCGCCTGCGGCGGTGCGAAGGTCGGGGACAGCGGTTCCTCGGGGTCCGACAGCTCGGGCAGCTCCGCCAAGTGCGGCGCCTTCAACCTCGCGGTCAACCCGTGGGTGGGCTACGAGGCGGACGCGGCGGTCGTCGCGTACGTCGCGGAGAACGACCTCGGCTGCAAGGTCACCAAGAAGGACCTCAAGGAGGAGATCGCCTGGCAGGGCTTCGGGACGGGCGAGGTGGACGCCGTCCTGGAGAACTGGGGCCACGACGATCTGAAGAAGAAGTACGTCGAGGGGCAGAAGACGGCCGTGGAGGCCGGCTCGACCGGCAACAAAGGCATCATCGGCTGGTACGTGCCGCCGTGGCTGGCGAAGGCGTACCCCGACATCACCGACTGGAAGAACCTCAACAAGTACGCCTCGAAGTTCAAGACCTCGGAGTCGGGCGGCAAGGGCCAGCTGCTCGACGGTGACCCGTCGTACGTCACCAACGACGAAGCCCTGGTGAAGAACCTGAAGCTGGACTTCAAGGTGGTGTACGCGGGCAGCGAGACCGCGCTCATCCAGGCCTACCGCAAGGCCGAGAAGAACAAGGAATGGGTGATCGGCTACTTCTACGAGCCGCAGTGGTTCCTCTCCGAGGTGCCTTTGGTGAAGGTGAACCTGCCCGCGTACACGGCCGGCTGCGACGCCGACGCCGAGAAGATCGCGTGCGACTACCCCGTGTACGACCTGGACAAGATCGTCAGCGCGAAGTTCGCCAAGTCGGGCAGCCCGGCCTATGACCTGGTGAAGAACTTCAACTGGACGAACGACGACCAGAACGTCGTGGCGAAGTACATCGCCGTGGACAAGATGACGCCCGAGGCGGCGGCGAAGAAGTGGGTCGACGCCAACCGCGCCAAGGTGGACGCCTGGATCAAGTAGGCCGGTCGCGGATGCCCGGTGGGCGGTGTGCCTCGTGCGCGCCGCCCACCGGGCATCGCCGTTTTCTGGGCCGCTTTTCGAGGCCGTCCTCCTGCGTCACGGGCCCTCTTGACACCCACCTGCACGACAGGCACATTGAGTTGCGCAACCTGAATCACGTTGCGTAGAGAGCAACTGAACCGGAGGTGCGGCGATGGCGGGACCCCGAGTGGTCATCATCGGAGCGGGCGTCGTTGGAGCGGCACTCGCGGACGAGATCTCCGCACGAGGCTGGACCGATGTGACCGTGGTCGACCAGGGCCCGCTGCCGGCCACCGGGGGCTCCAGCTCGCACGCTCCCGGCCTGGTCTTCCAGACGAACTCCTCCAAGACCATGACCGAGCTGGCCCGCTACACCGTCGAGAAGTTCTGCTCCCTCGACGTCGACGGCAAGCCCTGCTTCCTCCAGGTCGGCGGCCTCGAAGTGGCGACCACCCCCGAGCGCCTGACCGAGATCCAGCGGCGCCACGGCTGGATCACCGCCTGGGGCATCGAAGCCCGTCTGCTGACCGCCGAGGAATGCGTCGAGCAGCACCCGCTGGTCAACCCGGACCGGGTCCTCGGCGGCCTCCTGGTGCCCACCGACGGCCTCGCCAAGGCGGTCCTCGCCGTCGAGGCGCAGATCCGCCGGGCCACCGGGCGCGGCGTGCGCTTCCTGGCCCGCCACGAGGTCCTCGACGTGACCCGCGCCGACGGCGAGGTGACCGGCGTCCGCACCGACCAGGGCGAGATCCCCGCCGACATCGTCGTGTGCTGCGCCGGCATCTGGGGCCAGAAGATCGCCCGCATGGTCGGCATGAACCTGCCGCTCACACCGCTCGCCCATCAGCTCGCCTGGACCGGCCCGGTACCGGCGCTCGCCGGACAGACGGAAGAAGCGGTGCGCCCGATCCTGCGCCACCAGGACGCCGACCTCTACTACCGCGACCGCTTCGACGGCATCGGCATCGGCTACTACGGCCACCGCCCGATGCCCGTCTCCGTCGACGACATCCTCTCCGTGGACGAGGCCGAGACGATGCCGTCGGTCCTGAAGTTCACCGAGGAGGACTTCGAGGACGCCTGGACCGAGACGCGGTCCCTGCTCCCCGCGACACAGGAGGCCAAGGTCGAGGAGGGCATCAACGGCCTGTTCTCCTTCACCACGGACAACTTCCCGCTCCTCGGCGAGTCCCCGGACGTCAAGGGCTTCTGGGTCGCCGAGGCCGTCTGGGTCACCCACTCCGCGGGCGTCGGACGGGCCATGGCCGAATGGCTGGTCGACGGCCACTGCTCCTCCTTCGACCTGCACGAATGCGACGTCAACCGCTTCGAGCCGCACCAGCTGTCCCCGGAGTACGTCCTGGCCCGCGACTGCCGCAACTTCGAGGAGGTCTACGACATCCTCCACCCGCTCCAGCCGTCCGGTGACCCGCGCCCGATCCGCACCAGCCCCTTCCACGCCCGCCAGCAGGAGCTGGGCGCCTTCTTCCTGGAGGCCAATGGCTGGGAGCGCCCGCAGTGGTACGAGGCCAACGCGGGGCTGGTCGAGGGCCGCAGCATCCCGACCCCCGACGACTGGGCGGCGCAGTACTGGTCGCCGATCGTCGGCGCCGAGGCGCAGGCCACCCGCGAGACCGTCGCGATGTACGACATGACGGCCCTCAAGCGCATCGAGGTCGCCGGCCCCGGCGCAGGCGCCCTTCTGGACCGGCTGTGCACCGGCAAGATCACCAAGTCGGTCGGCTCGGTGACGTACACCCTGCTCCTGGACCACGACGGCGGCATCCGCAGCGACGTCACCATCGCCCGGCTGGCCCCCGACCGCTACCAGGTCGGCGCCAACGGCAACCTCGACCTCGACTGGATCACCCGCCACCTCCCGGCCGACGGCCGCGTCCAGGTCCGCGACATCACCCCGGGCACGTGCTGCATCGGCCTGTGGGGCCCGCTGGCCCGCAAGGTCCTCCAGCCCCTGACGGACGAGGACTTCTCGAACGACGGCCTCAAGTATTTCCGCGCCAAGCGCGCCTACATCGGCAGCGTGCCCGTCACCGCGATGCGCCTGTCGTACGTCGGCGAACTCGGCTGGGAGCTGTACACGACCGCCGACCAGGGCCAGAAACTCTGGGACACCCTCTGGCAGGCGGCGCAGCCCCTCGGCGGCGTCATCGCCGGCCGCGGCGCCTTCAACAGCCTCCGTCTGGAGAAGGGCTACCGCTCCTTCGGCACCGACATGACCTACGAGCACGACCCCTACGAGGCCGGCGTCGGCTTCGCCGTCAAGGCCGACAAGGACGACTTCATCGGCAAGGCCGCGCTGGAGCGCCGCAAGGCGGACGTACGGCGCAGGCTGACCTGCCTCACCATCGACGACCCGCGGTCGGTCGTCATGGGCAAGGAGCCGGTCTACGACGGCGAGCGCGCCGTCGGCTACGTCACCAGCGCCGCCTACGGCTACACGATCGGCAAGGGCATCGCCTACGCGTGGCTGCCGGCGGAACTCAGCGTCCCGGGGACGACCGTGCACATCGGCTACTTCGACCGGCGGGTCGAGGCGGTCGTCGCCGAGGAGCCCCTGTTCGACCCGACGATGTCCCGTCTCCGTGGCTGAGGAGTATCGCAAGTGACGGCACAAATCCTCGACGGCAAGGCGACCGCCGCCGTGATCCGTCGTGAACTCGCCGATCGCGTGGCCAAGTTGACGGCCGACGGCGGTCGCCCGCCGGGCCTCGGCACGGTGCTGGTCGGCGACGACCCGGGCAGCCGCGCCTACGTCGCCGGCAAACACCGCGACTGCGCCCAGGCAGGCATCGCCTCCATCCGCCGGGACCTGCCCGCCGACGCCACCCAGCAGCAGGTCGAGGACATCGTCGACGAACTCAACGCCGACCCCGCCTGCACCGGATACATCGTCCAGCTCCCGCTTCCGCGCCACCTGGACGCGGGCGCCGTGCTGGAGCGCATGGACCCGGCCAAGGACGCCGACGGTCTGCACCCCGTCAGCCTCGGCCGGCTCGTCCTCGGCGTCGAGGCCCCGCTGCCGTGCACACCGCGCGGCATCGTCGAACTGCTCCGCCGCCACGACGTCCCGCTCGCCGGCGCACGGGTGTGCGTGATCGGCCGGGGCATCACGGTCGGACGGCCGATCGGACTCCTGCTCACCCGCCGCTCCGAGAACGCCACCGTGACCCTGTGCCACACCGGCACCAAGGGCCTGGCCTGGCATGTACGGGAGGCGGACATCGTCATCGCCGCCGCCGGCTCGGCCGGGCTGATCACCAAGGACATGCTGCGCCCCGGCGCGGCGGTCCTGGACGTCGGCATCACCCGCGACGACCGGGGCGGCCTGGTCGGCGATGTGCACCCGGACGCCGCCCAGGTCGCCGGCTGGATCGCGCCGATGCCCGGAGGCGTGGGACCCATGACGCGGGCCATGCTGCTCGCCAACGTCGTCGAGGCCGCCGAGAGGAACGCGAACACCGTATGAACCTGCCCCTCGCGAAGGACGGAGACGTCCGATGAGCCCCCGCACCCCCGGTGCCGAGCTCCCCGAGCACCCCGACTGGCTGTGGCGCACGCCCGAGCCGAAGCGCAGCTACGACGTCATCGTCGTGGGCGGCGGCGGCCACGGCCTGGCCACCGCCCACTACCTCGCCAAGAACCACGGCATCACCAGTGTCGCGGTGCTGGAGAAGGGCTGGCTCGCGGGCGGCAACATGGCCCGCAACACCACGATCATCCGCTCCAACTACCTGTGGGACGAGAGCGCCGGCATCTACGAGCACTCGCTCAAGCTGTGGGAGGGACTGGCGGAGGAGCTCGACTACCCGATCCTCTTCTCCCAGCGCGGCGTCCTCAACCTGGCCCACAGCCTCCAGGACGTCCGTGACAGCGTGCGCCGCGTGGAGGCGAACCGCCTCAACGGCGTCGACGCGGAATGGCTGGACGCCGAGCAGGTCGAAGAGGTCTGCCCGATCGTCAACATCTCACCCGATGTGCGCTACCCGGTCCTGGGCGGCACCTACCAGCCCCGCGCCGGCATCGCCAAGCACGACCACGTGGCATGGGGCCTGGCCCGCTCCGCAGACGCCGCCGGCGTCGACATCATCCAGAACTGCGAGGTCACCGGCCTCGACATCGTCGGCGGGCGGGTGGTCGGCGTGCAGACCACGCTGGGCCCCATCGCGGCGGGCAAGGTCGCACTCTGCTCGGCCGGTCACACCTCGGTCCTCGCCGCCATGGCCGGCATCGAACTCCCGCTGCAGAGCCACCCGTTGCAGGCCCTGGTCTCCGAACTGCTGGAGCCCGTGCACCCGACGGTCGTCATGTCCAACGCCGTCCATGTGTACGTCAGCCAGGCGCACAAGGGCGAGCTGGTGATGGGCGCGGGCATCGACTCGTACAACTCGTACACCCAGCGAGGCGCCTTCCACATCATCGAGGAACAGATGTCGGCGGCCCTGGAACTGTTCCCGGTCTTCGCGCGCGCCCATGTGCTGCGCACCTGGGGCGGCATCGTCGACGTCAGCCCCGACGCCTCGCCCATCGTCGGCCTCTCGCCGGTCGACAACCTCTACCTCAACTGCGGCTGGGGCACGGGCGGGTTCAAGGCCACCCCGGGCGTCGGCTGGGTCTACGCCCACACCATCGCCCACGACACGCCTCACCACCTCAACGCCCCCTTCTCGCTCGACCGTTTCACCACCGGCGCGCTCGTCGACGAGCACGGCGCGGCCGCGGTGGCCCACTAGTCCACCAGGGAGTCGGACCATGCTGCTCATCCCCTGCCCCTGGTGCGGGCCCCGCGACGAGGCCGAGTTCCACTACGGCGGCCAGGCGCACGTGCCCTATCCGCAGGACCCGGCGTCCCTCACCGACGAGGAGTGGGCCCGGTACCTGTTCTTCCGCGACAACCCGAAGGGCCCGTTCGCCGAGCGCTGGACCCACGCGGCGGGCTGCCGCCGCTGGTTCAACGCGGTACGGGACACGTCGACGAACGAGATCCTGACGGTGTATCGGGCGGGAGAGTCGCGCCCTGCGACGGTGGAGCCCCGACCGGCGACTCTTCAGCCCGGCCCGGCTGTCGCAGCCCGTCTGGGGGTACCCCCTCTGGGGGAGCTTGAGGACGAGGCCCCGTCAGGGCCGATCGGCGGCCTGCGGGCGGAGCCCCCCGCACGGCTCGACAGCCAACCGAACCGCCTGGCCACGGGTGGCCGAGTCGACCGCACCGACCAGCTGACGTTCACCTTCGACGGCACCGAGTACCAGGGCTACCGAGGCGACACCCTCGCCTCCGCCCTGCTCGCCCATGGCGTCGTCCAGGCCGGCACCAGCATCAAGCTCGGCCGCCCGCGAGGCATCTTCTCGGCCGGCGTCGAAGAGCCCAACGCGGTCGTCCAGATCGAGGCCCCCTTCCCCGAGCCGATGCTCCCCGCGACCACGGTCGAGCTGTACGACGGCCTGGTCGCGAGCAGCCTCCCCGGTCAGGGCCGACTCGCCACCGAACCCGACCCAGCCCGCTACGACGCCGTCCACGCCCACTGCGACCTGCTGATCGTCGGCGCGGGCCCGGCCGGCCTCGCGGCCGCCGCGGCGGCCGTGCGAAGCGGCGCCCGCGTCATCCTCACCGACGACCAGCCGGAGCCCGGCGGCAGCCTCCTCGGCACCGCCGAGCACCTCGACTGGGTGGGGCAGGTCACCGGGCAGCTCGACGCGGCCCCCGAGGTACGGGTCCTGCGCCGCACGACCGTGTTCGGCTACTACGACGACAACCACCTCCTCGCCGTCGAACGCCGTACCAACCACCTCGGCGCGGCGGCCCCCGAGAACGTCTCCCGCGAACGCGTCTGGCGCATCCGCGCCCGACGGGTGGTCCTCGCCACCGGCGCCCACGAACGCTCGCTCGCCTTCGCGGACAACGACCGCCCCGGCGTGATGCTGGCCGCCTCGGCCCGCACCTACGTCAACCGCCACGGCGTCCTGCCCGGCCGTCGTGCGGTCGTCTTCACCACCAACGACAGCGCCTACGCGGCCGCGCTCGACCTCGACGCGGCAGGCGTGGACGTCACGGCGATCGTCGACACCCGCGCCGAGGCCGGCGAGTGGACGGAGCGCGCCCGGCAGGCGGGCATCGAGGTGCTGACCGGGCATGCCGTCACCGGCACGCAGGGCGAGTCGCGCCTCACCGCCGTGACCGTCGCCCCGTTCGGGGAGTCCACCGGGCAGCGGGAGTTCACCGCCGACCTGCTGCTGGTCTCCGGCGGCTGGAACCCGGTGGCGCACCTGTTCAGCCAGGCGGGCGGCAAACTGCGCCACGACGAGACGCTGGGCTCCTTCGTGCCCGACACCTGCCGTCAGGCGGTCGAGGTCGCGGGCGGCGCGAACGGCGTCCTCGACCTGCCCACCGCCCTCGCCCAGGGCGCCGCCGCCGGCGCCCGCGCCGTCGAGGCCGAGGGCTACCCGGCCGCCGCGCCCCGTCTCCCCGCCACACAAGCCCAGCCGCGGGCGACGGCGCCCATGCACGTGTACGTCGTCCCCGGCGCCCCGGGCGCGCCCCGCTTCGTCGACCTCCAACGGGACGTCGTCGTCGACGACCTGGTCCGGGCGACCGGCGCCGGGATGCGCTCGGTCGAGCACACCAAGCGGTACACCACCGCCGGCACCGCCAACGACCAGGGCAAGACCTCCGGCGTCCTGGCCAGTGGCGTCGTCGCCGAACTGCTCGGCGTGGACGTCTCGGCGCTCGGCACGACCACCTTCCGCCCGCCCTACACGCCGGTCTCCTTCGCGACGCTCGCCGGCCGGGACCGCGGCGCGCTGCACGACCCGATCCGCACGACCGCCGTCCACGAGTGGCATGTCGCGCACGGCGCGCTGTTCGAGAACGTCGGCCAGTGGAAGCGGCCCTGGTACTACCCGCGAGGCGGCGAGGACATGGAGACCGCCGTGCTGCGCGAGTGCGCCGCCGCCCGTGAGAGCGTCGCCTTCATGGACGCCTCCACCCTCGGCAAGATCGACGTCCAGGGCCCCGACGCCGCCGTCTTCCTCGACCTGCTCTACACCAACATGATGAGCACCCTGAAGGTCGGCATGATCCGCTACGGCGTCATGAGCCGCCTGGACGGCATGATCTTCGACGACGGCACGGTCATCCGCCTCGCCCAGGACCGCTTCCTGGTCACCACGACCACGGGCAACGCGGCGGCCGTGCTGGACTGGATGGAGGAGTGGCTGCAGACCGAGTGGCCCGAACTCCGCGTCCACTGCACCTCCGTGACCGAGCAGTGGGCCACCGTGGCGCTGGTCGGTCCGAAGTCCCGCGCGGTCCTCGGCGCGCTCGCGCCCGAACTGGCCGTCGACAACGACGACTTCCCGTTCATGGCCTGGCGGGAGACGACCGTGGCCGGCATCGACGCGCGCGTCTGCCGGATCAGCTTCTCCGGCGAACTCGCCTACGAGATCAATGTGTCGCCGTGGCAGGCCCTCGCCCTGTGGGAGGCGCTGTACGAGGCGGGCGCCCCGTACGGCATCACCCCGTACGGGACGGAGACCATGCACGTCCTGCGCGCCGAGAAGGGCTACCCGATCATCGGCCAGGACACGGACGGCACGGTGACTCCGCAGGATCTCGGCATGGGCTGGGCGGTCTCGAAGAAGAAGCCCGACTTCATCGGCAAGCGCTCCTACGCCCGCGCCGACGCCGTCCGCCCCGACCGCAAGCACCTGGTCGGCCTGCTCCCCGAGGATCCGAGCACCTTCCTCCCCGAGGGCACCCACCTGGTCGCCGACAGCGTGCTGCCCGCGCCGCCCGTCCCGATGCTCGGCCATGTCACCTCCAGCTACCGCAGCGCCGCCCTCGGCCGGACCTTCGCGCTCGCCCTGATCAAGGGCGGCCGGGACCGCATCGGCGAGCGGCTGTACGCCCCCGTGGGCGACCGGCTGGTTCCGGTGACGGTCGCAAGCCCCGTCCTCTACGACCCCGAGGGAGCCCGCCGCGATGGCTGACACCGCACTCACCGCCCCGCCCCGCAGCCCCCTGTCGCACGCCGCGGGCCGCCTGGCCGCCGCCACCCGCACCTCCGGGGGCGCGATCCGGCTGGCCGAACTCCCCTTCCTGGCCCAGCTCGACGTGCGACTCGACGCCAAGGGGGCGGCGGCGGACGCCGTCGCCCTCGCACTGGACCTCCCTCTGCCCCTCGAACCCAACACCGTGGTCCACGCGGGGGAGTCGGCCGTGCTGTGGCTCGGCCCGGACGAATGGCTGCTGCTGGGCCGGCCGGGGACCCAACGGGGGCTGGAGAGCCGGATCCGGGAGGCCGCCGGGGACGAACCGGTGTCCGTCACCGACGTCTCCGCCCAGCGCACCACACTGCTCGTCACCGGCCCCCGCGCCCGCGACCTGCTGGCCCACGGCTGCCCGCTGGACCTGCACCCGCGCGCCTTCGGAGCCGGCCGCTGCGCCCAGACGACGCTGGGCCGCACCCAGGTCGTCCTGGTCGCCCGGGACGAACCCCGGGCCGGTTTCTGGGTACTGGTCCGTTCGTCCTTCGCCGGCTATCTGACGGACTGGCTGCTCGACGCGGCGACGGAATACGTCTGACACCTCGTCGAAGCTGACGGCTTGTCACCGGAGGCGTGTCACCCCGGAATCTTCCGGATGCCGCTTCCTGTGTTGTCGCGGATACCTTCCACGCACCGGTCCAGCCACAGTGGCGAGGACCCGGTGACGGCGATCTCATGGCGCGCGAACGCGGCCGGAACCTGTCCGGCCACAGCCCTGCCTCGGAAGGCGCCCGTAGACGACGAAGGGGAAATCATGATCGTGAAACACATCAAGGCGACCGCGGCAGCTGTCACGGTGGCCGCCGCGCTGGCCGGAATCCTGGCCGCTCCCTCGGCGCAGGCCGCGACGTCGGCACCAGCGGCAGCAGCGGCGGCCGAGTGCGGCGTGCGTGCTCACGACAATCGGCTGTGGTGCGGGAACAGCGGATCGGCGCCGACCCGGGTGGAGCCGTTCCACGAGAGTCCCATCACCGGCCTGCTGCAGTCGACGTTCAGCTACTTCACCTGCTGGTCGCCGGGCGGACTGCACGGCGGCGGCAACACGACCTGGTACCGCACGGTGCCCGACTGGAGCAGCGACGGGCGGGAGGGCTATGTGCCGGCCGACTGGGTGTTCACTCCCAGCTGGTTCGACGCCGACCCCAGCAGGTACGGCCTGCGGCGCTGCTGACACGGCGGGGGCGTCACCCAGCAGTGCTGACGCTCCCCGTCCGGGCCGCCCGGCCCGCCCCGGAGCCACCGTACGAAACGACCGCCCGGCACGGAGCCGCGCGGCCAGGAGGGATTCCATGCGCACACCCCGCAGCAGACGCGCCTTAGGGTTGCCGCTGCCCAAGCCGTACGTCCTCGTCGTCGCCGCCGTCCTCGCGGTGTTCGGGTTGTGGGCGGCTTCCGCGGCGGCCCCGGCGGCCGCCACGCCGACGCAGGCGACCGCGGGCGCCCGGCCGGACTTCCGGCTGCCCTTCGCCTGCGGCGAGACCTGGCAGTTGCAGACGTACCAGGGACACGCTCCCGACGACAAGAAACTCGACATGTACCGCGTCGGGGGGCAGACCCTCGGAGCTTCGGTCGTCGCCTCGGCCGCCGGCACGGTCACCGAGCTCTTCGAACCCGGAGGCCTGGAGATCAACCACGGAGGCGGCTGGTTCTCGGTGTACCTGCATATGGACCGCATCGACGTGCGTCTGGGGCAGCAGGTTTCCTCGGGTGCGCCGCTCGGCAGGCTCGGACTGGTGGGGACCACTTCGGCGCACCTGCACTACGAGCAGCTGTACGACACCAACGGCGACAACGACGGCGAGACGGACGAGATGGTGCACCCGGTGCTCCAGGGCACCGAGTACCGGCTCTCCCCCTCCGGGCCGTTCCCCCAGGTCACCAGCACCAACGCCTGCGGCGGCAACCCCGCTCCGGAGCGGTTCTGGGTGGACACCTTCGCCGACGCCCCCGGCTACGCGGCCGTCGACTGCGTCGGCGACACCAGCCCCCGTTGTGCGGTGCAGGGCAAGCTGCTCAAGGGCACCAACTATGTCCTGTGCAAGAAGCCGGGCGACGAGGTGCGCGTGGGGACTTCCTACAACCACTGGTGGCTGCTCACCGACCTCGACCAGGTGGTGCCGGGCGGCTCGGGCCGCGCGTACGTCTCCGCGTACTACCTCCAGCGCTGGGGCAATGACGAGGCGAAGGACAACGAGGGGCGTGACATCCGGCTGTGCTGACCGACGTCAGCCCGGAGAGGGCCGGGCCGGGCACTCCGCCAGTGCCGGACGATCCTTCGTCCGCACCGACGGCAGCCAGGCCGTGGTCCGGCCCTTCTCCGCCGTGAGGCGCACCCTGTACCACCGCACCGAGCGTGAGCCCGCCTCGTCGGCGACCGGCGTCCCTTGGCGGAGCTGGCAGTCGGCGGTCAGGACGTCACCGTCCCACACCCTGGTCAGCACGACGTTGTCGACGTCGTACGGCAGCAGGGGGTCGATCGCGAGTCCGAGGCTGCACAGGTTGTCCCGCTCGCCGGGCCGGTGACACGACCGCTCGGCGTTGTACACCTTGATGAGCGCGTTCGGCACGATGCTCACGGTCGCACCGCCTCGCCCGGCCCCGGAGCCGCTGTCCGGTGACCGCCGGCCGTCGTCGTACTGGAGCCATCCGACGGAGCCCACGCCGCCCGCCGCCACGATCAGCACGGCGGCTGCCAGGATCGTGTGCCTGTTCCGGGACGCCGGCGGCGCTGCGGACCGCTCCTGCTCGGCGCGGATACGGCCCAGCAGGCTCTCGACGGTGTGCGCGGCACGGTCGGTGTGTGCCGGACTGAGGCAGTCGGCCGCCAGATCGCGCCAGAAGGGCGGCACGCGCAGGTCCATGCGCAGCGGTGCGCGTCCGTCGGCGTACTCCTGGGCGGCGGCTCCGCGGGCCGCGGGCGTCGCCCCGGGGAACGGCGAGGCGCCTCCGGTGAAGACCTGGTGGATCATCACGCCCAGCGCCCAGATGTCGGTGCTCTGCCGCACCTGTACGCCCCGTTCGCCCAGCGACGCCTGCCAGCGTTCCGGCGGCAGATAGTCGGGGGTGCCCAGGGGCGGGATGTAGGCGTGGGTGCCGGTCAGCTCCACCGAGAGGCCGAAATCCGCCAGCCGTGCGGATCCGTCCGCCATGATCAGGACGTTGTCGGGCTTGAGGTCCCCGTGCACCCAGCCCAGTTCGTGCAGGTGCGCCAGCCCTTCGCAGACCTCGGTGAGCAGCCGCGCTCCCTCTCGCGCCGACAGCGGCACTTCGCCGGACGGGGCGGAGGATCGGGCAGGGGGCGACGAGGGGCCGCCCCGACCGGAGGGAGACGAAGCCTCCAGCCGTTCACGCAGGCTTCGCTCGGCCCGCTCCATGACGAGCACCACGGCCCCGTCGAAGGCCGAACCGGCGGACTCGCCGAGCGTGATGGAGTCGAACAGCCGGATCAGCCGGGGATGCCTGGTGCGCCGGCTGAGCTCGGTCTCGCGCCGGGCGGTCTCCACCAGCCCGCGCGCCTGTCGCGGCGCGAGCCCGGCCGTGGGCAGGAACTTGAGGGCGACCTCCGCCGGGGCCGTCTCCCCGTGCGCGGCCGCCCCGCCCGCGTTCCCGTCGCCGCCGTGCCCGCCGTCACCGCCGTCACCGCCGTCGTCCGGATCGCCGGCGCGCCTGGCCGCGTACACCGTCCCCCATCCACCGGCTCCGATCAGGCCGGTGACCTCCCACTCACCGACCCGGTAGCCGCGTGGAACCACCTCCACGGAGCCGCTGCTCATCCTCCCGTCACCACCGTCCGGTGGAGCGACGATCTCCTCGACGGCAGGAGCACCAAGTGCTCCTCGCGCACCAGCCCGAAACGCAGGGCGAGTCCCGCCACCGCCTCCCGTTTGCCGTTGCGCCGCACGCCCTGAGCCGGTCCGGTCGTCGCCGGGGCGGTGATCCGCAGTTTTTCGTCCGCCAGATAGTCGATGTGAGAGCTGACCGCCCGGTTGGTCAGCCGCTCGCAGCCCGGCTGGTTCCGCAGCCGCTCCACGATCTGGGGCGTGGTCGCCACCGCCACGGTGGACTCGTCGCGCAGCCGCGGCTCACACAGCGCGACCAGGACGAGGAAGTACGTGGAGGTCTCGTCCAGCGAGAAGCCGGCGAGCGTCCCGGTGCCCGTCAAGCCCTCCATGCCGCTCTTGGAGAGGTACACATGGTCGGGGGCGAACACCTGGAAAGTCACGACGGATCCCCGGGTGGGCAGGAGGACACGTGCGAACTCGAAGGGCACGGGGGCTCCGGCCCTGCGGGGCGGGACCCTGAAATACTCCCCCGCCCCTTCGGGGTTCTCCACCAGATAGGTCTGGTTCGTGCTGAGGTTGCTCAACTGCCAGTGGTCCTCCGTCACCCGGATCTCTCCGGCGAGCCGGGACACTGCTGGATTCGCCATCCGTAGATCGACGGGGACGGACGCGGAGCCGCGCCCGAAGCGGGCGACGTCCCCCGGACCGAGCCGAAGGCTCACCGGCTCCGACACGGTCGTGGCCTCCACCCTTCCGTCCGCCGGCAGGTGAACCAGTACGCCGCTCATGGTCTCCTTCTCCTCCTCGAAGTCCTGTCGCCCACCGGCCCCGTCCGGACGGTGCTCACGGGCTGTGGGGTTCGGCCCGGCCGGCGCGGGGCTCGGGTGCGAGCTCGGAGTCGCCTGGTCGAAGTTCCGGGACGGGCCGAAGGCGCTCAGCCCGCTCCGCCTCTAAGAGGCGATGGCGGCTGTACCGGTTCCCGGCCTCGGGTGCTCTCGGCGGAGTCGGGCTCGAAGGGTGAACCCGCCGCGGCCGAGGGGCTGTTGGGGAGCGCGTGCCGTCGGCGCGTCCCGCGGGCAGGCGGGGGCGCGCCGCATCGGCCCGGCGGACGGCAGTCCGGTCCGGCCGGGCGTCGGGCACTCACAGGGACGAGCACGCTGGTCAGGGCATATCTCCCTAACACTCGATGATGTTCACCGCCAGCCCGCCCCGGGCCGTCTCCTTGTACTTGACGCTCATGTCGGCGCCGGTCTCCTTCATGGTCTTGATGACCTTGTCCAGGGAGACCATGTGGTTCCCGTCGCCGCGCAGGGCCATACGGGCCGCGGTGATCGCCTTCACGGCGGCCATGCCGTTGCGTTCGATGCAGGGGATCTGGACGAGGCCGCCGACGGGGTCGCAGGTGAGGCCGAGGTTGTGTTCCATGCCGATCTCGGCGGCGTTCTCGACCTGTCCGGGGGAGCCGCCGAGGACTTCGGCGAGGGCGCCGGCGGCCATGGAGCAGGCGGAGCCGACCTCGCCCTGGCAGCCGACCTCGGCGCCGGAGATG